>DATJST010000147.1:0-15991 GCA_035503975.1 Acidimicrobiales bacterium | reverse complement strand
TCCGCCTCCTCAGCTATCGGTGACGCCTACGCCCTCGCCGCCCGCGGGGGGTGCCGCCACGGCCCGCGAGGTGCCTGCCAGCACCTCCCTGAGCTTGGCGGCCAAGGAAGCCGCCGCGTCCTCACTCGGGTAGCGGTGCCGGGGCCACAGGAAGCCCCGTAAACCGTCGCCAAAACGGCGCGGGACGACATGCAAGTGCACATGTGGCACGCTCTGGCTCACCACCTCGTTGAGGACGAACAAGGCGCCCGAGCTCCCGAGCGCGGCCGCTTGTGCGGCGGCGACCCGTCGGCCGGCGCTCATGAGCGGCCCGAGCAGGCTCTCGGGCGCTTCTGCCAGGCGCGCGTAATGGGTGCGGGGCACTACCAGTGTGTGGCCGTCGAACACGGGGCGGTGGTCGAGGAACGCCACCAGGTCGCGCTCGTCCAGGACGATATGCGCAGCCACTTGGCCCGCGATGATGCCGTCGAAGATGCACTCTTGCGTGACCCCGACATTACGCTGATGCGCTATGCCTGACCCCATTTCGTTAGGAGCGGCCCCACCCGAGACCGTCCTGCCGGCGGCTCCCGACGAGGCCGTCGTCGCCCTCGCGGCAGCACTCGCCAGCGGGCGCCGGGAAGCGGTCGCGGCGGTTGCGGCACGCTGGCCGCGTTACTTGGAATGCTGGGCTGAACTGGCTGAGCTCGAGCTGTCCGGGGGCTCCCCGGTGACGGCCTACGCTTTTGCCCGCACCGGTTACCACCGAGGCCTTGATGCCCTCCGCGCCTCGGGCTGGCGTGGCTCCGGCTTTGTGCTTTGGCGGCACCCGAGCAACCGCGGGTTCCTGCGCTCGCTGGTGGCGTTGTCCCGAGCCGCCGGCGAGATTGGCGAGAGGGACGAGGAGCGGCGGTGCGAGCTCTTTTTGCGCCAGCTCGACCCAGGGACGGACTGGAGCGGTCCTCGTCCGGGCCCCGCCGGAGCGGACGCGTCCCGGCCGGGCGGCCCAGAGCCGGCGATCTAGGGCACGCGGTTGCCGGCCGAGCTGGTAGGCCCGTTCCCGTCCGGGGCCGATGCTGAGGAGTACGACCGCCGCCGCCGGCGCATCTTATGGCGCATGCCGTCGGGTATCTACCTGCTCGGCAGTGCCGCAGGCGGGCGGCGCAACCTGATGACGCACAACTGGGCGGTGCAAGTGTCGATCGTTCCCAAGCTCCTCGCCGTATCGGTGCGCCAAGATGCGTTGACTCACGGCCTGGTGGCCGAGAGCGGCGCTTTCAGCCTGTCGTTCCTGAAGCGCGAGGACCGTGCCGTGGTGCGAGCATTCACCAAGCCCGTGCCGGAGGGCCCCGAGCCGGGCATGCTCGGCGGGCTGGCGGTCCGGGTCGGCGCCACGGGCGTGCCGGTGCTGGCCCAGGCGGTCGCGTGGCTTGAATGCGATGTGCGCCAGCGCCTCGACGTTGGGGACCACACGCTGTTCGTGGGCGAAGTGGTCGACTGTTCGGCGCCCGACGAACAGAGCCCCGTGTTGCGCATGGAGGATACGAGGCTCAACTACGGTGGGTGAATTTCGGGTCACCCGCTGCGGGCCATGCAACGGTCCGTGGCCAGTAAACTCTGTTTCGTGGCTCCCCCCGTTCCGTCGTTGACCGGGTTCGAGGAGGCCACCGACCGACGCCAGCGGGTGCGCCAGGCTCTGGACGCGTACCACAGCTCACGCGACACGGCCGCGCTCGACTTCATCGTCTCCTCCTACCAGGGGCTCGCGTTGTCCTTGGCCAGCCGTTTTGCCCAGCGCGGTGAGGACATGGAGGACCTCAACCAGGTAGCCCTCATCGGCTTGTTGAAGGCGGTTGAGCGTTTCGACCCAGAGCGGGGCACCGAGCTGACCACCTTCGCTACCGCCACGATCCTGGGTGAGCTAAAACGGCACCTCCGTGACCGAGGCTGGTGGGTGCGGCCCCCCCGGCGTGTTCACGACCTGTACATCACCGCCCAGCAGGCGATGGACGAACTGACCCAGAACCTCGGCCGCTCGCCCACAGTGGAGGAAGTCGCCCGGCACATCAGCGCCGGCACCGAGGAGGTGCTCGAGGCGCTCGAGGCGGGAGGTTTGCGCAACAGTACTCCCCTCGACGCCATGGTCGCGGCCGGGGACGAAACCTACGCCGCCACCAAGCTCGGGGCGGGGGACGAAGGCCTGGCCGAGGTCGAGGGCCGCATGGTGTTGAGCCCGCTGCTGGCCCGACTGCCCGAGCGCGAACGCCTGGTCCTCAACCTGCGCTTCGTCGCCGGGTTTTCGCAGACCCAGATCGGGGCTTTGATCGGGGCCACCCAGATGCAGGTCTCGCGCATCCTGGCGCGTAGCTTGGCCCAGCTTCGGGCTTGGTCGGAGCCCGAAGGCCAGTAGTGCCCGAAAGCCAGTTCGGTAGTGCCCGAAAGCCAGTAGTGCCCGAAAGCCAGTAGTGGAGGCCGTACCGAGCGAGCCCGGGCCCGGGGTGGAAGAGACCGCTGCAGCGCCGTCACCGGCCGTCCCGGCTCCGTTGCCGGCAGAACTGGTCACCACGCCCGAAAGCCTTGCTCGCGTGGTCGACGAACTGGCCGCCGCCCCGCGTTATGCGATGGACACCGAGTTCCACCGCGAGCGCACTTATTGGCCGCGCTTGGCCTTGCTCCAAGCGGCCTGGGCACCGTCTCCGGGAGAGCCCGTGCGGGTGGTCCTTGTCGACCCCCTGGCCGTTGACCCCGAGCCGCTCTCCAAGGTGCTGACCGGCCCCGGGGTGATGGTCGCCCACGCCGCCAGCCAAGACCTCGAGGTGCTGGCGAGGGCGTGCCATGCGTCCCCCAGCGCGCTTTTCGACACGCAGCTGGCTGCCGGTTTCCTCGGTCACGGTTCGGCCTCCCTGGCCTCGCTTGTGGACCGCTTCTTGCACCTGAGGTTGGCCAAAGGCGACCGGCTGACCGACTGGAGCCGCCGGCCGCTAACCCCTTCCCAGGTCGCCTACGCCGCTTCGGACGTCGCCCACCTGCTCACGCTTGCCGACACGATCTCCACCCAGCTGCACCGGCGCGGACGGCTGGCCTGGGCCGAAGAGGAGTGCGCCGCCCTGCTCTCGCGCCCTGTCAGTCCCGCCGACCCCGAGGAGGCCTGGTGGAAGCTGAGCGACAACCGCCAGTTCCAGGGTGTCTCCCGGGCGGTCGCGCAAGAGGTGGCGGCTTGGCGGGAACAGCGGGCACGAGCCTTGGACGTGCAGCCGCGCATGGTGCTGCCCGACCTCGCCCTGCTCTCGATCGCTCACTCTCCTCCGGCGACTGCAGCCGCGCTCCGCGAGACGCGCGGCATCGACATGCGCCACCTGCGGGGGGGCGCCGACCAGGCGATAATGGCCGCGGTGGCCAGGGGCAAGGCACTGCCCGCCGACCGGCTGCGCGTAGCTCAGAGCGAGCAGGTGAGCAAGGAGCTGCGACCCGCGGTCGCGCTCTCCTCGGCCTGGGTCGCCCAGCTGAGCCGGGACGAGGACGTCGACGCCGCCTTGCTGGCCACGCGCAGCGAGATCGTCGATTTCCTCTCGGGCAAGCCCGGCGCCCGGCTGGGCCGGGGGTGGCGCTCCGAGCTGGTGGGCGTGCCGTTGCGCCGCCTGGCCCGGGGTGAGGCGTCGCTCGCTTTCGACGGGCACGGGCGCCTGCTCCTCGAAGACCGGCCCCGGCGGCACTAACCGGCTGTGGCCGGGAGGAAAGCGCCAGCAGGACAGCGCCAGCAGGAAAGCGCCAGCAGGAAAGCGCCAGCAGGACAGCGCCAGGAGGAAAGGGGTGGCGCACGAGCACCGCGGGGACCGGGCGCAGGCCCTTTCAGGGCGAAGCGTCGCCTGCGTTCTTTGGTCTTAGGTCGATGCGCAGGGTAAGGATGCCGCCTTCCAGCGTCGCCTCAGCGTCAGCGATGATGGCATAGTCCATGTAGTCGGTGCGTGCCTGGTCCACGAAGCGCTTGCGGTCAGGCCCTTCCAGTGGTGGCACGCCGCGTTGGCGCACGGCCTTGGCCCTCTCCCTGAAGCGGCTGAGCATCGCATCAACATCCAGCTCATCGGCCATGACGTCATGATAGGAGGCGGCCGTGCCCCAGCCGGGGCGACCGTGGCAGGTACCCGTTCGGCCCGCGATGGCGGTAAGCTGGCTTTCGTCCTGGATGTCTCGGGTCGGGAGCCAGATGTGAAAAAGGGACGGCATCGGCGCTTCGAAGAGGCGCGTGATCTGAAGCGAGCCATTAGCTCAGTGGAGACTGCGCCTGAGCCATGCCCCGAGTGCGGCGCAGAGCCGGGACGTGAGCACGCCTCGTGGTGCTTGGCCATGGAGGACGAGGCCGATGAGGAAGACGTCGAGGTGGAGGCCAACGGCTCTTGGCCCGAACCCCTCGTCAGACGCGACCCTCAGTAGCAGCGAGGGTTTGGCCCCGCGCCGGGGGGCGGCGGCACCAGGGCGGCGGCGACGTGGCGGTCGGGAATTGGAGGAGGTGGCCTTTTCGGCGTCCCGTAGCATGGTGAGGTGCCGAACTCTCTGTCCAGCCACAAGTCCAACGCTGCGGGCGGCCTGCCTTACCCCCAGGTAGCAGACAAGGCGGACTTCCCACAGGTCGAGCGGGAGATCCTCGCCTTCTGGGCCGAGGACGGGACTTTCGAAGCATCCGTCAAGGCTCGCAGCACCGCCAAGGAGTACGTTTTTTACGACGGGCCTCCGTTCGCCAACGGGCTGCCGCACTACGGTCACCTGCTCACGGGCTTTGTCAAGGACGCCATACCCAGGTACAAGACGATGCGCGGCTGGCGGGTCGAACGGCGCTTCGGCTGGGACTGCCACGGGCTGCCGGCCGAGATGGAAGCGGTCAAGGAGCTGGGCCTGAGCACACGGGCCGATATCGAGCGCTTCGGGGTAGCCGATTTCAACGATTACTGCAGGGCCGCGGTCCTGCGCTACACAAGCGAATGGGAGCGCTATGTCACCCGGCAGGCTCGCTGGGTCGACTTCGTAAACGACTACAAGACCATGGACCTCACCTACATGGAGAGCGTCATGTGGGCCATACGCCGGCTCTACGACGAGGCGCTCCTGTACGAGGGCTACAAGGTGCTGCCGTACTGCTGGGAGTGCGAGACGCCGCTCTCGGCCTCCGAAACGCGCATGGACAATTCCTACCGGCCGCGCCAGGACCCAGCCGTGACCGTAGCGTTCGAACTGGTACCGCCGGCACCCGGCCACCCCGCGGAGAGCCTGTTCGCGGCCGGGCGCGTGCGCGCCCTGGCGTGGACCACCACCCCCTGGACGCTGCCTTCCAATCTGGCCTTGGCCGTCGGGCCCGATATCTCCTATGCCGTGGTGCAGGGCGAAGACGGCGAGCGCTATGTGCTCGCCGCGGAACGCTGGCCGGCGCTCGCCGGCGCTTTGCAGGCGGCGGTCCCCGGAGGACAGGTGGTGGCCACGTTGCCCGGGGCCGAGCTGGTCGGGTTGGCTTACCGCCCGCTCTTTCCTTTCTTCGCCGGCCATCCCGAAGCCTTTGTCGTCCTGGCGGGTGATTTCGTGGCCACCGACGAGGGTACGGGCGTCGTGCACATGGCGCCCGGGTTCGGCGAAGACGACCAGCAGGCCTGCGAGCAAGCCGGTATCGCAGTCGTGTGCCCGGTGGACTCTCGAGCTCGTTTCACCTCCGAGGTCGGCGCCTACGAGGGCCAGCAGGTTTTCGAGGCCAACCGGCCCATCGTGGCCGACTTGCGCAAAGCCGGTGCCCTGCTCCTCCACGAGACCTATGAGCACTCTTACCCGCACTGCTGGCGTACCGACACGCCGCTCATCTACAAGGCCGTCAGCTCCTGGTTCGTCAGGGTCGCCCCCATAAAACAGACCATGCTGCAACGTAACCAGGAGATCAACTGGATCCCCGGGCACGTCCGCGACGGCGCGTTCGGCAAGTGGCTGGAGGGGGCCAGGGACTGGGCGATATCGCGCAACCGGTTCTGGGGCAGCCCCATCCCGGTGTGGAAGAGCGACAACCCGCGCTATCCCCGCGTCGACGTGTACGGGAGCCTGGCTGAGCTCGAGGCAGATTTCGGGGTACGGCCGCCGGACCTCCACCGGCCCGCCATAGACCAATTGGTGCGACCGAACCCGGACGACCCGACCGGGCAGTCCATGATGCGCCGGGTGGAGGACGTGCTCGATTGCTGGTTCGAGTCGGGGTCGATGCCGTTTGCCCAGGTCCACTACCCGTTCGAAAACTCCGCCTGGTTCGAGGACCATTTCCCCGCCGATTTCATTGTTGAGTACGTGGGCCAGACCCGGGGCTGGTTCTACACGCTGCACGTGCTTGGCTGCGCCCTGTTCGACAAGCCTCCGTTCCAGAACTGCATCGCGCACGGCATAGTCCTTGGCCACGACAAGCTGAAATTGTCCAAGCGGCTGCGCAACTACCCCGACCCCGACGAGATGTTCAACGTCTACGGTTCCGACGCCATGCGCTGGTTCCTGATCTCGTCGCCGGTAATGCGGGGTGGCGACCTGGTGGTTGAGCGCCGCGGCCCAGCCGAGGCGGTGCGGGCGGTGCTCAACCCGCTTTGGAACGCTTGGAAGTTCTTCTCGATGTACGCAAACGCTGACCATTACCGTGCAGCTGGGACGGCCGCGCCGAGCGAGCTGCTCGACCGCTACGTCCTGGCCAAGACCCGTGCGCTGGTCGAGCAAATCACTGCGGCGATGGAGGATTACGACCTGTACCAGGCTTGCTCGTCGGTCACGAGCTTCTTGGACGCACTGAACAACTGGTACATCCGGCGCAGCCGGGACCGCTTCTGGAGCCGCGTGGGGGCGAGCCGCGCTTCGGACCAGACCAAGCGCGACGCCTACGACACCCTCTACACCGTGCTGCACACCGTATGCCTCGTCGCTGCGCCGCTACTACCGCTGCTCGCCGAGCACATCTACCGGGACCTCACCGGCGAGCGGAGCGTGCACCTGGCCGATTGGCCCGATGCCGGCACGCTGCCCGCCGACCCCGACCTCGTGAACCAGATGGACGTGGTGCGTGAAGTGGTCTCGGCCGGTCACTCCATCCGCAAGGCCAACAACTTGAGGGCGCGCCTCCCGCTGGCTGCGGCCACCCTCGCCGGGCCGGGGGCGGCGGCTCTCGGCCCCTACCGGGACCTTATAGCCGATGAGCTGAACGTCAAGGAGGTGCATTTCGTCGACGACGTCGGGGAAGTGGCCGACCTCGTGCTCCAGGTCGCGCCGGCGGTGTGCGGCCCGCGGCTCGGCCCGGCCACCCAGGAGGTGATCGCTGCGGTGCGCCGCGGCGACTGGGTGCACGCGCCCGGCGGGGGCGTGGAGGCGGGCGGGCACCGGCTCCTGGAAGGGGAGTACTTCCTGTCTCTCGTGCCCCGGGACAGCGGCTCCGCGCGTTCCATAGCCGGCTGCGACATTGTGGTCAGCCTGGACCTGGCCCTTACTACCGGCTTGGAGAGGGAAGGCCTCGCTCGCGACGTCGTCCGCGAGGTGCAAGAGGCGCGCAAGCGGGCCGGCCTTGAGGTGTCGGACCGGATCCAGCTCTACCTTGGCGTAGCGCACTTCGAGGAACTGCGCGTCGCTGCGGAGGAGCACCGGGCGATGATCGCAGGCGAGACCTTGGCCGACGCGTTACTACTCGTTGACGGCCCGCTGGACGGCAGCCAACGGGCCGAAGTGGCCGACGGACGCGTGTTCCACGTCAAGGTCGAGCGCGTAGCGCCCTAGCAATGACCAGAGGCGCGCTGGCCCTGCGCGAAACTCTCGGTTCATGACCACAACCGATGTAGAAGCCGCTACAGACCAGCACCATCATCGCCCGGCGTTCGGCTTCACGAAGCTGGGCCACCCGGTCCACGCCAAGGTGACCGACCACCTCCCCACCAACAGTCCATATGCCCGTTTCAACAAGCACTTTGCGCTTCTGATCACCAACAACGTGGGCACGATGACGTGCTTTTGGATCTTTTGCGTCGTCGCTCTCGTGGCGCTCCCGGCTGTGCTCGTCGAGTCGAATATCGTCCACGGCATCGGCATTATTGGCTCGACGGGCTTCGCCTACATGGTGGCGTGGCTGGCCCAGAGCTTCATCCAGCTCGTCTTGCTGCCCGCCCTCATGGTCGGCCAGAACCTACAGAACATCGCTGCTGACGCCCGCTCGGCCAAGACCTTCGACGACGTCGAGCGGATCATCGACCTGCTCGATGCCCACACCCAGGGCGGCATAAAGGAGATCCTGGAGAAGCTCGCCGAGCTGGGCGGCAACCTGCCCCCCGCGGCGGCGCCGGCTGCAGCCAGCTGAGCCCGGCGACGCACGGCGCTAGGCTGCCCCCGAGCACATGGCCCACGACGACGAATTGCCGCGCCGCGCCCTGATCATCTCGGCGGCGATGGGGGACGGCCACAACGCCATGGCCGACGCCCTGACCGAGGCCATCGACGAGGTGTGGCCGGGGTGCGCGGTCGACAGGGTGGACACCATGCAGCTGCGCGGGCCGCGCTTCGCCCGCATCGCTCAGTGGGCTTATGGAGCTCAGCTGGCTTTGGTGCCCTGGACCTACACGCTCGGGTATGCGTGGCTGGCGCGCTCGGCGCGCCGGGCCGCGTCGGCGCGGCTGTCCGCTGGCAAGTTCTTCGGCCCCCGCCTCGGTCTGGAGCTGGAGGCGCGGCGGCCGGACGTTGTGATCTCGACGTACCCGTTCGGCTCGGCGGCGATGGACTGGCTCCGTCGCGAGCGTGATGAGTGGGTGGCGTCGGCAACCTTCATCCCCGCCTTTCATGTCCACCCGACCTGGGCCTACGCCGGGATCGACCTCCACTTCGTGATGCACGAGGGGGCCGCCGAGCAGGCTCTGCTCCCGGGGTTCGAGCATTCGATGAGGCGGGCCGCCGCCCCGGTGCGGCGAGGGGTCGGCGAGCACACACGGTCAGAGGCGCGGCGGCGTTTGGGCCTTGCCGACGACGAGTTCGTCGTGCTCATGAGTGGTGGCGCCTGGGGCATCGGCAATATCGCTGGCGGGGCAGGGGGCCTGGTCAAGCTTCAGCCCGGGGTGCACGTTGTGGCCGTATGCGGGAGGAACGCGGACCTCGAACGCAAGATGCGAGCCTTGGCCGAGAGTTCGGCCGGGCGGCTGACCGCTTTGGGGTTCGTCCCCAACATGCCCGAGCTCATGGCCGCGGCCGACGTGGTCGTGACAAACGGCGCCGGCCAGACGGTGCTCGAGGCGTTGTGCACGCCCCGGCCGGTGGTGGCCTTTGCCCCAATCGCCGGTCACGGGACGGCGTGCACAAGGGAGCTGGTGAAGCGCAACCTGGCCGTAGAGGCCAAGGCGGTGCCCGCGCTGGTGGACCAGGTCCGGCACCTACAGGCTGACTCGGCTCGGCGCCGCCGCTTGGAGGAAGCCGCCGCTAGTTGGGCGGGCGAGCGTCAGGTCCGCGAGAGCCTGGACGAGCTGGCCGAGTTGTGGCGCAAGCGCAGAGGCGGGGGGCTAGCCGAGGGGCGCAGCACCCCTGTCGTTGCCTCACCGACGTGAACGCCGTACCCTGGACGTGATGGCTGCTCATGAGCGCGTCCCCAAGGCCGTCTCCAGATCGGGCGAGCGACCCCGGGCCACCGCCAAGGGCGCTCAGGAGGCAAGGGGCAAGACGAAGGCCGCCGGGGTGGCCAAGGGCGGGCTAGCCAAGCATGGCGTGGCCAAGGACGGGGTGGGCATGCAAGGGGTGGGCCTGCACGGGGTGGCCAAGGGCGAGGCTCTGCTGGCACTCCGGCCCGGGACTAGCTACGAGCGCAGCTCGCTCATCGAGATGCAGCGGGTCGCCGGCAACCGCGCCACTTCGGCGCTGCTTGCGCTCGGCCAAGCCAAGCTGGCCGTCGGCGCGGTCGACGACCGCTACGAGAGGGAAGCCGACTCGGTTGCCGCGGCGGTTGTTGCACGGCTGAGCGCGGGTAAAGCGGCTGCCGAACCGGCACCGGCAGCACTAGCACCGGCAAGCCCCGGCGGCGCGCTCGTCGCCGGGCCCGGCCCAGCCATTGGCGAAGACGACGACCTCGCGCTGGCTCCTCTGGCCCGGATGGTTAGCCGCAAGCCGGACGTCGGCGGGGGGGTTATCGGGCCCGAGGGCGGAGACCTCGACGGTGACACGGAGTCGCGTCTTCGCGCGGCCCGCGCAGGCGGTGCACCGCTACCCGGAGGCCTGCGGCACTCCATGGAAGGCGCTTTCGGTGCTGACTTCAGCGCGGTCAAGGTCCATAGTGGTGAGGCGGCTGGTTCGCTCAATCAGCAGGTAGGGGCTACGGCGTTCACAGTTGGGGCCGACATCTTCCTGGGTCGTGAAGCACCTTCACTGGCCAGCTCTGCCGGCCAGAGCCTGCTGGCTCACGAGCTCACCCACACGGTCCAGCAGGGCGGGGCGCACGTTCATCCCGAACAGGACTAGGGGCTCCGCCCGAGGCTCGAGTGGGCCGCCCGGGCGCTGGGCGGGCGTAGGGCCGTAGGCGGGCCAAATGGACTTGTGACCTCCAACAGTCGGTTTGAAAGCTCCAAGCTCCGAGAATGGCTTTGGAATGCTCCAAGAGTGGCACGAAACCTCCAAGAGTGGCTTGGAAAGCCTCCAAGAGTGGCACGAAAGCTCCAAGAGTGACGCCATTGCGGCGCTCCGCCGCACGTTTGTCCAGCTCATGCCCCTCATTTCTGGCCGCGACCCCGCACTCTTGGACGTTTCAGGGCACTCTTGGACGGTTCCAGCGGCACTCTTGGACGGTTCCAGCGGCACTCTTGGACGTTTCAGGGCACTCCTGGATGCTCCGCCACATGCCGCCTGCCCGCCCGCGGAGGCCCGAGCAGCGGCGGGACTATCGAGGCGGAGCGCCCTTGACCAGCGCGCTGTAGGGCCCGAAGTCGGCCGGGGTCAGCAGGCGGCCCATCTTGCGCATCTCGCGCTGTACCGCCTCCATGACGCAGTGCATCGTGATCGGCCCGCCGGCTTCGGCGGCGATGAACGCTGACGTGACCGCCGAATTGCGGATCGCGCCCCCCGATAGCTTGAACAACTTGGCCAGCAGGTCAAGGTCAAGCTCCTTGGAAGGCGCCGTGGGTGGGAGGCTGCGGTCCCAGATACGGCGGCGCTCGGGCTCCTCGGGCATGGGGAAGTCGACGCTAACGTGTACCCGTCTCAGGAACGCGGGGTCGATGTTGGTCGCCAGGTTGGTCGCCAAGACGACCAGTCCCTCATAGCGCTCGAGCCGCTGGAGCAAGTAGGCGACCTCGATATTGGCGTAGCGGTCGTGCGCGTCCGACACTTCGGAGCGCTTGCCGAAGACGGCGTCGGCCTCGTCGAAAAACAGGGCCACGTTGCTGGCTTCGGCTGCGGCGAAAACTGCGGCGAGGTTTTTTTCCGTCTCGCCGACCCATTTGGACACGAGAGCGGCTAGGTCGACCTTGTAGAGGTCGAGGCCGAGCTCACCGGCGATGATCTCTGCGGCCAGTGTCTTGCCGGTGCCTGATGGACCGGAAAATAGTGCCACCACTCCAGCAGACGGGAAGGGCGAAAATCCCCAGTCAGAGAAGACCATGCGCTTGTGGCGGCAACGCGCCACCACCTCTTTCAAGCGCTCGGTCCGGTCGTCATCGAGGACAAGGTCGGCCCAGGTGCGCGACGGCCTTATGCGGGGGGCCAGGGCTGAGATATGGCCCGCGGCGAGCCGCCGGACCGCCGCGCTGATCCCGCCCACTCCGGGTGCCGCTTGCTGCACCAGCTCGAGCTGTTCGGCGTTGAGCGCCTGGTCGCCCGCCAGCAGCTGCGCCGCCTCATCCTCGGCGATGTAGCCCAAGCCGGATGCCTCGGTCACCGCCGCCGCCCACTCGGTCCCCGTGGCCGCCGCCGGCGCCACGGCCAGTTCCCGCCAGGGCAGGGTGGGCAAGCAATCGAGGGGCAGCTCCTCTGGGCTTGCCAGCGCCCAGCGCAGGTGCTTTGCCTGTTGCACCCGCTCGCGGGCCTCGGGCGGGAGCGGTCCTGCCAGCTCGATCATCACCGACAGCTGTTCCAGGGTGGCCTGGCGTACGAGCGCGTCCCACTCGGAGGCAGAGCCGGGCAACGGCGCAACCAGGAGGTCGCCTAGGGCCGCGCTGGCGGCCTGGCGGCGCCTGGCCCGGTCGCCCCCCGGCACGAGGACGAGCCGCGGGCACCCCTGGCCGTAACCCCCTCCGGGGCTCGCCGCCCAGGCCGGCCGAACGTGCACCTCGCTGCCCGCGGGTAGCTCTGGGTCGGGGGTTCTGTCCCCGGAGAGCCACCACACCACCGACGGCGATGGCACGAGCGCTACGGAGGCCAGCGGTCCCGGTTCAGCCGGGACGATCAGCCCCGCCCGGCGCAGCCCGCTCCCTGGTCCCGCCACCAGGCCGGCGTCGGGGTAGTCGCTGAAAAGCAATTGAACAGTGAACAGGTTTAGCCGCCGTTGGCTCACGTCGTCATTGAGGTACCCAACGACTCGTTGGCGCCGTGGGTCGAGCTCGACTGCGCAGGCGAGCGCAAGGACCTCGGCTTCCAGGTCGGACAAGGCGACAAATCGGACAATTCGACCAAAGACATTGTCAGCGGAAATGTAGGAACGCAATGCCTGCCGTGCGGCGGCGACCCCGGCCGATGCCTGTTGGTTGATGGCATCAACCACCGTCGTGTCCCCCGCGGCCAATCCTGGCAACTCCGTAAGCAGCCGGCTGAGGTCTTCGTCATCGACCTTCAGTCCTGCCAGCGGGTCCGGCCGGTGGTCGAAAGCCACCCTGACGACCAATGCCGCCCGGTGCAAGATGACATCAGCCAGCACGCTCCAGGCCGCAGCCGGGCCTGGCCTGGCACCAAGAGCAGCCGAGGCGGCGGTAACACCGTCAGTCAATCAGCGAACTCTATCGTGATGGTTGCGGCCGTAGTGCCGATCAGGCCGAAAACTAAGCGCTACGCTTCGCATTGAGTCACTAGGGGAGCCGCGGGTGATCCACTACATCGACGAGGCCATCGAGGCTTTGCTGCGCCGGGAGGTACCGCTTCCCGAGACGAGCGTCGATATCTCGTTCGCGGCACCGGACCGGGCGTGGGGTGCGGGCGTGACGCGGCCCACCATCAACGTGTTCCTTTGGGACGTACGGCGGAACGCGGCCCGGGTGACCGCCGGTCTGGCCGAACAGTCGGCCACCACTGGGCAGGTCTCTCGCCGGCCGTCCAGCCCCGTCGTCGACCTGCGCTACCTCGTGACGGCGTGGGCCGCGGAACATCGGGACGAACACCAGCTACTTGGCTCGGTACTGCGCTGTGTGCTTGCCAACCCGGGGATCCCGCCCGACACCTTCCCGCCGCAGTTGACGACTTCGGGGTCGTTGTCTCTCTCACTGGCCAGCGAGGAGGCCAGGGTGCCAGGCGAATTCTGGTCTTCCCTGGACGGACGGTTGAAACCAGGCCTGCAGATTGTCGTGGCCCTGCCACTGGACGTTTTCTCTTGGGTCACAGCCGGCCCGCCGGCGACATCGGTTGCCGCGGCGCTGCAACGTCTCGAGCCCGATCGGGTGCCTGACGTTAATGGCTCGGGGCAACCCTCTGATGTCGATGTTGCCTTGCGCCGGCGCCGGAGCTCGGGTGTGCTCACGATGGAGGGGCGCATGCCGCCTGGGGTGCCGGGTGCGCCCGGGGCGCAGAGCCCGCCACCTCCACCGAGCGGGCCTGGCGCCGCCAAGGCCAGCGAAAACCCGAGCCCTCGGAGGGGCCCGAGCACGCCTGGCCCGGCGCGCCCAGGCGGCGCGGCGGGCGGCACCCCGGCTTAGCCAGGCTCATGCGCGCGCTGCTGGCGAACCCCGAGGTCTCCGCTCTCCCAGGCCAACCGTTCTCCTTGAGCATCGATATTTCCAATACGACCGAACTGATCGATGCCGTGGCCGTGAGCGTCGACGGCTTGCCTGGCTCGACAGTCAGCACCTCGCCGTCCGAGCTCGAGCTCTTCCCCAACGCGAGCGGCTCGGTGACGGTGAGAGTGCAACTGCCCAAGGATTTCCGGGCCGGCAAGTACTCGGCCAGAGTAAGCGCATCCTCCCGTGCGACCCCGGCGGAGGTGGCTTCCTGCGAGTTCTCGCTCGACGTCGAACCCGTCACTCGAGCCGCCGTCACCATCAAGCCGCTCACCCGCACCGGGCACCGCAAGTCGCACTTCTCGATCGAGGTGGACAATCTCGGGAACACAGATCTCGACGTCGCCCTCGATGCCTCCGACCCCGAGCGCGAACTGCGCCTGAGCTGCGCTCCCGCCCGGCTCGTCATGGGCCCGGGCTCCTCGCAATATGTGCGGCTCGGGGTGCGTGCCCCGCACAAGTTATTTGGCAGTGAAAAGGCCAGGCAGGTCAGGGTTGGTGCGAACGCGGTGCCCGTCCGGGACGGCAGCACCCTGCCGGCCATCGCCCTCGAGGCCCGCGCCACTTACGTCCAAAAGCCCCAGGTGGCGCGGGGTGTGCTCACCGTCCTGTTGCTGACGGCAATTGTCGCCTTGTGGGCGGGGATCATGACGTTCGCGCTCACATACGTGCTCAGCCCGGCCGCGCTCGCCAAATCGGCCCCCCTTTCGTTCTTCGCACCCGTCAACTCCTCCCCGGCCACCGGGGGCGCGGCACACTCGCCGCCGGGCGTAGGGGCCGCGGGCGCGGCCGGTGCGGCGGGCACGCCCGCTGGCTTCCAGCCGAAGAACGTCGCGCCGGCCGGGGCTGGCGGCACGATCAGCGGCAAAGTCACGTCCCGCTTCGAACCCGGCGGCGTGGCCCGGGTCACGGTCGTGGCCATGCTGGTAGGAGCCAAGCACCCCACCACATTTTCTGCGGCCACGGGTGCCGACGGCACGTTCCAGATTGTTGGTTTGTTCCCCGGGAGCTACAAGGTCCAGTTTTACGCACCCGGGTACAACAGCGTGTGGTACCCGGGTACGGCCTCGTCGGGCGACGCCTCCTCCGTCACCGTCACTGCGGGCGCCACGCCGGCACCGCTTGCCCTTAGTATTTCTGGCAAACGGGGCTCGATCGCCGGTCAGGTTGTCACGGGCGAGGCGCCCGCGCCGCCGGTCACCGTGACGGCCTACGTCGGGGGCGAGTACGCAGGCACGGTAAAAACCAACACGGACGGCAAGTACGCGCTCTCCAACTTGCCGACTCCGGCGACCTACACGCTTTCCTTCCTTGGTCGGGGTTTCAACCAGTTCGAGGAGCAGGTCTTCGTCGACGGTGGCCAGCGAGTCGTGGCCAATGCCGTTCAGCTCGCGGCGGCCCGCGGAGAGATCGCCGGTCTTGTGACAAGCAGCGGGGTGCCGGTCCCGGGCGTCAATGTCGTCGCTACCGCCAACGGCAACACTTTCACCAGCGCGACCGCCAGTTCTGGCGCCGTCGGGGCGTTCTCGCTACCGCAACTGCCTACTCCGGCGACCTACCTGCTGACGTTCAGCGCGCCCGGCTTCGGTACGCGCACAGAGGCCATATATCTTGGCCCCGGTGCCGAGGAAAGGCAGCTGCAAGTGGGCTTGGTGGGCGGTACGGGCACGGTTTCAGGCTCCGTTACCAACAGGGGCGGCCAAGGTTTGGGCGGTGTCAGCGTCACCGTCGGGGGCACGGTGGCCTCGGCATCGACCCAAACTCTGACCGGTGGGGGCCAGGTCGGCTACTACACGCTGGCCGGGCTGCCGACCCCCGGGTATTACGCTTTTACGTTCTCGAAGCCGGGTTATGCAAGCCAGACAATCGGTGTAAAGCTCAAATCAGACAGCGGCGCGCGCTCTGTCAATGTGACCCTGGCCCCCACGATCGGGTCGCTCGCGGGCACAGTTGAAGATGCCCGCACCAAAGCGGGCCTGCCTGGCGTGAGCGTATCGGTGACCAACGGCCTTGACCGGCAGCAGACCACCACCGCCTCTTCCCCCGACGGCGGCTACCAACTTACCCAGCTCCCCGGC
>DATJST010000146.1:0-4777 GCA_035503975.1 Acidimicrobiales bacterium | reverse complement strand
CAGCCAAGTGGCTCCAGGGCGTCAACAAGCGTGGAGAACCCTGGGTCTTCGGCTTCTCGCCGCAAGCGCTACCCGGCTACCTCGCCGCAAGCGGCTTCACCCTTGAGGAGGACCTGTCCACCGCCGATGCGGGCACCCGGTACTTCGTGCCCCTCGGCCGGCGCGAGCGCGGATCGGGGCTTTACCGCGTCGCAACAGCTGTCATCGGGCAAACGACCGCGGTCGGCGCCTGAAGGTACGGAGCCGCGCCAGTCCGCGGTCATCTTGGCGCGCAACGGCCACATCTTGGGTATCGGCAACCACACGCAACACCGTCCTGATGGCCAGATTCTGGTTGTGGATCAAGCTCTTCTCAGCCCACACATAGTTGGTTGACCGGGACGCTGGACCGAGCGTCAGGGTTTCGTTGCTCGAACGCGAGAGCCTGGGCGGGTGTACGGCGGGCCGGCAGCGTCAGCGTCTCGGATTTGGTCCCTGTCACCTTCGGGCGTACTGTCCGGTTGTTTAGTTGGCAACGGCCTTACGACCTGGCCCGAGACGAGCTTGTGGCCAGCTCGGAAGGCAGCTCAGGAAGACCTGAGCGGGAGGAACCTGGGGGCGAGGGGGTCCTCCTGGTAGCGGCCAGTGTGAAGTTGACGGTTATCGCCGCCGCAGCAACGAGGGCTGCCCCGACGACCATGGCCACGTCGAGCGCCGAACTGTAGGCCTTGCGGGCGGCCAAGCCGTCAGCGCTGTGCGCCCCGCCTAGGCTGGTGAGCGCCTGGGCGAGGCCCGCTTTGGCTTGGGCGGCCGCGTGGCCCCCTGCGCGAGACAGTACCGGGGCGAGGCGGGAGCGGTACACGGAAAGGGTGAGGCTGCCGAGCACGCCGATCCCGAACGCCCCGCCGAACTCGCGGGCGAGGTCGTTGACGGCCGAGCCGACACCGGCTTTGTGCGGTGGCAGCGAGGACATGATGGCGCCCGTAGCAGACGGCATGGCGAGGCCGACGCCCACCCCGAGTAAGCCAAGGCCGAGCTCGACGGCCCACAGCGGCGAGGACGGAGTGGAACTTGCCAGCACGAGCAGCCCGGCGGACGAGGCCCCGAGGCCTCCGCTGAGCAAAAGACGGGACCCGCGGCGGGCGACGAGGGGCCTGGCCAAGCCGGCCACGACGAACTGGGCGAGCCCGGCCGGCAGGGCGTACAGGCCGGCCGCCAGGGGCGAGCAGCCACGGGCTAACTGAAGGTACTGGGAGAAGACGAAGTACATCCCGAAGAGGGCGAAGTAAGCGGCGGCGATGGAGAGGCTCCCCATGCTGAGACGCCGTTCGGAGAAGAACCGGATGTCCAACATGGGGTGAGCCCGGTGCCGCTCCCAGGCCACGAAGCAGACCAGGCCGATAGAACCAAGAGCGAAGGTGGCCAGGATCTGGGGTGCGGCCCAGCCGTCGTCAGGAGCTTGGATGAACCCGTAGAGCAGGCCCGTTACTCCGGCGACGGACAGGAGGGCGCCGAGGGGGTCGAAGCGGGCATCCCCGGGATGGCGCGAGGTCGGCAGCAGCGCCCAGCCCGAGACCAAGGAGACGGCCGCCACCGCCGCCATGCCCAGGAAGACCGCCCCCCACCAGAAGTGCTCGAGCATCACCCCCGAGCCGGTGATGGCGATCGCCACTGACCCGCCCGCGACCGATGCCCAGATCGCCACCGCCTTGGGCCGCTCGGCAGGCGGGAACACGGAGGCGAGCGTGGCCAAGGTGCCGGGCATGACCAGGGCGGCACCGACGCCCATGGCCGCCCTTGCCGCGACCAGTTGCCAGGTGGTAGCGGACAGCGCCCCGCACAGCGCGGCGATGACGAAGATGGCCAGCCCACATTGCATGGTGCCCTTGCGGCCGAAACGGTCGCCGGCCGCCCCGGCGGGGAGAAGGAGCCCGGCGAAGCACAGGACGTAACTGTCGACCACCCAGGCGAGGGACGACACCCCGGCATGGAGTTGGCGGGCGAGGACGGGCAGGGCGACGTTAAGCGCCATGTTCGAGACGACCACGAGCAGGACCGACAGGCACAGCACGGCCAGGACGAGCCAGCGACGGCGGTAGGAGGCTTCCACGGTTGGGGCGGGCATGGGCCCATTGTCGGGCCAAGCCGGCTTGTCGTCCAGTGAATCGTTTGCAATAGATTGTTGCTCATGACGCAAGATGTGGACTGGAACCTTCTCGTCGCCCTGGACGTGCTCCTGGCTGAGGGGAGCGTCACCGCCGCGGCGCAGCGCCTGCACCTCTCGGTACCGGCCACCAGCCGCACGCTGGGGCGCGTGCGCCGGGCCTTCGGCGACCCGATCCTGGTACGGGCCGGGCGGGGCCTGGTCCCCACGCCCCGGGCACTGGCGCTCCAGCGGCGGCTCCACCAGCTGGTCGAAGAAGCCCATGCCCTGGTCCAGACCGGGCGCGACGTCGACCTCGGGTCTCTCGAGCGCACCTTCACCATCCGGGCCAACGACGCCCTAGTCAGCATCCTCACTGCTCGGCTTGTCGCCCGGGCGCGAGCGGCCGCCCCCGGTGTGGCCCTGCGCTTCCTGCCTGAAGGAGAAGAGGACCTGAGGCCGCTCCGCGACGGGCTGGTCGACCTCGACGTGGGCGTCATCGACGACTTCGGCCCAGAAGTCCGGTCCCAGCCTCTCTACCAGGAGCGACTGGTGGGCATGGTCGCCACCGGGCACCCCTTGGCCTCCAAGCCGGTCACACTGGGCCGCATCGCCGCCGCCGAGCATGTCGTCGTGTCACGAAGGGGCAGAGCACGCGGTGCGTTCGACGACGTCCTCGACCAACACGGCCTCGCCCGGAGGGTCGTCGCCGTGGTACCTACCTTCACCGCCGCCGCCCACATCATCATCACTTCGCAGATGACGGGGCTCATCACCGCAAGCTACGCATCCCAAGTCGCAGCGCTCACCGGAGCCCAGCTCTACGAGGTCCCCGCCGAGCTCCCGAGGCTGCCGCTGTCGCAGGCTTGGCACGTCCGCCATGACCTCGACCCTGCCCACCACTGGCTGAGGGAGCAGGTGACCGCGGTCCTGTCCCCATGACCACCAGCCGGGGCGAAGTCGGCGCTGAGGGCTTCAGGGCCCAGGCGGGACGCGCCCGCCGGGTGGGCGGTCTGTGCCACCCGTTGGCGCAAGTGCTTCCACAACCCGGGCGGCGCGTCGCTGGACCACTGGTTCGCCGTCCCCGAAGGCACTGCGATGTCCCTGGCCAGACCACACACGCGTCCAGCCCCCAGTCACTCCCCGGGTGGAGGAGAAGTGGCGCGGGCCCCCTCCAGCAGGGCGTTTCGCTACGCGCAGGCACGGCCCAAACCTGCCTAATCGTCCTCAGGGCTATGTGCTCTCAAGCCACTGGCGCTGCCGCCCGTAGGCCGCCTATCCCGGCGACTTGATGTCACCGGATTGAGGTGAAAACACCCGCCCCGTACCGCTTGATCTGAGCTCCCTCTACAGCGGCCTCGTACCCGGGTGATCTCGACCCGCAGCGGCACCGAGAACCTCTTGCCGAACCTCTCTATGCTGCCGCTCAGCCGGGCCATGCCGTCGCCGTACTTGGCAAGGTACGCCTGGTTCTCATGTGGTGGCGGGACGTCGTCGGCGCGGCGTGCAGTCCCGGTGAAGACCACGATGTCCCCGCCGGTCCCGTCGCCGTCAAAGTGCAGGGCGACCTGGGGCCGCTCGACGACATGGTTTACCCGGTTCGCCTTGACGTCGTTGTAGATCAGGATGGAGCGGTCGTCCTGGAACAGGAACCCGACCGGGTTCGGCTGAGGGGTGCCGTCCTTGCCGACCGTTGTCACCCAGATGACCTGTTCGTCGCGCAACCGGCGTCGAACTCGCTCTCCGAAGGGGGTGCTGGGGTCGGGGAGCACATCTTTCGCCACACCACCGACCATAGTGGGCACTCCCTGGTCGTAGCCCAGGCGGTTATGGTGCCGTCCGTTAGCCGCAGTGAGATGGGGCCGCACGGCCCTTCGGTGCCGGGCCCGTCATGCCGGCGTGGGGCCATGGCTCTGCCCTGGCTGCCGGCGCGTGGCGGGCCGGACCGGCCGGAGGTACGGTCGAGCCGCATGTCCGGCAGGCCGGGTAGCGCACGCTATGGCATCGACGGCGGCTTCATCGCCCCGTCGTTTTATGCGGCGCTCGCCGGCTTTCTCGTCGGGGCGAGGCTGTCGGCGAGGCGGCGGGGGCACCCGGGCCTCGGCCGTCTCGCAGCTGCAGGGGTCGTCGCGGTCGCCTGCTCCGAGGCGAGCTTCCTCTACTCGACAGGCCCCGGGAAGCGCTCGGTCTGGTCGGAGCTGCTCGACGCGCTCGACCTCAAGGGCGACGAGCAGGTCCTGGACATAGGTTGCGGGCGGGGCGCCGTGCTGATCGCCGCCGCCCGTCGGGCCCCGAAAGGCCGGGCGGTCGGCGTCGACATCTGGCGCCGACGCGACCAGAGCGGGAACAGCCGCAGCGCCACGGAGCACAACGCGCTCGTAGAAGGCGTCGCGGGTCGCGTCGAGCTCGTCGACGGGGACGCCCGAGAGCTCTCGTTCCCGCCCGAGTCCTTCGACGTCGTCGTCAGCAGCCTCGCCTTCAACAACATCCGAGGCGCCGGTGAGCGCGCCAGGGCGCTGCACGAGGCGGCGCGTGTGCTGCGGCCCGGCGGGCGGCTGCGCATCGTGGACGACAAGGCGGCCGACTACGCGGCGCCATTGCGCGAGGCCGGCTGCGTCGACGTCACAACCGGCAAGCTCGACTGGCGCACCTGGT
>DATJST010000145.1:0-2960 GCA_035503975.1 Acidimicrobiales bacterium | reverse complement strand
CTTCGTCCTCGTCCACCACGAGGAGGCCGCTGCGTTCATGGCATGCGCTTATGCCAAGGCCACGGGCCGGCTCGGCGTTTGCCTGGCGACATCTGGGCCTGGTGCCATCCACCTGCTCAACGGGCTCTACGACGCCAAATTGGACCACATGCCGGTGCTGGCCCTCACCGGCCTGCAGGAGACCCAGATGCTTGGCACCGGCTACCAACAGGAGGTGGCCACGGACCGGCTCTTTATGGACGTGGCCGAGTACAACCAGGTGGTGATGGTGCCGGCGCAACTGCCGACGGTGGTCGACATCGCCGTCCGTCACGCTCTTGCCCACCGTTGCGTCTCCCACCTCACCGTGCCCAATGACGTGCAAGTGGCTGACGCTGGTGCTGCGCCCTTCCCGGCGGTCGGGCCGGCGGTCAACAAGGCGACGGCACCCATATACATCGACAGCCCGGGTGTGCCGGCCGCCGAACACCTGCGAGCGGCGGCCGATGTGCTGAACGCCGCCCAGCGGCCCGTAATGCTGGTCGGGGCCGGCGCGCTCCACGCCCGTGACGAGGTCCTGGCCATGGCCGAGGCGCTCGCCAGCCCGATCATAAAGACGCTCTCGGGCAAGGCCGTCGTCCCCGACGACCACCCGCTGACCACCGGCGGCATCGGGCTGCTCGGGACCAAACCTTCCGAGGAGGCCATGGAAGAGTGCGACACGCTGTTCATGGTCGGGACCAACTTCCCCTACACCAAGTACCTCCCGGCGGCCGGCCAGGCCCGGACCGTGCAGATCGAGGCCGACCCGGTGCGAGCCGGCAACCGAGTGGCTACCGAGGTACCACTGGTGGGCGACGCCAAGCAAACACTTGCGGCCTTGGCCGAGCATGTCCACCGCAACGAGGACCGCAAGTTCTTGGAGTGGGCCCAAGAGGAGATGGCCGACTGGCGCCAGCGCATGGCGACCGTCGAGGACGCCGAGACCAACCCCATACAGCCCCAGCGCCTGATGCGGGCCATCGACCGGGCGGCGACGTCGGACGCCATCCTCACCTGCGACTCGGGGACCATCGCCACGTGGGCGGCGCGCCACTTCAACATCCACGGGGACCGCCAGTTCTACTTGTCCGGCAACCTCGCCACCATGGCCCCCGGCCTGCCCTACGCCATAGGCGCCCAACATGGGTTCCCGGGCCGCCAGGTCATCGCCTTCGTAGGTGATGGCGGCTTCGCCATGCTCATGGCGGAGCTGGCCACCGCGGCTCGCTACCGGCTGCCGGTCAAGGTCATCATCTGCAACAACGCCGAACTAGGCCAGATCCAGTGGGAGCAGATGGTGCTCGGCTACCCCGAGTTCGGCGTGCGCTTCGAACGTCGCAACGATTTTGCCCCGTGGGCGGCGTCATGCGGCTTTTTCGCCCAGCGGGTGGACGACGTCGCCGATATCGACGGGGCGGTAAAGGCGGCCCTCCAGCACGACGGGCCGGCACTGCTCGATGTGAGCGTGAACCCCGATGAGCCTCCGATGCCGGGCAAAGTCACCTACGAGCAAGCCAAGAAGTTCGCCAAAGCGTTCCTGCGCGGCCAGCCGCGCAAGGCCACGATCGCTACGACGTTGTTCAAGGACAAGATCAGAGAACTCAAGTCATGACCACCGTGCAACTGCCCGCCCCGGTGCTGCGCCGGTCGCAGCCAGAGCGGGAGATCGATATTGCCTCGCTGCAGCGCGCCCTGGAGAGCCGCGTGGAGGGGGAAGTGCGCTTCGACGACGGGACGCGAGCCGCATATTCCACCGATGGGTCCAACTTTCGCCAAGTCCCAATAGGGGTCGTGGTGCCGAAGACCATCGAAGATGGCGTGGCCGCAGTGTCTGTCTGCCGCGAGCACAGCTCACCGGTCCTGTCGCGGGGCGGGGCCACGAGCCTTATCGGCCAGTGCACGAACACCGCCGTGGTGATCGACTGGACCAAGTACTGTCACCGTTTGGAGGCGGTCGACGCCGACGCCCGGACCTGCGTCGTCCAGCCGGGCATAGTGCTCGACGTCCTCAACCGGGAGCTGGGCCACTACGGCCTGCGTTACGGGCCCGAGCCGGCCACGCACGCGAACTGCACTTTGGGCGGCATGATCGGCAACAACTCATGCGGGGCGACCGCGCAGAGCTATGGCAAGGTGGTCGACAATACGCGCCGCCTCGAGGTGCTGTGCTATGACGGGACGCGGTTCTGGTGCGGCCCGACATCTGAAGAGGAATTTCACGCGGTGGTCGCCGGCGGGGGCCGCCAGGCCGAGATATACCTGCAACTGCGCCAGCTCGTCGACCGTTACGCCGATGAGGTCCGGCGCCGTTACCCCGACATCCCGCGCCGCGTCTCGGGCTACAACCTGGACTCGTTGCTCCCGGAAAAGGGCTTCAATGTCGCCGCCGCCTTGGTCGGCAGCGAGGGCACCTTGGTGACCGTGCTCCGAGCGGAGCTGAAGTTGGTGCCCGTAGTCAGGCATCGCAGCTTGGTCGTGCTCGGTTACCCAGACGTCTTCCGGGCCGCGGCTGCGGTGCCGGCCATCTTGCCCCACGCACCGCTCGCCTTGGAGGGCTTGGACGACCGCCTCATCCGTGACCAGAGGGTCAAGCACATCCATCCCGACGCGCTGCGCGAGCTGCCCGAGGGGGGCGGGTGGCTGATGGTGCAGTTCGGTGGGAACAGCACCGACGGAGCGGACGCGCGGGCCAAGACCATGTTGGCGGCATTGGGCGGTACCGAGCACAAGCCGACCGTCGGCTTTTTCGACGACCCGGTGGCGGAAGACGACCTCTGGCAGGTGCGCGAAGCCGGGCTCGGGGCGACGGCCCATATCCCCCAGCACCGGGACACCTGGGAGGGTTGGGAAGACTCCGCCGTGCACCCCGACCGGCTGGCTGGGTACCTGCGCGACCTGGACTCCCTGTACAGCGAGTTTGGCTACAAAGACGAGACAAT
>DATJST010000144.1:0-11862 GCA_035503975.1 Acidimicrobiales bacterium | reverse complement strand
CCGCCGAAGACCGCGCCCGTCTCGGCCATCACCGCCTTGATGAACGAATGCCCGACCCGCGTCATGACCGGGTTGCCCCCATTTTCGACGATCACCTCACGGACAGCCTTGGAGCAGATCAGGTTGTAAAGGATGGTAGATCCGGGGTACTTCTCGAGCATCGCCTTGGCCACTATGGCCGTCGTCGTCGAACCGCTCACGGGCTGGGCTTTGTCGTCGACCACGAAGCAGCGGTCCGCGTCCCCGTCGAATGCCAGCCCAACGTCCGCACCGCTCTCCAGGATGCGCGCCTGCAGGTCGCGCAGGTTGGCGGGCTGGATCGGGTCGGCGGGGTGGTTGGGGAAATTGCCGTCCAACTCGGGGTAGAGGACCTCCAACCGGAAGGGCAAGCCTTCGAACACAGCGGGCACGACGAGACCGCCCATACCGTTGGCGGTGTCGGCCACCACGGCGAGGGGCCGCAAAACGGCCGGGTCGACGAAGCTGCGCACCTTGGCGGCGTAGTCAGCCAGGACGTCACGATGGCTGACCTTGCCCCGCTCGCCCCGGACGACGGCTGGGAAGTCGTCGCTCTCGACGGCAGCACGGATCTCGGCCAAGCCCGACTCGATGCCCACCGGCTTGGCCCCGGCCAGGCAGAGCTTGATCCCGTTGTAACGGGCCGGGTTGTGCGAAGCGGTAAAGGTCGCGCCCGGCGAGCCGAGCGCCCCGCTGGCATAGAACAGCTCGTCGGTCGATATGAGCCCGAGCAGCACGACGTCGACGCCCGCTGCCGTTACGCCATCGGTGAACGCCTCGACCAGTGCTGTCCCCGACGGGCGCATGTCGTGGCCGACGACGATCTGGGGCGCGCCGGCAAAGGCTGCGAAGGCCGCACCAACCTTGCGAGCAAGGTCGGCGTCGAGCTGGTCGGGGACGACGCCACGGATGTCATAGGCCTTAAAGACCGCGTCGAGCTGGCTGGTACTAGTCACCTTGCGAGCCAAGCTAACAAAAAGCGGCCTGCGCGGCCATACCCGCCCTAATCCGAGGGGCCGTCTTCAGTGCACGGGCCTGGTTGCGCCGGCTCGGGCGAGCTCGCCGTGGGCTCGTCGGCCTGCGGGCCCTCGGGAGCCCAGGTGGAGCCTTGCCAGGCCCCCGGCCCTCCGTTCGTGCTGCCAGCGGGCATGTGCCCCACCGCCGCCGGCGGCGTGCCGGGCGCTCCAGGCCCCGGGCCAGCGGGCACGAGCGGGGGCCGGTCGCCGGCCCAGAACCGGCGGGACTGTTCCACCAACGCCGCGTGCACCGGCCCGGGAGGGTACTGCGGATGACCGGCGCCACGTTGGCCGAGGGCCCGGCGCCGAATACTGGCCATCGGTGCCATCGGCCGCCAGGCCAGGTAAGCCAGGCCGAACACGGCGAGGAAAGTCAGCAAGTAGCCCTCAACGTCAACGGCGGTCGTGCCGTACCACAATCTGACGTGGTGCGAGGTCGGCACGACGACCATGAGGTTGGGGCTCACCCGGTATGGGCCCTCAGCTCCCGAGACCTTCCAGTTGGGGAAGTAGGAGATGGCGACCACAACTGGGACGCCCACACGTGAGACGTTGAAGCTGATCGCGGCGTTGCTCTCGTGCACGTCGCTCACCCGGGTTGTCGGCTCGGGCTTGACCGGCATGGTGGTCGAGCCGTACTGGACGCGTTCCCAGTTGGAAGGCCCTTCGGCGGCGACGTAGACGTCCCAGTCGCTCGGGTTGAGGTACCAGTTCTGCATGACCTCGAGCCACTTGGGCTGGCTCGTGTTGCGCAAGCCGTCCATGACCACCGG
The DNA here is from genome assembly GCA_035503975.1 of Acidimicrobiales bacterium. GTDB lineage: Bacteria > Actinomycetota > Acidimicrobiia > Acidimicrobiales > Palsa-688 > DATJMJ01. Next base: position 10,055 of record DATJST010000144.1, on the reverse strand, counting down.
TTGATTGGCCAGCGGCCGCACCCGAGGCGCGTCCTTCACCAGGTAAAGGTCCCAGTACTGCTTGACTGTCCCATTGGGCCCGCCGCTGTTGGTGCCGTAATTCACGCTGAACGGGCCGAACCTGTCGATCAACTTGACATTGGGGTCGGCATTTGCCGCGGTTTGGAGCTGGGTATTGATCGCCATGTAGTACTTCACACCGAGCATCTGCAGGTGCTGGATGCCCAAGTCCACTGCCTGCGGGCTGCCCGGGGCGCTGGCGTAGGTAAGGCCCACCATCGGGTCCGAGGGCTGGAGCGAGAGCTCGGACTGGTTGATGAAATGGAACGGGGTCGTGGCCGACGCCTCGTAGTAAAGGCCTTCCATCGACCCGATGCAGCCGTTGGTCCAGTACGGCAGGATGGTCAAGGCATCGGGCGTGCCGTAGTTGTTCATCGAGGAGTTGTACTCCCACATGACGCTGCCGCAGCCGTATGTCTTGGAAACCTTTTGCAGCTGCTGGACGATCTGCTCGTACTCGGGCCAGCGAGACTTTTCGCAGCTCTGGGGCGCAGTTTGCCATTCGTCACCTGGGCAGCCCGCCTCGTACCCGCTGTAGTTCCAGGTGATCCAGCTCGGTATCACCGACGCGGAGGTCTGGGGAATGCCGAGGAACGAGTAGTCGCCACTGGACGAGGCCCGCTCGCCGGGCAGGATGCGCAGCGGGAAACCGACCCAGGTCAAACCAAGCACCATTACGAGCAAGGGGGCTGGCAGGAGCGCAGCTCGCAAGGTGACATTGAACCCGGTGCTGCGCTCGGCGACGACCGAGTAGATCCCTGAGACCGCCAAACCGGCCAATAAGTACAGGCACAGGAACCAAAACGGTAGGACCCGGTTGTTCCAGAGGATGCTTTGGGGCATGTAGCGGAAAGCCACCGCCGACAACACCGTCATGACTATGAGGAACTGGCCGATGCGGAGCCGCCGGGCGATGCACAGGCCCGCCCCCACTGCCGCCAGCACGAACAGCCACGTGTCAGCGCGCGGGAACAACGAGGTCAGGTACGCCGTGTTCCTCGTGTACCCCATGTCGGTCAGGTAGCCGTCGTGCAGACGCACGGCGTACGGCCAGGCCCACCAGGCGGCAAGGCCGATCCCGACGCACATCGTCGGCAGCGCCCAGTAGATGGTGCCCAGCCAGTCCCGGGTGCGCACGGCATGTGACAGGAGGAGGACAAGTAGGCCGACCACGGCGAACAGCACCGGGTCGATGTGCGACATGAAGCAGCAAGCAAAGCAAACGGCGGCCCAAGCGCGGTACCGTCCGGTCTGGAGGCCTCTGATCACCAGGCCGAAAAACACCAGGGCGAACCACAGGCTCCAGGCAAAAGCGAACTCGCCGGCGAGGGTCGAGAGGATGTTGCCGCCGTAGATCTCGAACTCGTTGCCGAAAATGAACGGCAGCACCGATACGGCCAGTACAGCCGGCACCGGGAACGGGGCGCGGGCCAGGCGGCCGAGCAACCAGCCCGCCAGGGGCATGGCGACCATAGGCAGCGCGGTCATCACCTTGAAAGCGATGTCGAAGCCAAGCACCGGAGTGGCCGCCACGATGGCGTAAACGGGGAGCGGGAAGTAGAAGGTCACCGCAGGGAAACCGTCCCAGTTGGACGATGTCCAACCAGTGAGCCGCAGATTGGGCAGCAATTGGTGGATCACTACCCAGGGCAGCAGCACATGGGCGCCGGTGTCGCCGCCCGAGATCGTCGTGTTCTTGAACACCTGGGACAGCTGGAACTGCCAGGCGACGAACACGACGCAGATCGCAACTACAAACAGCGTTACCAACGCTTCCGGCTCGCGCAGGGCTGCGAGCCGGCCGCGAACGGGAGGAACAACGGCCCCGGGAGCCTGCGGGCCTCCGGGAGCCTGCGCCTCCTCGGGCGGCAGCGACGATGGGGACGTCCCGCTAGAAGGCCCCCCTGCCGGAGCAACCGCAGCACCCAGGGGTGACTCCGCCTCTGTATAGGTCATCGACTGCCATTGTTACTTGTCGGGCGCCACTCGGGAGGACGCGCACGCCAACTGAGGCCGCGACGGCAATCAGCCCCTGAGCGCCGCCGGCGCTCCTTTAGCGGCCGACAGTGGCCAGGTCCAGCACCCGGGCCAGCGGGAGGAGCCCGTCGCGGGTCTCCCACCAGCGCAGGTCGCACGAGGAGCAGCTATTGAGGGCTAGCGGTTCGCCGCTGACCTGCATCTCGATGACGACAAGCTCTCTCGTCTGGCAATTCGGGCACTTCATCGCGGCTGTTCTCCCCTTTGTGGTTGGCGGTGCTGGGCCTGCGCTCGCTGTTGGGGGCAGCACATCAGTGCCTACCAGCGTAGACGACGGCTTATTAGAGCATCGGCACGTGGTGACCCAGGCCTTTAGCAACTGGCCGAACAATTGCGGTCGGAGGAGAAAATCGGGCAGGGGCCGGCGCCGCCGCCCGCTACAAGATCGCGCTGAGCTGCCCGCCTGCCGACGCCGCACCAGGTCCGCCTTGTGGGCCGCCGACGGCTTCCGGTCCGCCAGGCGCGGAGCGGCGGTCGACGCAGAACCAACCTCGCGGGACTCTCAGGCTGGCCGCGTGGCGCTCGCAGAGAGGCCAGTGATGGGACGGGTCGCTCGGTGGGGCCGGGTCGTCGTCCAGCCAAGCGCAACGCGCGTCGTAGTCGTACGCCAGCCACGCGCTGGCCGAGCCCGAGCACGCCGGCCGTGCGCAGCGAGGTAAGTCCACGGCTCGAAGTTACCGCACGAACGCTGCCTGGCTGCCCGACCGGCCTCACTCGGCACAGTGAACCGGCAAATCGTGGGCCGCGCCCTAGAATCGGTCGTCAATGAGCCGCCAACCCGGTGATATGAGGCAGCGGCCCCAGGACCGTCCCAATGGTGGCGGCCAGGTCGGGCCGGACCGCTCGTGGCGTTGGGTGCTCGGCGCGCTCCTGGCCATATTGTTGCTGATCTTCCTGGTCACCACCGTGACCGCCAACGAGCAGCCGCCCTCGGTCAACTGGGGCGTGTTCATGAGCGAGCTGACCCAGCACGAGGTGAAGAAGGCGACGGTGAACACCACCACCGGCGATGTCACCTTCACCACCACGGCGGGAGTGGTGGAACAAACCCAGGGCCCGGGCAACGTCGTGCTCGACCAGAGCGAGGCGACCACCCTAGACAAGTACCTGGGCCCCAACGTCCAGTACACGGCCCCTAGCGAGCCGTGGTACATCGCCCTTTTGCCCGACATCCTGATCGTGGGCGTGCTCGTGCTGTTGTTCGTTTGGATGGCGCGCCGCGCCCAGGGCCAGATGGGCAATATCATGTCGATCGGCCGGAGCCGGGCCAAGGTCTACACGACCGAGCGCCCGCGCACCACCTTCGCCGACGTGGCCGGCTACGAGGGCGTGAAGATGGAGATCCGCGAGGTGGTGGACTTCCTGCGTTCCTCAAGCCGGTTCAAGGAGATCGGGGCCAAGATCCCCAAGGGTGTCCTCCTCGTCGGCCCACCGGGCACCGGCAAGACGCTGCTGGCGCGAGCCGTGGCCGGCGAGGCGGGGGTGCCCTTCATGTCGGTCACCGGCTCTGACTTCATGGAAATGTTCGTCGGAGTGGGTGCCTCACGGGTGCGCGACCTCTTCCAGAGCGCTCGCAAGCAGGCGCCGGCCATCATTTTCATCGACGAAATCGACTCGATCGGGCGCAAGCGGGGCGCCGGTCTGGGAGGCGGCCACGATGAGCGGGAACAGACGCTCAACCAGATGCTGGCCGAGATGGACGGGTTCGAAGCTACCGAGGGCATCGTGATGATGGCCGCCACCAACCGTCCCGACATCTTGGACCCAGCCCTGCTGCGGCCCGGCCGTTTCGACCGCCAGATCGTGGTGCCCCTGCCCGACCTGGAGGAGCGGCTCCCGATCCTGAGGGTCCACTGCAAGGACAAGCGCATCGGCCCCGATGTCGACCTCACGGTGGTGGCCCGGGGCACCCCGGGGATGAGCGGTGCCGACCTGGCCAACCTTGTCAATGAGGCGGCGCTGCACGCTGTGCGCCGGAGCATGCCCGCCATAGCCATGGCCGACTTCGACGCCGCCCGCGACCGCGTGCTCATGGGCCAGCGCCGCGAGTCGACGGTGCTGTCCGAAAAGGAAAAGCTGGCGACCGCCTACCACGAAGGCGGTCACGCCGTCCTTGCCTATGTGCTGCCCGACGCCGACCCCGTCCACAAGGTGACCATCCTCCCGACCGGTATGGCCCTCGGGGCGACCCAGCAGCTGCCCATCGAGGAGCGCCATACGTACTGGCGGGAGTACATCGAGGACTCACTGTGCGTCATGATGGGCGGCCGCTGTGCCGAGCAGCTCATCTTCGGGACTTTGTCGACCGGCGGCTCCAATGATTTGCAAAGGGCCACCGAGATGGCTCGCAAGATGGTCCGTGAGTTCGGCATGTCCGAAAGGGTCGGGCCTATGGCGTGGGGCAGTGGCGGCGAAGTCTTCCTCGGTGACGACCTGATGCACTCGCGCGACTACAGCGACGTGACCTCCCGGGTGATCGACGAGGAGGTGGAGCGCATCCTGCGCGACCAGGAGACACGCGCGCTGCGCCTGTTACGGGAGCATCAAAGAGGCTTGGCGCTCGTGGCCCAGTCCCTGCTCGAGCGGGAGACCATCGACGGCAGCGAAGTGTCCCGGCTGGTCGACCAGGCCTATGGGCGGCCGGTCCACGAGCATCTCGACGTGCCAAGCTTCGCAACGGTGGGAGCCAACGGCGGGGGTCACGGCGACCCCGATGCCTTCCCGGCCGAGGCGCCCGCCAGCGGAGCGGCCTCCGCCGCGCGTCTCGAGATGGCACGCGACACCGGCATCAACGGCCGGGGCCAAGCCGGCCAGTAGTGCGACGGCACCCAGGATTCGCTTGCTGGCGGACCTGTAAGCACTAAGCGAGTTACCCGCTGAGCGGCGAACCATTCCCCTCGCAAGCGCCGGTCGGCAAACGGCCGCGCTTCCGTGGCGGTGCCGCGCCGCATCGGGGGCCGTGGCGGTGGTTGTTGCCGGTGCTGGGCATGCTGGTTATCGCTGCGGCGGTGGTCGTTGCCTTCGAACTCGAGGACCGCGGGCAGGGCAAGGGCCCGGGGGCCAGCGTCACCACCAGGCTTACGCCGTCGACAACCACGCCACCACCCCCACCCCGGCTGGTTACAAGCGCCTTGGCCCATGCACCCCTACCTGTACCCATCGTTGCCACCCTGGTGCTCCCTGGGAGCCCCGGCCACCTGCTGATCATTGGCGGTGGGTTGTCCGACGGCAATGGGGCTTACGGCGTCTTCAGCATGAGCACCGTGACCGGTACATTGCACCAGGTCGCCAACTTGGCTTCGCCCCTTGATTACGCCTCGGGCGCCGTCTTAGGGCGCCAGGTGTACGTTTTCGGTGGCAAGGGCACGGCCATCACCTCGACCGTTGAGTCGTTCCCGGCCTCGGGCGCGACGGCCCAAACCCGCAGCACTGGGAGCTCGACTGCAACCACCGCCGTGCCCACAGCGACCGCCACGGGCGCGCTCCCCAAACCCCGGGCGGGGTCGGTGGCGGTCAAGATCGGGACGACTGTCTATGTCGTGGGCGGCTACTACGGCGACCACCCTCAGGGAGCTGTGCTGGCCACGTCAGACGGTGGGACCTTCACCACGGTGGCACGCCTGCCGGTCCCGGTCCGCGACGCGGCGGCGGCAGCCAAAGGGGGCAAGATCTACGTGTTCGGCGGTGAGCGGCTAGTCGCTCCCAAAGCGGGCCGGGCCGGCCACGCCACGCCGACCTGGGTAACCGTACGGGCAGTGCAGGAGGTCGACCCGGCAACCGGTCGCGCCACGGTCATCGGCAAGTTGCGCAGCCCGGTCGAAGGCGCTCTGGCTGTCAACCTCGGCGGGAACCTTTACCTCGCAGGCGGGAACGGCGTCGGCGGGGTCAACGCACAAATCTGGGGCTTCGAGCCCGCGACGGCCGGCTGGGCGCTCTGCGGTCACCTCAAAGCGCCCGTCGCTGACGCGGGATTTACCGTCATCGGGGGGACCAAGGCTTGGGTGGTAGGCGGCATGTCCACCGCCGGCCGGCTGGTGGGGACGGTACAGACGTTCCGGCCTACGGCGCAAGCTGCGTCGCCGGCGCGAGGTTCGTCCCCGCGGACAACAACGACGAGTACCAGTCCTGCTCGATAAGGACAGGGCGCGTCCCGGTCACGACGAGCGCGTCTCCTGCCAGCTCATCGGGTAACTGCAGCTCGACGTGGTGCCCCGGCTCGACCTTGAGCGCTGAGAGGCCGCTGAGCGGGGCCAGCTTGCCGCCGGAGAGCTCCTCGACTGAGACCGTGGCGGGTACATCGCTTGCGTCCACGATGCCGAGCCACACCGCCCCGAGGAATTGCTGGCTGCGCACGAAGGACGAGCCCCCACTGAGCCCCCCCGACACCATCCACATCGGCTCTCCACGGCTCTGCCCGAGGAGCATGGCCAAACCTCGGCTCGTCGCTGGAGGTGCGGCCATTAGCACGCGCGCCGCCACCACGGGCACACCATTGGTGCTCACCAAGTGCGCGGCGTAAGCGACGCCTGGGAGCGCCCAAGGTTGGTCGTTCGTGGTCACCAGGATTGCCCCGTTACCCGGCACGCTGAGCGCTGATGAGCTGCCGGGAGTGTTGGCGGCGGTACCGGGCAGGAGGTCGAGGCTGAGCTGGGCAGCACCGGGGCTCGGGTTATAGATGGCATAGGTCTCGGTTTCGCCCGCCCCCTCTCCCCCTGACGGCCACCAGAGCGAGGACGCGGCCTGTGTGCTCCCGAGCGCGAGCATGACCCCCGGCACGGGCACGACAGGGTTGACAGCCCCCGGCGTGCCCACCGGTGCAGCCCCTGCGGGTGGGGGGTTCACCAGCTCAGTCTCGAAGGCCACTATGCGGCCCGAGCGGGTCGTTACGGTGGCGGCAATATGCTGCCGGCGGCGCAAGTGGCTGCCCAGGTTGACGACTGCCAGGCTGTCGGCCCGTACCTCGACGGCTTCGAAAGCCAGCGGCTGTTCCTGGCCCTGGTCGGTAGTGAAGGAAAGGTCGGCGACCGCCGGCACCGAGTACGGGTTGAGCAGCGTCAACACGTCCCACGCGTTGCGCAGTGCCGCGCCGTAGGGGAAATACCACCGGGCCGAAGCCGAGGTGGCACAAGGTTGGCTGGCCGAACCGTGAGCGCTGGTGATCACCTGGGTCACACTCGCCATCCCGCCATACAGGTTGACGATGGCGCCGACCCAGTGGTCAGAGTTGCTGCCGGCCAAGCCTGGGAGCTGTTCGACCACTGCGGTGGTCTGCCCGGGCGCCAAGGAGACCGGCAAGGTCATCTCGTAGCCGTTCTGCGACACCAGTTGCGCCGTCCCGGTAACGAGGCGCGGCCCGGCGTTTTCCAGCAGCAACTGCCCCGCAGCAATGCTGTCGGGGTACTCGGTCGCGCCGGCACAGAACCAAGACGAGGACAGGGCGGTGACCGGGGCAGAGCTGGGCGCAGGCAATACGGGCGCCGCGCTGCCCGTCGCCGGCGAACCCCGGCCGACCAGGAGCGCACCGACCAAAGCGGCGACGAGAACGAACAGGACGGGTAGGCGCCGCGGTTCAGCCAATGGAGTGGCCTTCGAGGACCGAGGACCAGTCGATCTCGAGCACCTCGGTGCTCGGTGAGCCAAGTTCGAGATTTGCCAGCGTGAACGGAAGACGCGCGCCGCGGCGCAGGCTACGGCGAGCGAGAAGGAGCGCGACCAGCCAGAGCAGGACCAGCAGCAGGTCGGCAGCATGCTGGGCAGCGGCACCCGAGCGCGCCACGACCACCGTCGTCTTGCCGGCCGGGAGAGACCAACTGGTCGCGACGGCGCCGACCGTGCGGGCAGGCAACGGGTGGCCGTCGTCGCTCAGTTCCCAGGTGCCCGGCAGTACGGAGGCGTAAACGACATCGGCCGCGGCCGCCGTCAACACACCGAACTCGGCCCGCCCCGCCGTGCCCACGCCAAGCGGTGCGGTCCTGCCCGGTGCTAGCTGCTGAAGGGCGCTCGCCCCCGCTGCCCGGTCGGAGTTGGCGACCGCGCCGGCTAACTGGGCGGCGCTGGCGTTGCTGCCGAGCAGGGAGAACACGGGCAGCCAAACGGTGTTGGCGAAAACCTGGTAACCCGGGTCGAGGCCCACCGGGACGAGGTCGGTCTGGCGGCTTAGGACCGTGAGCAGCGACATAGTGGCCTCAGTCAAGGAACCTGTCACGGCGGCCCCCGTAGCACCGGCGCCCGTGGTGCCGGCGCGGCTTTGCTCACCTACGGGCACCACGACATAGCGGACTGAGAAGGGGGCTAGGAGGTGGCCAAGCTGTGTGGTCTGGTTGGAGCCAGCCCACGAGAGGTCCTGGGCCACCACGTTGCTTTGGGCCGACCCGAGCGCCCCCCAGAGCTGCGCGGCCAAAGGCAGCCCGTCAAGGGAGGTGCCGAAGGAAAGGGCACCCGCGCGGCCCTGAGGCGACAAGGGGAGCAAGCTCGCGCTCCCGAGCCACAGGACGCGATAGTCGCCGCCAGCCGTGCCGGGGAAGGGGAAGGCTTCCTCCGCTCCCGATGACGGCAGGTCCCACTGGCCGTTGCCCACCCAAGTGAGGAACGGCACCACGGCGGTCAAAGCGGCGGCCAAGCCGAACGCCGGCGCGAACTGGCGCCAACCGAAGCGGTACCCGGAGAGGTCAACTTCGACAGCTGCGGCGCCCAGGGCAACGGCGAAGACCAGCGCCGCCGCAGCGGGCGCCAGCAGCACCTCGGCGGGCGGGACCACGAGCCGGCCCTGCGACCCGGCCCACACGAGCCCCATGCATGCCGCCGCCACGAACCACATGCGCGCCGCCCAAGCCAGGCGCCACGACCGCCCGATGAACAACGGGATCGCGGCCGCGGCTACCAGAGCCCAGGCGAGGGCGCCCGCCCCGTACGGGCCACTCTGGAGGCGCAGCAGTTGACTGACCGAGGAGACACCCGACGGTGCCCCGCCTGCCGGGACACTCAGGAAGGCAGGCCATGAGCGCAAGCCGAGCAGCGCCCAAGGCCCGAGGGACACGGCGGCCACGGCGCCAATCAGCAAAGAAGCCACGAAGAGCCGCGAACCTCCCAGGTCCCGGCTCACCAGGAGGGTCGCCAGCGCCATCGCTGCGCCGATGACGGCTACTACGGCCAAAAGGGCGGGCGCCATGGCGGCAGCCAGCGCCAAGCCGAGGCCGAAAGCAACAAAACGCGGCCACACAGCGCCCCAGGCCCAAAACGTGTACGGCGCTTGCCCGCCGAGCGACGACACCGCGGTAATCAGCCACGGTGCCGCGGCGTAGGACACTAGGCCGCTCAGGTGGCCTTGGGCGATGGCGTTGAAAGGGACCGGGACAGCCGCGTACAGCGCTGACGCCGCCAGGCGGCCCCGGTCCGACCCGAAGGCGCGAGCACCCACGTAGACACCGAGCGGCCCGAGCAGGAGCGGGGCGAAGACCAGCAGATGTAGGGCAAAGCCGGCCGACCCCAGCGAGATCACGCCCAATATGGCCATCACCAGGGCCCCTGGGGGGCTGTACGACGGGCTTACCAGGCCACCGGTGCCTGCGCCGGACCACCACTCGTGCCACCAGTCCGCGACACCCCCAGTGGCGGAAGGCAGCTGGCCTACCACCGGGAGAGCCTGGCCGAGGACGTCACGTGAGCCGATCGCCAGCAGGCCGGTTACCACCAATGCCGCGGCCAGGTTCCAGCGCCACCCGAGGCGAGGGCCCGAGCGCCCTGGACCGGGATGCGAGCCCGGCACGCCGCCCACGGGCGAGGCCACGGCAGCACGGCGTCTGGCGGTGTCGCTGGCGGAGGCCGCAATGCCGGCGCTGTCCGGAGCCGAAGCCGTGGCCGAAGTGCCGGCGCGTTCCGGGCCGGGAGCGGTGGTGGCGGGGGCGGCGGGGGCGGGGGTGCCGGCGCGTTCCGGGGCTGGGGCGGCGGGCGTGGCGGCG
>DATJST010000143.1:0-6302 GCA_035503975.1 Acidimicrobiales bacterium | reverse complement strand
GGGCACGATATGTGTGGCGCTCGACAGGACCACGTCTTCTGATATCACCTACACGATAACGATTCGGTACACCGTCGAAATGCAGCAAGGTGACTTTTCAGAGCAGTTATGCGTGGCTCGCACGTGCGTCACTGGCGTTCTTCTGGCGCGATGTTCTGTGCTCTAAGCCATGTGTCCGGCACCGGCGGTGCCAGCGCTAGCACCAGAGTCCTGGGCCTGCGTAAACGCCGCCGTTGCGGGGCTAAACATCAGGCAAGCTCTTATGGTGTAAGGGTGACGAAGGAGGGCCAGTCCATCCCAGTGTCCGGGCCGGCGATGGTCCGTTCAGGAGTGGGCGATGCCGACCCCCACCTGGGGAGCTGGTCGCTGCCGTACTCGACTGCAGTGGGCGTGTTGAAGTTCGAGACCCAGACGTCCCCAGCGGGGTCGACCGCTACCCCGTACGGCCCGTAGAGGGACCCGTTGGCGCAGGGGGTAGCGGGAGCCCCGTAGGTCGAGCAGCCAGCAATGTCCGAACGGACCGTGACGGCGGGTGCGGGCGAGCCCGACGCCGACAGTTGGGCCCTGGTGAACTCTACGAGCTCGTTGTTACAGGGGTCACCGTAAACGCAGTCACTTGCCGGCCCTCCTCCGGTGACCAGCCACATGTCCCCCGAGGGGGTGAAGGAAAGATTGGCGCCACCGGTCGAAGAGATAATAACCGTCGGCCCGGGGTGTGGGCTGGCCAGCTCGGACTTGGAGAACTCGACCACGCAGCCCTGAGGGCACTGTGTAGAAGTTGCGGTCGACACCCAGAGGTTGCCCCAGGGGTCGAAACCGTCGCCGTTCGGGGTGCCAGGTAGGTCCGTAATCGTCCTGACGGGTGCCGGCGAGCCCGAGTGCGCCAATTGCCACTTCGCGTACTCGTAGACCACGCCCACGTAGTTACCGACGACCCATAGGTCCCCCGAGCTGTCGAAAGCCATCCCATAGGGGTACTCGAGCGCATCCCCTGCCCCCGTTATGGTCACAGCCGGCTCCGGGTTGGGTGTCGCGAGCTGGGCCGCGGTGATCTCCACGATGGTGCTGTCACTCGTATCATCGACGTTGGCTGCCCACATATCGCCTGCGCGGTCGAAGACCACGACGAAGGGGCCGTACAAGCCCTGGGTGAAGCTTGCCTCTGGAGCCACGTCACCGTTGGAGTTGGGCGGGTAAACGTTCACATACCCATCTGCCGACACCGTCCCAGGAGTGCCCAGGCCGTTCCCTGAGATCGTGCCACCCTGAGCGACCACCACGCTCCCGGGTGCGAAGGACCCGAAGCCAAAAGAGGCAGCGGAGGCTCCGGTTGGTGCAACCAGCACGGAGCCTGCCAATCCCAAAAGCGATAACAGCGCTCCGGCCTTGGCACTCCTCCGGACCTCTGGCCGTTTGGCCTCATGAAGGTGGCCACTCGGCGCTCTGCTCGGGCCCCGAGCTGCGCTGTTGTGGGTTGAGCACTGGTGGGTCATTTTCTCTCCTTTGTTTTTCGTTCGCCCTTTGTATTGAGCGAGATTTGCAATGCGAAGAAGAAGCGGCGGTAACCTTTCACGTGCTCATGTACGGCGTCCAAGACGCACGAGTTGGCTCAGCGACTCGGAGCCGCATCCTGCAAGGTGGCGGGTTTGCCGGGTGGTTCCGCAGCGTCTCAGACGGTCGGACCTGGGGCACTGGCTCGATCGTCGCTCGACTGCGTTCCCAGAACGTTCCCAGTACTAGAAGGCCCATTCACACGATCACCGTCGGCTGAGTACGCCAGGTCGACCTGGCACCGCGCTCCGATCTCGGTTTGGCGAGAACGATTTGGGAACGGGCCAACGCGAAGCTTGGCTACGTGGGGGAAGAGTACGTGGGACGGCGGTGGCAAGGAGCCTTGGCTGACAGCGGCACGGTCACGAGGCGTTCGTTCGCGGAGCGTCTCATGGACGTGTCCAACAACGGGTCTCTTGCGTTGATGGTCAGCATCGGGCACCGGACCGGCCTGTTCGACACGATGGCCGAACTGCCCCCTGCCACCAGTGCCGAGATAGCTGAGAACGCGGGCCTGAACGAGCGGTATGTGCGAGAGTGGCTCGGTGCTATGGTTTCGGGTCGGATCGTCGAGCACGACCCGGAGGCGATGACGTTCGTCCTGCCAGCCGAGCATTCCGCTCGCCTGACCCGTGTTGCGGGGTCGGCCAACGCTGCAGTCGCGCTCCAGTTGATCGCCGTGTTTGGAGCTTCCGAGGACCGCATCATCGAGTGCTTCAAGCGCGGCGGGGGCGTGCCGTACGAGGCCTTCCCGCGCTTTCAGGCGGTCCAGGCTGAAATCGGATGGGCTAGCCTCGACGCTTGCCTGCTAAAAGAGGTGCTGCCTCTGGTCCCCGGGATCACCGAACGACTGCGCTCGGGCATTGAGGTCGCCGACGTGGGGTGCGGCTACGGCCACGCCCTGAACGTAATGGCCGAGGCCTTCCCGGCGAGCCGTTTCATGGGCTGGGACTTGTCAGCTACTGCCGTTGCGGCCGGACGGGCCGAGGCGGAGCGGAGGCAGCTCGGCAACGTGCAGTTCGAGAACCGTGATGTCGCGACGCTTGATGAACATGAGCGGTTCGACTTCATCACGACCTTTGGTGCAGTGCACGACCAGGCCCGACCGGACGTCGTCCTGCGCGCCATTGCCTGCGCGCTCCGGGCCGACGGCGCCTATCTTTGCGTCGAGATCGGAGCTTCGAGCACCCTTGTGGGCAATCTTGATATCCCCTGGGCGCCGACGATGTACACCGCATCTTGCATGCACTGCGTGACGGTCTCGCTCGCAGCCGGCGGCATGGGACTTGGGGCCATGTGGGGCGAAGAAAGGACCCGCCAGATGCTTGCCGAGGCGGGGTTCGGCGCGGTGGACGTGAGGAGGCTGCCGCAAGACCTTTTCAACAATTACTACCTCGCCACCAAGAGCAGCCACCGGCAAGGACGCCGAGTTACCGGCCGCCGCTCAAGGTTCGGAGCAGCATCGAAGAAAGAGTGAAAAGAAGAAGAGGAAGTTACTGACAACCAAGAAGGAGCCTAAAATGACAATGACCACCGGCGACTACGACGGGATAGTCTCTGCGGTCCGCCTCTACATCGACGGTTTCAATGACCGCGACATAACGAAGTTCAAGCGGGCCTTCCATGAGGATGCCTGGATGTTCTGGACCAATGAGAACGGCGAAAGCCGTGCTGTCCCGCTCGCCGAGAAGGTTTTCAGGCAGTGGGCAACGCCGACCGAAGAACATGACCCGGTACAGCTTCGCGTGCTGTCAGTGGCCCAGATGGGAGATGCCGCCGGAGTTGCGTTGGCCTTTGGTGATGATTGGCGCGACTTTCACTCGTTGGTACGCACTGGTCGTGAATGGCTCATCACCAACAAGACCGCCTCCCACAGTCGCCTCGCCGGGGCAGTGCTCACGATGTCTGACTACGACAGCATCGTCGACAGCGTCCAACTATATGTGGACGGGTGGAATGACCGCGACGTGGACAAGTTGAAAGGGGCCTTCCATGAAGATGCCTGGATGTTCCACGTCGATAAGGCCGGCGCATTGCACACGTGCCCGCTCACCGAGGCGCAGTTCAAATCCTGGGCAGCCCATGAAGACGAGCCGGAGCGTGTCCAGCTGCGGGTTATCTCGGTGGCCCAGATGGGGGACGCCGCCCAGGTCGCCATCGCCTGGGGTAACGACTGGCTCGATTTCGTCGCCTTGGCCCGCTTCGATGGCAGGTGGAAGATGACGAACGAGACGGCCTCGCACAGCAGCAGGTAGAGGTTACAAAGCTCGCGCTGGGACGAAGGGCCTCGAGGAGGCGGCTGGTGCGATAATGTGCCGTGCCTGCCAGCACGGCCCGAGGTCCTGGAGTTCGCGTAGAAGGTCGCCTGCAGGTGAGGCTGTTAGGCCCATTTTCGGTCACTTTGGGCGACGTCTCCATTGGGGCTTGGCCTCGGCCGAGCGCCCGGCGCCTATGCGCACTGGTCCTCGTGAGCCCGGGTCGGCGCATTGGTCGTGAAGCAGCTTGCGAAGCGTTGTTCCCGCACCTGGAGGCTAGCGCGGCCACAAATGAGCTTCGTAAGGCACTCTCCATGGCGAAGGCCGCTCTCTCAGCTCTGGGCGAGGTGGCTGGGGGGATGCTGCTGGCCGACCGGGTCCGCATCTGGGCGCGGCCCGATCTAAAGGTCGACGTTGAAGACCACCGGGAGGCTCTTCGCTCAGGGCTGTCCATGCGCCCTGGGCCTGAGCGCGACGAGTTGTTGGGAGAAGCACTGCACGAACAATCTGTCCTTTTAGAGGACGAACCTTACGCAGAGTGGGCGTTGCGCCCGCGAGAGGCTCTGGAGGCCCTTCGCCAACAAGCCCGTCTCACACTGGCGAGAGACCGCGCCAGGGGCTATGGGAGGTCGGGGCTGGCCGATGTCGTCCAAGCCTGGGAAGCCTGTTTTGAAGCCGACCCAACATCGGAGGAGTCGGCTGCCGCTCTCGTGCGCGCTTACTCGGCTCAGGGCGAGGCCGCTTTGGCTATCGCGACGTACGGGCGTTGCCACAAGGCGCTAGACGAACTGGGCCTGCGGGCATCCCCGGAATTGGAGGAGGCTTGGGCACCCAGCACGTCCGGGCTGTCCCGGGCCACCTCGGAGCGAGTTGCCCCGGCGGAGGGACGCCGCCTAGTGAGCGTGCTTTTTGCCCAGCTGGCGCCGACGGTTAGCACTGGCGGGAGCCTCGGGGCCGAGGAGCTAGGTGAGCGTTTGAGCGCCGCCCTGGCCGAAGTGATAGGCCATGTCGAGGCGCTGGGGGGTACGGTCAGCTCCGTTTCGGGCGCGGGACTGGTGGCGATTTTCGGGGCCCCCGACGCCCACGAGGACGACCCGGAGCGTGCCTTGCGGGCGGCGTTCCGTTCGGTCCGTAGCCTGACCTCTCGAGACCAGGACCTTTACGTGCGCGTAGGAGTCGAGACGGGGCAGGCTTTGGTTGGCCCCATCGGGGTGGGCGCGGGCACCCACTACGGGGCCGTGGGCGAGGCCGTCAGCGTGGCCGCGGCTCTCCAGTCCTTTTCCAAGCCGGCTTCGGTACTTGTCGGTCCGGCAACCCACCGTGCTACCGAGGGCCTGTTCGAATGGAGCGATGCCGAAGAGGTAGGCATGTACCCCGCCGGACCGCCCGTTGTGGCCCACTACCTCGAACGGCCTAGAGCTCGGCTCCTTGACGCGGGCCGGCGGGGTATGGCTGGTCCTGTCCCGCTTGTGGGCCGGGCAAGCGAACTGTCGCTTTTCAGGGACGCCGTGAGGGAGGTCACCGCCGGCCGGGGAGGGGTGGTGGTTATCGTTGCTGAGCCGGGGCTCGGCAAGACCCGGCTGGTCCAAGAGTGCCGGAAGTTGTTCATGGCCTGGGTCGGGGCAGCGTCGGGCAGGTTGCCGCTGTGGCTAGAGGGCCGGGCCGTTTCCTATGGCTCCACCACGCCCTACGGGCTCTACCAACAGCTTCTCTGCGCCTGGGTCGGCGTCGCCCCCGAAGAAGACGAAGAGGTGGCGCGAGCGGCTTTGACAAGGGCTTTGAAAGCCGTTTTCGGGGAGGGAGTGGACGACGACCAGGTGGGGCTCCTGTCGCAGTTAATGGGCTTCGGCCCGGGCCGGGCCGCGCTGGCTCTTTCCCATCTCGGGCCCGAACCGCTCCAGCGGGCCAGTTTTGTTGCCGTGCAAAGCCTCATTTCGCGCCTCATGGCCTACGGCCCGACAGTGCTCGTACTGGAGGACCTCCACTGGGCGGACCCGACGTCGTTACGTCTGACCGAACTTGTCGCCTCTCTGGCGGAGGGCGGCCCACTGCTGCTGGTGGCGACCAGGCGCCCCGAGCCCGACCCCGGTGGCTCCGCGCTGGAAGGAAGGCTGCTCGCTGGCGGCCACGCTCACCGGCTGAGGTTGGCGCTCGGTCCTCTCCCCGAACGTCCCGAGCGTGAGCTCGCCCGCGGCCTGTTAGGAGCAGGGGCAACCGATGAAATCGTGAGGGCGGTGAGCGACGGAGTGGAGGGCAACCCGCTGTTTCTAGAAGAGCGGGTGTCGTCGCTGCTGGAGACCCGCGCACTGGCGAGGGGCGAGGACGGGCGGTGGAGGCTCGACCTGGGTGCCCCGGGCCAGGTGCCAGAAGCCCTCGAACGTCTGGTTCGTGCCCGGGTGGACCGTCTGCCTGCCGGCCCTCGTGAGGCCATCGTCGCCGCCTCGGTCCTGGGTCAGGAGTTCTCCCGCGGCGCGTTGGCCAACGTCACAGATCTCG
>DATJST010000142.1:0-3416 GCA_035503975.1 Acidimicrobiales bacterium | reverse complement strand
GCCGTTCGTCTGGACGGCCACCGCCGAGGAGATCCTGCAAAAGGTCAAGCGCGGCCGCGTCGTCCTAGACCAAATCACCGCATAATAATGAGACACTACACTAGTTGCGCCTGGCATTCTTGACCGAAAACGGGCCAGAATTGGACATACAAGGGTGCGCTTGCCTTTCAAAATTCCAGCGCAGCCCCTTAGCGTGTATTCGGCAGCATCGCTCGGTGCGGCTGCCGGCCGGTCAGCAGCACCCCGATATCCGGCGAAGTCGAGCGCAAGATTGCAACATAATGCGCGCTCGATAACCCGCCGCAGTTCGAGCTAAATGCCGAACCGAACGGCACTTACGGAGCGCTGGCCGGAGTCTTTCGGTTGCCCGTTCCAGAAACGCGGGCGCCGACCGATGGGCGACCTTGGCGTCGGAGACCCCGTTGGCCGCGTTCGACGCTTCTCAAACGGCCCACGCCCGCGAGGCGTCCTCCGCGTGGGCGAATAAGGCAGCGGTCATAGCCGCGGCCGAGAGCGGGGCCGGCGTGATCGACGAAAGCGCACAACCGCTCGCCTGGCCGAACGCGACGGGCTCAGCCGGGTCTTCGCGCAGGAATAGGGGCGTATCAATAGGATCTCGTCCAACCGAGGCTGGTCACGCCGTGGTCCAGCCCCTCTCGTCGAGGCCGCCCGGTATGTCTGCGGACGTTTCGTAAGGGGACCTGGTGAAAATAAACGACGCAATGTCCAGATGAGCGGGCGAGCCATCGTCACGGCGGTGGATCTCCAGGCGTTCGCCTTCGAAATAGCCGGACTGGCCGATGTACGTGCCGTCGACATGCGGCCGGAACGAGCAGTCGCGACCCGAAGGGACGCCTTTCAGCAGGAGTTGCCCGTCGGAGGCGAGGTTCATTCGATATTCGACCGGGCCCCAGTACCACGTCCCCAGCAGCTCTTGCTGCCGGCGGTCCAACCCGGCCGGGCTGGCCTGGAATGCCTCATGCGGCCGTGGCTGCTCAGCCCCGAGGAGGGACAGCAGCCCGTTGAAAAAGTCTGGCCGCAAACCCTGGTAAGTCGAGTTCGCCAGCGCGACGACAACGTCTTTGGTCGCCTGGTCCACGAGAAGAATGGCCCAATAGCCCGGCATACCTCCGCCGTGACCGTAGCGACGCTGGCCGTTGGAGTTCAATAGCTCAAGCCCGAGCCCGTAAGCCAAGTTCCACGGGTGGTCGGGCTCATCCGAAATAGCGATAGGCTCGCTCATTTCTGCCACGGACTCGGTTCTCAGAATTTCGGGGTGATGGCCGGCGAGAACCTCCGACCAGATGGCCAGGTCGGCGATGGTCGACCAGAGCTGACCAGCCGGGGCCATTGCGCCCGCATCGTGCTCGGGCTCGTGGAGGACAACGTCGGCGTGCGGGTGTACAGCCAGGCCCTCGGCGTAGGGGGCTACGGGGCGCAAGGTCGTGCGGCTCATGCCCAGCGGCACCAACAGCTCCTCGCGGACCACCTCGCCCAATGGCGCTGACCGCTTACGGGCCACTACTTCGCCGAGGACGGCGTAGCCCACATTGGAATAGTGGAAGCGCCTTCCCGGGCGCCACAGGAGGTCGTCCGGGCGGAGCGAAGAAGACACGAGATCGCCGAACGTCATGCCCGGCGTTCGCTCCCACCACGGCCCCCGCGGCTCGGCCCTCAGACCCGAAGTGTGGGACAGGAGCTGCCCGATGGTGACCGGCAGGTCGGCCAGCTCGGGAAGGCGCGCGCCCACGGGATCGTTGAGGTCGAGCGCCCCCTCGTCCCTGAGCCGCATGACGCCCACGGCCACGAAGGTTTTCGAAATGGAACCGATGCGGTACTGGGTCGACACCGTGGCCGGGCCGTCACCGCCGAGCCCGAGGCTGCCTCTGGCACCCCACCAGACGAGGGCTCCGTCGCGCGCCAGCCCGACAATAAGGCTGGGAAGGCGGCTCTCCATTTGCTCCTGGGTCAGGCGTTCTTGCAACTGCCGAGCCAATTGCTCGTGAAGCGGCCCCCCTTCGCGTCGTTCGGCCCGCGTCCGAGACTTTGCTGGCGGCACATCGACCTCCTTAGCCCAACTGCCCGGAACCGGGCGCTGTCATGACGGTTGGAACCAACGACGCCCACGAGTATGGCCAGCCGCGAAATCAGCGGCCAAATCGACGATCTCGGGACAGGGCGCAGCCGGCACAAAGGTTTGTTGGCAAAGTGTGGAGGTTTGTTGATGGAATGGCTGACAGGCAGACATCGTCGTAACCAGGCCCGCGCCGGCCACGTCTCCATGTACGTGCCAACCATGGCCAACAACAAGAGGAGTAACAAAATGCGGACGTACAGAACCGCCAAGGCCCATGAGAATCCCTGAGCACACCGCCAAAAGCACGAGCCGCCGGGACGTCCTGGAGCGGCATGGGCCTTCCGGTTCTTCCGCACGGTGGCGCCGCCACCGAAATGGGTCAACGAAGGAGCCGGGCTGACTGGCAAAGCCACGGCTTGATGACAGCCAAGGCAGCGAAGCGCTCGAAGTCACTGACTCTCTGGGTTGCGACCGCCATCCGGGTACACCAACGCCGTGGCCCAACGAGAGCGTCACACAACAGCGCAGGGTCAGGTTCGTAGGTGGCCGGGGCGTCGAGCCACCGCCTCGTGGACAGGGTCGAGAGCATTGGCGCGTCCGGGGCGGACCTTACGCACGGCTCACCGAGCCGAGAGCTGGCGTCCATTTGCAGGGCCCGGGAAAAGCACTAAGACGCAGCCGCGTTATTTACACGTTTGGCACGTGATGAGTGCCGGAGTCGGGCCGTCAAAGTCGCTATGACCCGGGGGAAGCACGCGCTGTAGGCGCCGAGTCCAGCAACGTACAGTTGTGGCCACGACATGACTGGCAGGCCTTATCTGGTGCGCGTGTTTACCGTTCTCGTGGCGCTGGCCGTGACTGAAGTCGCCTCTGTCGGCCCGGCCGCCGCCGGTGCGACCGCGGCACCCGCCCTAGTCTTGTCGGTCGACGCTGCGCCCTGGGTATTGCCCGCCAGCGGGGGGATCGTGACCGTCACCGGGCATGTCAAGGATGCCACCTCCTGCCAGCTGGAAGTGTTGTCAAGCTTCGCCATCCCCGTGGTGTACTCCCATGGCTCGACAACTTGCAGCGGTGGTAACTTCAGCGCGCCCGTTACCTTCGGTGCCAACCTCGCCTCGGTCGGCCGTACCGTTGTACTAGCCGTGGTCGCCCGCAGTGCCACCTCCATGTCCAGCGGCCGGTTCTACGTGCACCTCGAGCCGGGTAACCAAGCGGTGGTCCCTCCCACGCCGTTGGCTCCGGCGCAAGCGCCCTCGGTCCCCGTCAGGGACGTGAAGAACTTGATCTGGTCCGGTTACGTCGCCTTCGGCGGGCCCTACCGCGCCGCCCGGGGTACTTT
>DATJST010000141.1:0-30509 GCA_035503975.1 Acidimicrobiales bacterium | reverse complement strand
GGGGCGGGGGGAGTGGGCGGGGGGACTGGAGCGCGGGCCCGGGGGCGGGGGCAGCCGGAGGGACCAGGTCTCGCGGGCGTCCAAGGCGGGGGAGTACCGGGCGCCTCTATCGTGCCGCAACCCGGCCCGCCCGGTTAGCGTATAGCCCGATGCTTTGTACGGTGATGAAACCAGACCGGCCGTGACGACCACCGAGACGTCACCGCCCCCGCCGGCCCCGCCGCCTTTATCCAGCGGCCCTCGCCCTCGCGCCGCCATTGCGGCTCCGACCTTGCGTACGGACAACTGGCGAGCAGAGCCCACGATCACGGCCGCAGTCCTGGTGAGCTTTATTGTGTACTCCACATGGGCGGCATTCCAAAATGCCAACTATTACGTGGCGCCGTACCTCTCACCGTTTTATTCGCCATGCATCGCAAGCGTGTGCGAGAAGGCACGCGCCGGCACGCACGTAGCACACCCCCCGATGGTGGGGATCATAGGGACATGGTGGCCAATATCCCCGGCCATCCTGATAGTCGTTTTCCCGCTCGGCTTCCGCCTAACCTGTTATTACTACCGCAAGGCGTACTACCGCTCGATCTGGCAATCTCCCACTGCTTGCGCCGTGCGCGAGCCGCACCGGCGGTACACGGGGGAGACCCGTTTGCCGCTCATCCTCAACAACATCCACCGGTACTTCTTTTACTTCCTCCTGTTGTTCAACGGCATCCTCACCTGGGACGCCGTAGAGGCCTTCCACTTCCCCAAGGGATGGGGGGTAGGGCTCGGCTCGGTCATCATGGTCGTAAATGCCGTCCTCCTGTGGTGCTACTCGCTGTCATGCCACTCCTGCCGGCACGTCGTAGGTGGTCGGCTCAAACATTTTTCACGCCACCCTGTCCGCTTCAAGCTTTGGGGCTTCGTCTCGAAGCTCAATACGCGCCACATGCAGATTGCTTGGTTGAGCTTGGTCTTCGTCGCCCTGACGGACCTGTACGTGCGGCTCGTGGCCAGCGGTTGGGTGCACGACCCGAGGATCATTTAGATGGCCAGCGAAGAGACCTTCGAGCGTCACAACTATGACGTCGTCGTGGTCGGGGCGGGTGGAGCCGGGCTGCGGGCCGCTATCGCCGCCCACGACGCAGGGGCGCGCACTGCCCTAATATGCCGCAGCTTGCTGGGCAAGGCGCACACCGTCATGGCGGAAGGAGGCATCGCCGCCGCCATGGGCAACCTTTGGCCGGAGGACAATTGGCAGGTCCATTTCCGCGACACCATGCGGGGTGGCAAGCTGCTCAACCACTGGCGCATGGCCGAGCTGCACGCGAAGGAGGCGCCCGAGCGCGTTTACGAACTCGAGCAGTGGGGAGCCCTGTTCGACCGGACCCCGGACGGCAAGATCAGCCAGCGCGACTTCGGCGGCCACCGTTACGCGCGCCTGGCCCACGTCGGCGACCGCACTGGCTTGGAGATGATCCGCGCCCTCCAGCAGCGGGCCGTTTCCCTCGGCATCGACGTGCATATGGAACTGACGATCACCGACCTGTTCAAAGACGGGGACAGGATCGCGGGTGCCTTGGGCTACTGGCGCGAGTCCGGCCGGTTCGTAGTGTTCGAGGCGCCCGCGGTTGTGCTCGCCACCGGAGGGATCGGTAAATCGTGGAAGGTGACCTCCAATTCCTGGGAGTGCACCGGCGACGGGCACGCGCTGGCGCTGCGGGCAGGGGCGACCCTGCTCAACATGGAGTTCGTCCAGTTCCACCCGACCGGCATGGTTTGGCCTCTGTCCGTGCGCGGCCTGCTCGTTACAGAGTCAGTGCGAGGCGACGGGGGCGTTCTGCGTAACTCCGAGAACAAGCGGTTCATGTTCGACTACATCCCCGAGTTCTTCAAGGCAGAGACGGCCGACACTATAGAAGAAGGCGACCGTTGGTACGAGGACAAGCGCAATAACCGGCGACCACCCGAGCTGCTGCCCCGGGACGAGGTGGCCAGGGCCATAAACAGCGAGATCAAAGGCGGCCGCGGCTCACCTCATGGGGGCGTCTTCTTGGACATCGCCAGCCGGCGCAGCCCAGAGTTCATCCAACGCCGGCTGCCGTCCATGTACCACCAGTTCAAGGAGCTGGCCGATGTAGACATCACGAAAGAGCCAATGGAGATCGGGCCCACATGTCACTACGTGATGGGCGGGGTCGAGGTGGACCCCGACACACAAGCGTCGCGTGTGGCAGGCCTGTACGCGGCCGGCGAGGTGGCTGGCGGCATGCACGGGGCCAACCGTCTGGGTGGCAACTCCCTGTCCGACTTGATCGTATTCGGCAAACGCGCCGGCGAGTACGCCGCCGCTTATGCCATCGGTCTCGGTGAAGCGCGGCCCCAGGTCGCCGCCAGCGACCTCGCCCAAGCGGCGGCCGAGGCGCTCGCGCCGTTCCGCGCCGGTGGGCCAAACGAAAACCCCTACACCATCCATCAGGAACTCCAAGAGACCATGCAGGACCTGGTCGGGATCATCCGGGTCGAAAATGAGCTCAAGGAAGCCCTCGAGCGGGTCGCAGCCTTGCAGGCTCGGGCGGCCAGGGTCTCGGTAGAGGGCAACCGCCAATACAACCCGGGTTGGCACTTGGCACTCGACCTGCGCAACATGCTGGTCGTCTCCCAGGCGGTGGCCCTGGCCGCGCTCGAGCGCCAGGAGAGCCGGGGCGGCCACACCCGCAACGACTACCCGATGACAGACCCCTACTGGGGCGACCAGAACGTGCTGTTGCAGCTTGCGTTGGCCAAGGGCCCCGGCGAGCCGACTGACATGGTCGTCCGGCGCCAAGCACTGCCCAAACCACCGCCCGAGCTCGCCGACCTGCTGGAGGACGCACATTGAGCTACGACCTAAAGCTGCGTATCTGGCGTGGGGACGCCGGGGGGGGCGACCTGAAGGAGTACGTCGTACAGGCCGAGGAAGGCCAAGTCGTGCTGGACGCGGTCCACCGCGCCCAAGCCACGCAGGCCAACGACCTCGCGGTGCGATGGAACTGCAAGGCCGGCAAATGCGGCTCGTGCTCAGCGGAGGTCAATGGACGTCCCCGGCTCATGTGCATGACACGACTGTCCCTTTTCGCCCCGGGAGAAACCGTCACGATCACCCCTCTGCGGACTTTCCCGGTGATCAAGGACCTGGTCACCGATGTCTCGTTCAACTATGAAAAGGCGCGCCAAGTGCCGGCTTTCGCCCCCACCAAGGACCAGCCGGTCGCTCCGTTCACAATGTTCCAGCCCGACGTCGAACGCTCGCAGGAGTTCCGCAAGTGCATCGAATGCTGGCTATGCCAGGACACATGCCACGTCATCAGGGACCACGAGGACAACAAGCCCCGCTTCGCTGGGCCGCGCTTCTTCATCCGCTACGCCGAGCTGGACATGCACCCAAACGATGGCGTCGACCGCAAGAACATGGTGCAAAACGAGCAGGGGCTCGGCTACTGCAACATCACCAAGTGCTGCACCGAGGTGTGCCCTGAGCACATAAAGATCACCGACAACGGGATCATCCCGATGAAGGAGCGGGTGGTCGACACCAAGTACGACCCGGTCGTCCGGTTCTTGAGCCGCCGGAGGGTGGGCCGGGGCTGACAGCTCGGGTGGGCTGGCACCTCGGGTGGGCTGGCACCTCGGCGCTCCGCGCTCGGATGACGCTGGGTGCGGCGTGGCACGGGTGCTCGGCGCCTCCGCCTTCCCAGTGCGCGCCCCCGAGTTGCCTACGTGGGCCCGGGCGTTCCGAAGGCGCGCCGGTGCGGTTTTCTGGTCGCGACCAGACGTTCTGGGTGTACGAGCGGTACCAGGACTAACGCCGGCGCGACCAGATCCCCCGCCGCACCCAGATTGCTCCGATGCACCCAGATTTGCACCCGATGCACCAAGATTTGCGCAGAGCGAGGCTGCCGCCGGCACAGCACCGCACTGGGCAAGGGAGACGACGGGCGCAAAGGCGGCGTTCACCCACCCCCGGTCACGCACCGCCCGCCAGAGGCCTCAGGCTGCCAACAATCTCTCTCTCCGTCACACTCTGAAAAGTTACTAATCTGACTGTCAGCTTTCCTATGAGTATGATATAGTGCGTATAGGAGTGTTTAGACCACAAGAATAGGAGAGCAGATAAGATGCTGACTCGTTTCGACCCCGTAGCTGACTTCGACCGCCTCAGCTCAGAGCTGCTCGGCGCCCTCTCGCGGAGGACCAGCAGCATGCCCATCGATGCTTACCGCCACGACGACCAGTGGGTCGTAAACGTGGACCTACCCGGCGTCGACCCCGCGTCAATAGACCTCACGGTGGACCGCAATGTGCTGCGCATCGAGGCCAGTCGTGACTGGCGCCCGGGAGAGGGCGACCTGGTGCTGGCAGCAGAGCGGCCCCGGGGCACCTTTGCCCGCCAGCTCATGCTCAGCGAGGACATCGACACCGGCGCCATCAAGGCCGACTACCGTGACGGGGTGCTGACCGTCCTGCTCCCGGTCGCTGAGACGGCCAAGCCCAAGAGGGTGAGCATCCACACGGGCCCTTCCTCACAGGCGACCGCAGTAGAGGCTCAGTCCACCGAGCACCAAACTCCAACCCAGGCGGCATAACCACCGCTCCTGGCGGGGCCGCCAGGTTTTGGAGCCGCCGGGAGCGGCGCGGGCCGCCAGCACGTGACGGCTCGGCACCCGCCCAACCCAGATCACGAGAGCGAAAGACGAACGGGCCGGTCCATTAGGACCGGCCCGTTCCGCGCGGCTACGCTCGGGCGGCATGCCACCAGCGAACGCGCTCGCCGAGCACGCCCTGGCCCTGGCCGAGGCGGCCGGCCAAAGCTCGACGGCCATTGCAGAGGCCGCCGCCGAGCTGGCGAACTCGAGCGAACGTACCGAGCTCGACGAGGCCCGCATAGAGCTGGCGAACCGCATTCACCACAAGTCCGACGACCACCGAGCCACCGCCGCCCTCAGCCTGGTCAACCGCGCGTTGGCAGCCAAAGGTTGGCGGGACCCGTACGACTGGCGCCGCCGCCGCAAGCCGTAGCCGTTGCCCGAGACGCAACGCGGGCCGCAACACGGTGCGACAGGACGGTGCGACAGGACGGTGCGGCCGGGGAACGCCCGGCCTGAGCAGACAGCTAAGAGGTGACGGACTTAGCGCCTTCGAAGCTCATGACACGCACGCCTCGTTCGGCGAGCTCGGCAAGCAGTTCGCCAGGGGCAGGGACCAGGGCGGCGAGGCCTCCCGCGCCAGCCGCCAACTCGCCGCCGGCAGCGCGCATTGCCGCCGCCGCCATGACGGCCCCGGCCAGGAGAGCCGGCCGGCCGGCAGCGCCCACGACCACGGCTTCCGCGACCCCGTCCCGGCGGCCGCGTACCTCCACCCGCACACCGCCGACCGTTCCCTCGGGGTGGGGAGGGCGCAGCATAGGGAAGCGCGAGGTCATGCGGTCGCGCCGCGAGGCCGCGGCTCGCGTCGTGACCGAGTGCAGATTGGGGAACGCGCGAGAGAGCAACAAGGTGTCGGGACGATTGACACGGTAACAATCCGCTCCTGATTGGCCCGGGAACCATACGAGCTCGCGCCCAGAGCTGGCCACTTTGCGTACCCACGTCCCGTCGCGGTACTCCTCGACGGCTTCGCGCAGGGCCGCATGGCGCCGCCGGGCGCAGGCGGGGCCACCGGTGCCGAGGGTCGCCACGTGCACCTCGTCCGCCTCGGTCATTCTCCTCGCCGCCCACGCCGCCAACAAGCAGGAAAGCCCGGGCGCCATACCGGCGCCGGTGACCAGGGCCAGCCCGCGCGTCTTGGCCTCCGTGCCCAATGCCAGCAGTGCCCGAACCTCGCCGGGGTCATCTGACACGGAGACGACCGGTACGCCGGCGGCGAGGCTCATATGGGCAAGTTCAGCACTGGGCCCGGCACCAGTGAATAGGACGACCTCGGCCCCGACCAGGGCCCGAACGAAGTTCGGGCGGGAAAGCTCCTCGAGCTGGACCCGCCCTGGGCTGCCGAGCATCGCCACTGTCGATGCCCGCCGCGACGGCTCACGGGACAGGACGACGAGCCCCGTGACCGGGTAGGAGGAAAGGAGCTGGCGCGCCGCGCGTGTCCCGACGGCCCCGAGCCCGACCAGTAGAGCTCGCACAGGATGCTGACCTAAGCCTTCTCGGCCGGCTCCGTGTTGGCCGGCGCGGCGTCCAGCTGGCTGTGGGCCGGGGCAGGCTCGAGGTCGCTGACCGAAAGCTCCCTCCAACCGCCTGTATGAGGCGGCGTCCCGCCGCTGCCGCGCAGGCGCACGATAAGCGCGGCCAAAGCGGCCAGGCTGACGGCAAAGAGCGCCCGGCTGAGCAGTCTCAGGTTGCCTCGGCTCCCGGCCTTGCGCGCCACGACCAGCACGCTAGTGCTCAGCCCACCGCCCGGCGGCGGCGGGACAGAACGGCCCACCCTTTCACGCTCGGTCGAGCCGGTCCGAGCGCCCTACCAGGCACTCCGCCCAACCCTCGACGGGTCGTGCTCCCGGGAAGCGGCACTACCATGGCGGGGATGCCGGCCCCGCTCACTCTCGACGACCTGGGCACGGCCACGCCCGGCGTCCTGCCGAGCCAGCTCCTCGCCGACGCCGCTCAGGCCGGCTGGGTCGATGCTGGGGAACTGCGCATCCCCCCGAGCAACATCCAGCCCGCCAGCCTGGACCTCCGCCTGGGCGAACGGGCTTACCGCATCCGCTGCAGTTTCCTGCCCGGTGCCCACGACGTCGAGAGCAAAATAAAGGGGTTCATCGTCGATGAGCTCGACCTCCGCCGGGAGGGAGCGGTGCTGGAGACCGGGCGGCCTTACCTCGTGCCCTTGGCCGAGTCGTTGTCCTTGCCGCCGTTCGTGCGAGCCAAGGCCAACCCCAAGAGCTCAACGGGCCGGCTCGATGTCTTCACCCGCGTGGTGACCGATGGCAGCTACCGCTTCGACGAGGTCGCGGTCGGGTACCAGGGCCCGCTCTACCTCGAGGTGGTCCCCATTTCGTTCGCCGTGCGCGTCCACCAGGGCCTAGCTCTCAACCAGCTGCGGTTGATGATCGGTCAGGCCAAGCTCACCGACGGCGAGCTCCGCGCGCACCAGGGGCGGGAGCCGCTGCTCTACCTCGACGGGCGTGCCGCCGCAGACCACGAGGTGGCGACCGGCGGCGGCATGTTCTTGAGCCTCGACTTGAGTGGTGGCAGAGGCGCCCGGGTCGGCTACCGAGCGCGCGAGCACACTATGGCGCTGGACGTGGGCCGGCCCGGCACGCACCGGCCCGAAGACTACTGGGAAGAGGTGCGGGCCGAGGAGGAGGGCCGGGTGGTGCTCGGTCCTGAGCGGTTCTACCTGCTGCTGTCACGCGAGTCCGTGCGCGTGCCGCCTCACCTGGCCTGCGAGATGACCGCCTATGACCCCACCAGCGGTGAGTTGCGGGCACACTACGCAGGCTTCTTCGACCCCGGCTTTGGCTACGACGCAGCGGGTGAGCTCAAAGGCTCACGCGCCGCCCTCGAAGTGCGCGCCCACGACGTGCCCTTCATGGTCGAACACGGCCAGCAGGTATGCCGGCTCACTTTCGAGCGCATGATCTGCCCGCCAAGCAAGCTTTACGGGCAAGGGATCGGCTCCAACTACCAGGGCCAAGTCGATACCCTCGGCAAACACTTCCGCCGACCGGAGTAGCCCCTTTAGCGCACCTTCGCGGGCCGGGGCCCTAAGGTGGCCGTTCATGCCTCAGACCGCGACGACCGGCTACCTGCGTTTCCCTACAGTGGCCCGGGGGACCTTGGTTTTTGTGAGCGAGGACGACCTATGGTCGGTGCCCCTGGAGGGCGGCTCAGCGCGCCGGATCACCGCCGACCACCTCGGCGTCGCCAACCCGAGGCTCTCCCCGGACGGCACCCGGCTGGCGTTCACGAGCGACGCGGCTGGCCCGCCCGAGATCCACGTGATGGACGCGAGCGGAGGTATGGCCCGCCGGCTCACCTGGCTGGGCACACCCACGATGTTCCCCACCGGCCTACGCACTCCGAACAAGGTAGTGGCCTGGGCCCCCGACGGGCGCGTCGTGTTCTCCACTCCGGCATGCCAACCGTTCTCCGATTTGACCATGGCTTACGCAGTACCTGCGGACGGCTCGCAACCCCCCGAGGCTCTCCCCTATGGCCCCGTACACGACGTTTCATACCGGCCGGGGCCTGGCCTTGGCGCGCCCGCACCGGTGGTCGTCGGCCGTAACACAGGCGACCCCGCCATGTGGAAGCGCTACCGGGGCGGCACGGCCGGCGCTCTTTGGCTGGACCGGCACGGCGAGGGCGAGTTCGAGCCCCTGCTCCGCTCCCAGGACATCGAAGGAAACTTGGCCTGCCCGATGTGGGTCGGCGAACGGGTCTTCTTCATTTCCGACCACGAAGGGACGGGCAACCTCTACTCCTGCGACCTCGCCGGCCGGGATGTCACCCGCCACAGCGACCACGACGGGTACTACGCCCGCCTAGCCACCACCGACGGCGCGAGCATCGTCTACCAGGTCGCAGGCGAGCTATGGCGCTACGACCCTGAGACCGACTGCACCGCACGCGTGGAGGTGCAGACGAGCGGCTCGCGTACCCAGCGCCAGGCCCGTTATGTCCCCGCCGACGAGTTCCTCGGCGGTTTCGCCGTTGACCACAAGGGAGAACGCCTGGTGCTGGACAGCCGCGGCAAGTTGTTCAGCATGGGGCCGTGGGCGGGCCCGGTCATCCAGCACGGGGCGAGCCAGGGTGTGCGCTACCGGCTGGGGCGCTTCCTCGGCCGCGGGACAGACATGGTTGTCGTGAGTGACGCCGGCGGCGACGACGCCATCGAGGTGCACCGCAGTTCACCGTCCGCCCAAGGGCAAGACCCCCAGGTGGAAGTGCTCGAGCTCGCGGGCCTCGGCCGCCCTATCGCACTGGAGCCGTCCCCGGAGGGGAGGTGGCTGGCGGTCGTCGACCACCAGAACCAGCTGTTCCTGGTGGACCTTCGAGGCGAACACACGACCAGGGTTGTCGACGAATCTGGCTATGGCCCGCCCGCAGACCTGGCTTGGTCGCCCGATGGTGCCTGGTTGGCCTACAGCCACCCGGCGTCGCCCCGGACCAAGCAGATAAAGCTGGCCCGCATCCCCGACGGCACCCCGGCGGCGGTGACCGGGCCCGAGTTCGTGGACGGCCACCCGTCGTTCGACCCGGCTGGACGTTACCTCTACTTCCTGTCCCGGCGGACGTTTGACCCCGTCTACGACAGCCTCTTTTTCGACCTCGGGTTCCCGTTGGGAGCGAAGCCGTACCTGGTGACCCTGCAAGCGGGTGAGCCCTCGCCGTTCCTCGTGCCGCCGACGCCGGCGGAGCGTCCCACCGCCGACGCCGGCTCTCCCGGCACCGGCTCTCCCGACGCCGGCTCTCCCGACGCCGGCTCTCCCAACGCCGGCGCGGCGGGTGGCGGCCCGGCGGGCGGTGGAGGCGGCGCAGGGGCGGAGGCGGCGCCCCGTCCCGTGCAGGTAGACCTGGACGGGATAGCCGATCGGGTCGTGGAAGTACCCGTACCGGAGGCGCGTTACGAAGCCATCGTCGCCTTGGAGAACAAGCTCCTTCTCCTTTCCCGGCCGCCCCAAGGTTCGCTTGGGAGGTCTTGGGCGTCCTTCTCCCCCGAACCCAACGGCATCCTGGAGTGCTACGACCTGGTCGAGAACCACCGCGAAACCTTGCTCACCGAAGTGGCGGCGACCGCCATAAGCGGTGATCGGCACCAGATCGCCTACACGACGGGCGCCCCCGGGGCCAAGGAAAAGGGACTGCGCTTGCGAGTCGTCGCCAGCGCAGAGAAGCTCGACGAGAGCCGTGCGCACGAGCCAGCAGGCCGCCGGAGCGGCTTCGTCGACCTCGGGCGGGCCCGGGTGCGGGTCGAACCGGGCGCCGAATGGGCCCAGATGGTACGCGAGGCCTGGCGGCTCCAGCGTGACCACTTCTGGGTGGCCGACATGGGCGGCGTCGACTGGCCGAGGGTCCTGGCCCGGTACCTTCCTCTGGTTGACCGGGTGGCAACAAGGACCGAGCTGGCCGATGTCATCTGGGAGCTCCAAGGCGAGCTCGGGACTTCGCATGCGTACGAACTTTTCGGCGAGTACCGGGAGGCGCCCCCATGGGGCCAGGCTTTCTTGGGAGCTGACCTCGCCCGCGACCATGACGGCCGCTGGGTGGTGGCTGCGGTCATCCGTGCCGGCACTTGGCACACCCAAGAAGCTCCTCCCCTGCTCACCCCCGGTGCCAGGGTCGTAAACGGGACAGCTCTGCTCGCGGTGAACGGGCAGCCCGTACCGCCCGAGCTGGGGCCAGGTCCCCTTCTGGCAAACCAGGCGGGCCAGCCGGTCGAGCTCACGATCGAAGGCCCAGGCGACGCCGGACGGCGTACGGTCGTCGTCCCTACCCTGAGCGACGAACGCCCGCTGCGTTACCGGGCCTGGGTGGAGGCGAACCGCGCCCGCACGCGCCAGGCCACTGCCGGGCGGGCAGGCTACGTGCACATCCCAGACATGGGCCCCGTGGGCTGGTCGGAGTTCCATAGGTCATACACCGCCGAGATCGAACGCGACGCCCTCATCGTCGACATCCGCTTCAACGGGGGCGGCCACGTCTCGAGCCTGGTCTTGGAGAAACTGCGCCGGTTACGGATCGGCTGGGAAGTACCGCGCCGGGGCCCGTTGTTGCCGTACCCAGAAGACGCCCCGCTCGGACCGCTCGTCGCCATCACCAACGAGTTAGCCGGCTCCGACGGGGATATCTTCACCCACGGCTTCAAGTTGTTCGGCCTTGGGCCGGTGGTGGGTACCAGGACCTGGGGCGGCGTGATCGGGATCTCGCCCAGCCTCGCGCTCGTCGACGGCACCGTCACGACCCAGCCCGAGTACGCGTTCTGGTTCGACGATGTGGGCTGGGGGGTCGAGAACTACGGGTCGAGCCCGACGGAGGAGGTCGTCGTGCGCCCTCAGGATTACGCGGCGGGCCGCGACCCCCAACTCGAGCGGGCCATCGAACTCGTCAACGCCGCTCTGGCCGGCCAACCTCCGTCGCTCCCGTCCATCGACCGGCGGCCATCGCGGGCGTTGCCCACGCTACCGCCACGGACCGCCCGCGAGCAGGGCTAGGGCCGCGCCGGGGCCGGACAGGCGGCCTCAGATCAACCGGATGGTGGACAGCCAGGGGATGCTGGACTGGTTCGTGACCTCGGACGCTGCCCCGAGCATGTCGGCGTAGGCGGCAGCCGGGCTGTTTGTGCCGGCCCCCGTCGTCAGTACACCGTAGATGTCGAGCACGGCACCGCGGCTTGCCTTGGCATAACGCAGCAGCTGTGCCCACTGCGCCGCCTGATCGGGGTAGTAGATCTGCGGCATGGGCACGTCAGGCCGGAACCCATAGGCCACCTGCAACAACTCGGCCTCGGTCCAAAAGTCGGGGTCAGCCGACCCGTAGTCGACCATCGTCGGGAACGGGCCACCGACGGCCGCCGCATACCCCGCCAGCACATCGTAAGTGTTCTGGTAGCCAGGGTCGTAGGCCGGCTCGGCGTCGTCTGCTGCGATCACGCGCACGACGTCGGTGTACCCGTGCTCAGCCCGGTACTGGGTCACCCAGGCGTCGACGGCCTCGACCGTGGCAGCGAGCTCGCCTCCCCATGTAGAGAAGTCCGAAGGCTCGTCGGGGCAACCGCATGCGACGACTGCGCCGCAGGGCTGGCTCGTGCCACAGCTGTCGTTGGTGCCGAGGGCCACGTTGAGGGTGGTGTACGGCGGGGCATGGCGGTAGTAAGCGGCGATATAGAACTCCATACCCTTAGCGATCGCCGCGAAAGGAATGAAAGCCCCGTTGTACGCCAAGGTCCCCGAGGCAATGCCATTGTCGGCCGGCCGGCCAAAATCCAGTATCACAATGCCCTGCGCGCCCGCTCGGCCGGCTGCGGTGCCCTGCCGGTAAAGCGCCCCGGGAGAGGCACTGTGCTCGTAGTAGGAGATAGTGCTGGAGGGTAGAGCGGTCGCATTCGCGTCGCGCGCCCATGCCGGGCCGACCAAAATCAGCAAGGCGGCGGTCGCTACCGCAATCCTCTCCCACCGGTCGCCGGCTCGGGCAATTGCGCTCCACTTGTGACCGGCTGCACCAGACCGCATACCAGCGACATTGTCGCGCCATTTAGCCGGGAATAGGTGCTTTTCACTCTTATCGGGCGCGGCGCGCGGGCTTATGGCCTTATTACCGGGAGAACCCTGGAGGAGGTTCCCCTGAGCTAGCCTGGGCACGGATGAAGTGCCCCCATGGCGGGCGGCGTGCTGGCATTGTCCTCGCGCTCTCGGCTCTGACCCTGTTCAGCGCATGCGGTGGTGGTCCCGCGCGCACCGCGGCCCGTACGACGACCAGCACTCCCGCCGTCACCCATGAGCCGCCAGGACCGGAGGCCACGACCACAGCCGGCGCCCGCCCGCACCGGACGAAGCGGCACCACGCCGCCGCCGCCCGCCACCGGGTACACCAGCCCAAGCACCGGGCAAAGCCGCGCCATAAGGCCCGCTTGGCCGTTCACCACCAGGCGTTGTGCCCGCTTACGGGCACGCCGGCACCGGGCGGGAAGGTCCCCAAGCGGGCCGCGCTGGCGGTCAAGGTCGAGAACCTGCCAGAGGCACGCCCCCAGTACGGCATCGGCCAAGCCGATATCGTCTTCGAGGAGCCCGTCGAGGGCGGGATCACCCGGTTCATCGCCGTCTTCCAGTGCCACACCTCGGCCCGGATCGAGCCCGTTCGCTCCGCGCGCCTGGTCGACCCTCAGATCCTCGAGCCGATGGGCCGGCTCCTGTTCGCTTACTCAGGAGCGACCCAGTACGTGGTCAACGAAGTCGATGCCCCGGGCACCCTGCTCGAAGACGTCGGAGGGTACGACGCCGGGAACGCCTACTGGCGGGACCCATACCGCGAAGAACCGCACAACCTGGAGACCTCGACCGCCGTCCTCTACGCCGCGGCCGCCGCCCTCCACTACCGCGAGAGGCTGCCCACTCCCATCTTCAGCTACGGCCACGAAGTTCGCGGGGGCACGGCGGCCGCGGCCGTTAACATTTACTTCCCCCTTGACGTGACCACCTGGACCTGGGACCGCAAAACCGGCACCTACTACCGGTCCTATTCCGACACAGGGCCGGCCACTCTGGGGGGAGGTGGGCAGATAACGGCCTCCAACGTCATAGTGATGCTCGTCCACGAGTACGCGACGAAATACACCGAAGACATCAACGGCGCTCATGAAAACGAGCTCACCCTCAAAGGCAGCGGGCCTGCCTGGCTGTTCCGGGACGGCGTGCAGTTCTACGGCAAATGGGTGCGGCCGCTACTCGACCACCCGACGGTTTTCTACGAGAAAAATGGCACCAAGATCAAGCTGACTCCGGGAAGCACGTGGGTTGAGCTCGTCCCTGACGGCGACCGGATCTCGGTCAAGCCCTAACCCTGCACCGCGATGGCCTGATCGCTACTTCGCCACGCAAACCGCATAAGGTCGAGCGCGATAACGTCTGACCACGGGCGCTACGCCGCGGGGGCGGCCGCGGGCGCGCCGACGCGGGCGTGCTCGCGTACCGCTGCGGCAAAGGCGGCGATCAGCGGGTGAGCCCAACCAGGGCCCGATGACAACTCGGGCTGGAACAGCGAGCCCACGAAGAAAGGGTGACCGGGGAGCTCGGCAATGCGCGGGTTGCCAAGTTCGTCGCGCCCGCTAAAAACGAGGCCGTGGTCGGCGAGCACGCCCATGTACTCCTCGTTCAACCCGAAGCGGCAGAAGAACCGCTCGGTCACCGGGCCTGAGCCCATCGCCTGCGCCGCGCGCGTGCCGGGCTCGACGACGACCGTGGCCTCCTCGCCCAGGAGCGAGCATGTCAGCGGCACGATCAGGTGCTTGGCCGCCTCGGGCTGTGACTCGGCGTGGGCGACGCCAGCCAGGCCACAGACGTGGTGGGCGAACTCGAGCAGCATGTACTGGAACCCTCCGCAAGTCCCGAGGAACGGGACCGCCCCGGTCCGGGCGGCCTCGATGGCGCTGAACACGCCCTCGCGGCTCTGGTACGGGCTGCCCGGGACGACCCAGATACCGTCGAAGCCGGCGACGTCGCCTGGCGCGGCAACGGACGTGCTGTGGAGCCAGTACAGCTCGATGGGATCGTCCGACGAAGCGTTCAGGAAGTCGATGACAACCGGTATGAGTGCATGGGCCTGCACGTCGGGCGAGCGATCACCGACGAGGGCGACGCGGGGCGGCTGGGACATGGCGTGGTCGGGTTCATGAGTCATGTGGTTATCGTGCACCGACGACCATCAAAAGATCCAACGATATTTGGGCATCCTGACATCAGCTAGCCTTATGTGGATGGAGGTCCGAGACCTGCGGGCGCTGCTCGCGGTGGTGCGTTTGGGCTCGTTCACGGCCGCGGCCCAGGCCCTCGGCTTCACCCAATCCGCTATCTCTCAGCAGGTCGCAGCCCTGGAGGCCGAGCTCGGCCAGCCACTCGTGGAGCGGCGACCGGTGAGGCCCACCCCTGCCGGCCGGCGTCTCGCGGAGCATGCTGCGCACGTGCTGCTCCGCCTGGACGTGGCCCGCAGCGAACTGGCGCGGTACCGGGCGGGCCGCAGCGAGGTACGGGTGGCAGCGACGCCACTGGCCACGCCTCGCGTGCTCGCCCGCGCACTGCGCCGGCTACGTTCCACCCAGCCCGAGCTCAAGGTCTCGGCCCGGACCACCACCAATGCCGCCGCTTTGGAGGCTGTGGCCACTGGCGCGGTCGACGCTGCGCTGGTAAATGGCATCGTCGGCCCCAACGAACCGCTGCACCTTGCCGACGCTGGTCTGCTCAGCTCTGTCCAGGTCGCCACGGCCCCCGTCGTGGTGGCGCTGGAACCCGCCCACCCGCTGGCCAACAGCCGTCAGCTGGCCCTGGAAAGCCTGGCGGACGCCCCTTGGGTGGTAGCCCCCGGGCTCGTCGACCAGGGCGCCGCTCGCCGCCACCACCCCGCTCCGTGGCGCGAGCCGGTTCTTTACGAGGGGGCCGACCTCGCCACGTTGCTGGAACTGGTGGGCGCGGGGCTCGGAGCGGCGCTCCTCCCGGCTTGGGCGTGCGCCGCCGACAGCCGGGTCATCGGCGTCCCCCTCG
Organism: Acidimicrobiales bacterium; assembly: GCA_035503975.1. Lineage (GTDB taxonomy): Bacteria > Actinomycetota > Acidimicrobiia > Acidimicrobiales > Palsa-688 > DATJMJ01. The sequence continues at coordinate 15,298 of DATJST010000141.1, read as the reverse complement.
GCTCGCCGCACCTCGTGCATCGCACCGAGCTGCTCACCCTACGCCCAGGCGAAACTAACCCCCTCGTCGAGGCCGTACTTTCGCAGTCGGTGCCGGCCGTACCAGGCGCAACCTCGGCTACTTGACCCATCGCCCGTCCCGGCCAAGTCCCGGCAGCGCCGCCGCGGGGTTGCGGATGCCGCCGGCGGCGATGGCCCCGCCAGCGGCGCACATGGCCGCGGTCAACCACATTGCGGTGCGGAAACCATGGGCCATGGCCAGGGGTCTCAGGTAAGCCGCACCGGATATGCCGCACAAGGCGGGTAGCGACGCGACTGCAATGAGGCTGCCGAGCCGGGCCACGTCATTGTTCACGGCCGATGCCAAGCCGGTGTGCCTGTCAGCCAAAGCGCCCATAGCCGTCGCCGTCAAGGGCGCGACTGTGCAGGAAAGGCCAAGGCCCAGCACCAAAACAGCCGGCAGTACGCCCGTCAGGTAAGAGGCATCAGTCGTGGCCCGCTCGAAGAGCAGTAGACCGGCGCCCGCGCCCAATGGCCCGACGGACATTTGCAGGCGGGGGCCGATCCGCGCGCTCAGGCGGCCCGATCTCGCCGAAAGAGCGAGCATTATGGCGGTAAGGGGGAGCAAGGAAGCCCCGGAGGCGAAAGGTGAATAGCGGTCAGTCACTTGGAGCTCCACGGGCACGAGCAAAAGTGCACCTCCGAGTGCGGCATAGACAATAAAGGTCACAAGGTTGGTTACGTTGAACTGCCTGACGGTCAGCACCTCAATCGGCATCATCGGCGCTTGCGACCGCCGCTCGACTATGACGAACGCGACGGCGGCCGCTACCGCGCCGGCTAGTGAGACGACCACCAAGACGTCCGCATAGCCCCTCGTTGGGCCCTCGATGAGCCCGTAGGTAACACCGAACAGCGCCGCCACGGCGAGCACCGCTCCGGTAGCGTCTATTTGCCGTGGCGCATCCTGGTCTTTGGACTCCGGAACGTGGCGCGCCGTGATCGCCAGGACCGCGGCGCCCACAGGCACGTTGATCAAGAAGATCCAGCGCCAGCTGGCGACCGTCAGCAGGTAGCCGCCGAGCAACGGCCCGGCCGCCGTGGCCACCCCACCGAGGCCGGACCACGCTCCGATGGCTTTGGCCCGGTCCTGCGGGTCGAGGCTCGCCTGAATAAGGGCGAGGCTGCCCGGCGTGAGCAAAGCGGCACCGACCCCTTGCAGCAGGCGCATCGAGATCAGGACGGGAGCGCCGGGTGAGGCTGCGCAAGCGGCGGACGTTACTGTAAAGAACAGAACCCCAACGGAGAACACCCGCTTGCGCCCGAACTGGTCACCGAGCGCGCCTGCAGGCAAGAGCAGCGCCGCCAAGGTGAGCATGTAGCCAGAGACAACCCACTGCAGGGCGGCAAGCTGAACGTGGAGCTCGCGGCCGATGCTCGGGAGCGCTATACCGACGACGGTGGAGTCGATCGCGGCCATCCCCGAGCCGAGCACCGTCGCGGCAAGCAGCCACCTCCCAGCTGCACTCGAGTACCGCACGGCGCGAGCCTAGGCGCAGGCCTCTGCGACGCCTCCGGTCGTCCGGCCGGCGCGGCAACGGGCCTCGGCGCAGGCTGAGCACCGCTCTGGTTGCCACAAATGACCCTTGGCGCGACAAGACTGGCGGTGGAGGTGACGCCATGTTCCGCCGACCCCCGCCCGCGGCCGCCGTAGGCACATATACAACCTGGTGGTGGCCCCGTACAGCGTCCGGATTGAGCGAAATGGCATGGGACCTCGAACCGCGTACCGACCCTTCGCCCGCGGGCTACTTCTGGAGCCATCAGATCGCCCTGATCGGAGGCGAGGCCGCGTACTTCGGGTTACAGACGCTGGGGTCCGATCCCACCGGCAAGATCGCCATATTCTCCGTTTGGGAGGCGGTGGACGCCGACGGCCCCGAATATGCCGCTCCCTTCGCGGGTGAGGGGACAGGTATGTCGGTGCGAATAAGGCACGAGTGGAGCGTAGGCTGCCGCGAGCACTTGGTTGTCCGAGCCGATGGCGAGGGCTGGTGGCGGGCTGAGGTGGGTGGCGTCCTGGTTGGCCGCATCCGCGCCGCCCCCGGTTGCGCCGGGCTCGCCTCCACCTCGATCATGTGGACCGAGCGTTACGGTCCGCCCATGCGCACCTGTGCCGATATCGGGCACGCCGTTGCCTGGTTCGGCACGCCTGAGGCTGGCGGCGGCATAAAGCCGCGCCACCACGAGAACTCGCTCGGGACCAACCGCGGCTGCCCCGGTTCGTCCGTCCACGACGAGGCGGGCGGCGTGGTGCACGTGGTCGGGGGCGAGGCCGGTCGCTAAGCCCTCACCGGGCACCCACGCTCGCAGGGCGGAACGCTCCAGGGAGCCGAACGTTATGCTTGTTGGCCATGCCCGCCGACGGTCCGACCATCCTGGCTACGTCGGGCGGCCTCGTCGCCGACCCCCGCACGCAGATCGCCTTCGGGCCGCTCATCCGTTACGCCATTGAGCTTTCCGGCGTGACCGGCCGCCGGCCGCGGCTCTGCCACATCGCTACTGCCGGGGGTGACCAGCGTGCGTTCCAGGCTGAGTTCCAAGGTGCCGGCCGCGCCTCGGGTGTGGACGTTGCCACGCTCAACTTCTTTCCTATGCCCAATGTGACTGACATACCTTCGTTTTTAGGAGAGCACGACGTCATCTGGGTGGGCGGGGGCAGCACGGTCAACCTCCTCGCGGTGTGGCGGGCGCACGGCCTCGGGCCGGTCTTGTCCGAGATATGGAAGGCCGGTGTGGTCTTAGCCGGCGTATCTGCAGGCTCAGTCTGCTGGCACGTAGGCGGCACCACAGACTCGTTTGGCCCGGACCTGCGCCCTGTGACCGACGCCCTTGGCTTTCTCCCCTACGCCAACGGAGTCCACTACGACGCCGAGCTCCAGCGGCGCCCGCTCCTGCATCGCCTGGTCGCCGACGGGACCTTGCCGACTGCCTACGCGACCGACAACTTCGTTGGCTTGACCTACCGGGGCACCGAGCTCGTCGAGGCAGTCAGCGAGGCCAAAGGCAAAAGCGCGTACAAGGTTTCCCGCTCCGAAGACCACGCAGTCGAGGAGCGTATCGAGCCCAGGGTGCTACCCGGCGCATACTGATCTCGTCCACGGGCACCGGCACGAGGCCGAGGCTCTGCCCGATAGAGATATCGGAGGCCAGCGGCGGCGAGCCTGTGCGCTCCGAGACCGCCATGCGGCACGCTCGCGCTACCGAACCGGAGTTTGCTGCGAACCCGTGACCGGGAGTTGCGATGCCCCTTCCCCGTCTGTGCCGGCTCCCGTGCGCTCATGCCAACTGCGCCAAATGACCCGGTGGAGCGGGATTATCTCCGGGATATCGCGTAGCCCCGGCACGAACGGCAGGCCGAGCAAGAGCAGCGTCGCCGCGCCTGTCAGGTAGATCGCGATCAAGTCCACGTTGGCCGAGTTATCGAACCCGGGGACTTGGTACCACAAAGTATAGAGCCAGAGCCAGGGCTGGCCAGGATAGCTGCCCGTTTCGTTCATGACCCCCCATTGGCTTCCTGTCAAGTGCTGCGCTTGGGCGAGCTGTGCGAAGTACTGGCCGTCCTCCATGAAGAGCAGTGGCTTGGTGAAATTGGTACCGTAAAAGGCGGCGTTAGCAAGAAGGTCGGCGTCCAGTGCCCCGCTGCGGGCCAGGGTGAGCTCGGTGGCCACCATAACGGGCACCGGGCCGTCGGGCGCCCGGCCCACGACCGGCGCACCGTCCCGGGTGAAGGTGAGCGTGTTGATGGCCTTGGCATAAGCGTTAGCCCACGCCAGCTGCCTGCCTGGAGAGGCGGAGCGGTACCGCGAAAGGGCTGCGGCGAGCGCTGGATCTGTGGCTGCGACCTTGGACAGGGGGGCGATGACGAAGGTCTCGGCCGGGTCTATAGGTTGACGCACGCCCGTCACTTTTTCCCATGAGAAGCCTATGCTTTGCGTGCTGCCATCGGCATTGTTGTAGGGGGGCCCATAGGTCGCCGTCTCGCTGGTGCCGTCGAGCTCGCTGGTGGCGGTACCTACAAAGTCAGCCGGGGCAATCCTCGCCCAGGTGGCTATGGTGAGCGACGGCTCGTCGGGGGACGAAAGGAACGCGGCCAACGCCAGCACCAGGATGGTGGCGATGGCGCTGGCTGCTACCGCTTCCTTGACGATGTCGTACACCCGGGTAGGCCCAGTCCATTCCGCCGCGTCGGACTCGCGGGCGAGCCGGCGTGCATCCCCTCCCTTGGCCCGGCTAGTGGGCAAGGGATGAGCCACACCCCGGACCCGCACCAGCAAAACGTGAGCTCCGACCAAGGCGACCAAAACAATAGGGATCAGCACTATGTGCCACAGCAACATCTGGCCGAAGTTCATGAGGTCAAAGAACGCACCCAGACCGGTGGCATTGATGGCGTCCTTGCCGTTGGTGGATATCCACTGAGAGTCGAAGTTCTGTTGTGAAAGGTACCCGGTGAAGCACTCCACGATCGAAGCCAAAAATGCCAGGCCTCCGCTGACCCAGGTCATGGCTCGCCGGCCCCGCCAAGCCGCCATCCAGAACTTGCCCCACAGGTGGATGACCATGAAAGCCATAAAGAGCTCGACTGACCACAGATGGAGGCTGTTGAAGAAGTGGCCCACGGCGTTGTAGTGCCACCAATCTGGGCCACCGAGGGCGAGACCGAAGCCAGACACGATAGCCAGCCCGAGCGCGGCCAGCGTGGCCACGCCAAAAACATAGATCCACGACGCCACGTAGGCGGGCTGGCGGTCCGGTAGCAACTTGCCGGGAGGCAGCAGCCGGAGCCCTTGGCGCCGCAGCCAACCTGCCCAGGTGAAGTCCCCTGGCTCTCCAGTAGCGGCCCGCTCGGTGCCCTTACCGTCTTCGCTCCGACCGGTCTCCTCCAGTGGCGCCGGGCCGGGCTGGTCCGTCCCAGTGCTCGCCGTCTCATGGTGCCCACCTCCAGCCGCGCCGCCCTTCCCGCCGGGCCTCTCGGAGCGCGGTACCCGGTCAGGGAAGCGCACCAACAGAGCGGCGCCGAAGAGCACCACCATCACCGCGACCAACACGAGGTTGGCGACAGAGACAGTGAAGATAGACCAGCGGAGGTAGCGTCCAGGGCCGTTGAGATCGACCACCGAAGCCACGAGGTGTGCGCTAAACACGACCTTCACCTGCTTGTGTGGCTAGCTGTTGCGGCTTGTGCCTTACGGCACAAGCCGTTCGAGGGCCTTGGGGATGACCGAACAAGCAGCATGAGGCAAACCGTAGCCCGAAGCCCGCGCCCGCCGATAGAGGCCTACTACCCTAAATCACCGTTGCGCCGCGAGGCTGCGACCGGCACCCGCCGGACCACTACCCCGCTACATTGGCCCAGCGGATCGGTAGCTTGGCCCACCACTGCACGAGGTTCTTGCCGTTAGGCCCCTGCATGTCCATAAGCAAGAGGTGGCTGTCGAGAGTCCACGTGAGATCTGGCTTCTTCGTTTGGCCGGAGGGCTGGTACCTGTACTCGACAATTCGACCTATCGTCGTGTGGCCGGGCCCGTAAGCCGTCTCGCAAGCGGAAAAGCTAGTGAAATTGCCACAATTACCTGAGTTCTCAGTGGTACCGGCGAACTGCGAGAGGAAGTCGCCGTACTCCTTGTGCAGGCTACTTACCGAGCCGTACAGATAATAGGCGATGCTACTGGCGACACCGGAAAGGCCGCCACAGTAGACCTCGACGTTGGATGCGAAGCCTGGGGACACCTCCATGTAGCACGTACCGTCGGCGTTGGAGACGATCGACTTCGGGATGAGCGACATCAAATGAGCCGCGAGCACAGGCGGTATCGACGGCGCGTGGGCCGCCGAGGACGATAAGGCAGCCCACACAGGCGGGATCTGCGCCCACCAGCTGAGCAAGCCCTTGCCGCTCGTACCCTCAATGTCTATCAACAGGTCGCGGCTCGGGAGGGTCCAGGCCAAGTGCGCCACATGCGCCTGGCTATTGGAGCTGTAATAAAACTCCAGTACGCGGCCCTTTAGCGTACCCTCGCTGGAGGCGTAATAGGAGGTCTCGCACGGCCTGAAAGTGGAAAAATTGCCGCAACTGCCGGCTTGTTCGTGGGTGTTGGCGACGGAGAGGAAGTCCGAGTAGCCGTTCTGAAGGGCTTTGGCGGAGGCGAAGAGGTAATAGTGGACGTAGGAGGGCGCGGCACCGGTCATATTGTCGCAGTCCACTTCAGCCGCCGCGCCCACGTCGGGTGAGAGCACGAACCCGCAGACGGCCTTGGCCGAGACAGCCCGTGGGACGAGCGAGATCAACGCCTCCGACGACGAGACCAGCGTGGGAACGGCGCTGACTGTGGTGGTGGGCACTGTCGGGCTCGTGGTCGACGAAGCAGGGACGGTGGTGGTCGACGACGCCGGGACGGTCGTTGTAGAGGTCGCGATGGTCGTGCTCGGGACGCTGTTGGTGGTGGGGGCGGTCCGCGTCACTGGCGACGCCGTCGTCGCGTGGGTCACGCGAGTTGTGCGCACGGGCCCGTTACTGTTCTTACCCTTGCCACCACCCAGCACTGCCACCAGCACCACTGCGACCACGGCCACAACCACGACGGCGGCAGCTGCGGCGTAGAGCGGCCCACGACCCTTTCGCGGCGCTGGCGACGCTGGCGGCGGTTGCCCCGGCCAGGGGGAGCCGCCTGGCGGCATTGCCGTCGGGGGTGCGCCGGCCGGCGGTTGGGCCCAGGGGCCAGCCGGCCCGGGGGTAGCAACGTAGGCACCCAGCGGTCCCGTCGTCGCCCCGGGGGGCGGCGCCGCCTGCCCGACCGGCACGCCCTGGGCAACTTGTGGGTACTCGGGGCGTTGCTGAGCTGGTGGGGGTGGCGGGGCCCCGGTCGCAGGCCATGGCGGCGGCACCGGTGCGGCGGGAGCCCAAGAGGTTGCCTGCGTGGCCACGCCCAGCGAGCCTGCCTGGGGCGGCACCGCGGGGGGCGGCACCGAAAGCGGGGGTGCGGCGGGTGGTGGAGGAGGCGGTGCCACCTGGGGCGGCTGGCTGGCGGGCGAGGCGACGGTCAAACGCTCGATCGCCTTCTCGAGCCTGTCGACGTCGAAGCTCCACCGGGCGTTCTCGAGCTCCAAGGCATTGCGGCGCAGGAGCGGCCAGAGGGCCTCCGGGAGCTCGCGCGACGTCGGCATGCGTGTGCGCTCGACCAGTATCGGGATGACGGCGATCCCACGCGCCAAGGCCGTTTCCAGCTCGAGGCGAACGAAATCGTTTGGGTCGTCCAGGATCCTGTTACCCTCACCGGCGCCCGTAGCCCAGTCCCGGCCGATCAGGACCACCATGACGCCGCACGAGCTGATGGCCTGCTCGATCATCGTGACAAAATCGGCACCGGGATCAATGGAATCGACGTCCATGAAGACGCGGCTGGTGCCAAAGCGTTGACTGAGCCGCTCGTGCAGCGCCCGAGCGTGACCGGTTGTCTCCCCGCGCCGGTAGCTCACAAAGACGCCACGCCCGCCGGGACCGGCGGATGCGGGCCCCGTTGTCTCAGTCATGCTCGTCCCTCCACTTCAAGGTCAATCCTGCATCGCCAGCCTGGCCCGTGTTGGCACACCCGATCTGTACAGGTCTTTTGGGCGAAATCTAGCCGGGCACTGCCGTTCAGGCAATAGCCGGCGTCCCGGTAATGGGGGCAAGCCCCAACGGGCGGCCGGGCAGAGCGATGCCAACGCAGGGGCGTCGGGCTCGGGAACCGCCACGCGTTAGGGAGGACCAGTAAGCTGCGTCGATGCCTGCACAAAAGAAGGGCGTGCCTCGCAGGCGCGAGCCCACGGCCACAAAAGCTCGGGCCCCCTGGGGGAGTGTTTCACGGGACAAGGTCATTGCCGCGGCCACACAAGTGGTGGCCGGAGGGGACTACCGGCAACTGACCATAAGGAGCCTGGCGGCCCGCTTGGGTGTGGCGCCGATGTCGCTGTACCGGCATGTCCGTGACAAAGACGACCTGCTCGGTGAGGTGGTGGACCGGTTGCTGGCAGAGGCCTGGCAGCCCGCGGGCTCGGCCGAAGATTGGCGAGCCTGGGTGACCGAGGCGGCTGAGCGCTTGCATTCGTTCCTGGTCGGCCAGCCCGCGGCCATGTACGTCTTCCTGCGTCATCCCGTCGTTTCCCCGGCGGCAATCGCGCGCATGAAGGCGGTGATGACGGTCCTGCGCGGCGCCGGCTTCGATGAGTCCTCGGCCCGGCGTGCATACGCGGCTGTCCACACTTACACCGTCGGCTTCTCGGCGCTGGAATCCGCTCGTGCGGGCTGGGCTCCCGCAAAAGGGGAGGTTACGGCGATCGCCGCCCAGCTGGCTGCCTACACGACTCCACGCCAGTTCGCAGAGGGCCTGAATTACCTTCTGGACGGCATCCAAAATCGCGACGCGTCCGTAACAACCCGCTAAACAACGGCTCTCCCCGCGCGGTCGGACCGAGGCATGTGGTGCCGGCGGGTGCGGTAAGCCCCTACTTTCCCATACCGGTCGAAGTCAGGGGGGGCCCCTCTCCCAAAGGTCGCGCCCGCCTGCCTCGGGGCCTTCGGACCTAGTGTCGACGTCAACGACGTCCAAAACCCTATGTCGATGGCGCGACCGTGGTCCCGCCCGCAGGCCGAGCTTACCTGGACCGGTCCAATGTCGCCCGGGCATGGCGGTACCCGGCGGAGCCTTGGCGGAGGCCTTCGAAGCGGTGGGCTGGTACTGGGGCGGCCGGTGGAGGTCATCGCCCGACTATCAGCACTTCTCCCTGACCGGAGGCTGACCCGGCCCCTGCAGTGAAGGCACGCCTCCAGCTGGTTTGAGCCACCCAGCCCGAGCGCGGGGGCTAGGATCGAGGCACACATGTAGCCCGATCGTGGCCCGCTCGGGATAACCGGGGCACGGGAGCCGGCTTGCACCTCAAAGGATTTTCCTGATGGATCCGATGGTAAAAAAGGAATTAAGCCTCAAGCGCTTGGCTACCACGGTTGCGTCGGTGGTGGGCATATTGTCGTCGCCTGCGCTCGTACCCCTCGCGTCGCCGGCCGCGGCAGCGTACGCGGCCCGTCCCCCGATGGCGGCGCTCCCGGGACAAGCGACAAACCTTGTGCTGACCGGACCGGTCGTCGTTCAGCTCGTGGTCGCCGACGCTGCGGCCAAACACCTCGCAGCGAACGACTTCCTCGGTGTTCAAGCGGCGTACTACGCCTACGACGGCGCTACCTCCACTTACTGGGCGGCTGCCGAGGTTGTACCCGCTCCGTGGTCTTACCAGGCGGAAGTCGAATCCCAGGACGATGGTGGCTACACGATCTTCCACGAGCCGCCGCACGGAAGCTGGGTGGCTACGGACGACGGGATGGGCGGGCAGGGCGGCGTTATCTGCGCGCGTTACCACGTCAGCATCCCATCGGCCGTCCTCGCCACCTGGCATTGGCCGTCCGGCACGTGTACCCCACCACCCAACAGTTCGCCCGGCCGGCTCTTACTTACTTACTTCGGCAATGCTGCCCGAGCGTGGTGGGCGGGCGCCGCGGCTATCAGTGCCAAACAAGGGGGTTATTGGTTGGCCGCGGCCAAAGCGCTCGAGGCTGCCGTCGCCGCCAAGGCGCCGGGTACCACCGGGTATGCAGACGCCGCCGGGCAGCTGGTGCAGTTATCAAAATTGCCCGATGCCATGCAAACCTCAACCCAACAAAAAGAGGACTCCGCGCTTACGGTTTCGCTCGACGCCTTCTTCGGCTCCGACGGCTTGTACGGCATCAGCGCGCCATCGCGGACAACCAAGGCATTTGCTGCCACTCTGGGGCTGGAGGCCGGCCTCGGCACGCTCAGCCTCGTGGCCGATCCTCGCCTTGGCAAAATGCCTGCCGGGTTAGGCGACGCCGTCGTCACCTGCCCGGTGCTAGCCGGTGTGACAGCGGGTTCGGTGTTCGGCTGCAAGGTGGAGGAGTTTGATTACTTCATCGTCGGGACGATCAGGTCCGACTACGCGATGACCTACTTCGGTTACTTCGTCAACAACAGCGCGGTGTTCGAGTGCAAGGCCGATGGACTAAGCACGGCGGAGCAACTAGCCGCCAAGAAGATGGGCGGCGGCTGCGCTCCATAACGCCGCTGCTAGCACGCGCGGTGCCGACAAACCTCCCATCAGCTCGCCGACCTGGTGCCAATTGGCTGCCCACGTGGGGGAAGACGGACGGGCCAAGCCCCTTTGCCAGCTGGGTGCTGGGCCGCTGCCGTCATTCGCCGATGGGCGCGACAAGGACCGCCATGGGGAAGTTGAGGCCAGTGCTCCCGCCTGCGATGGCCGATATGGGCTTTGGGGAGCCTGACTTGGAGAGCTCGCTCTTGGCAAACTCGGCGACCGTGCTGCTGCCCGTGTTGGCCACCCAGAGGTCCCCAGATGAACCAATGGAGATCCCGTCCGGTGCGCCAAGGCTGTTGGACGAGTTCGACGTGATCATAACCTTGGGCGCCGATGTACAACCGGTCGGCGCCTCGGCCAGCGCTTGAGCCAGGGAACAAACCTGCACGGGGTGGTACGGGGCCGCCGGTGTCGCCCAGGTGCCGTTTAGGCCGTGTAGGACCGGACTGTTGTGAAGCTGTTGCGGGAGCGACTCAAAGGACGCACACTGGTTGTCACGACCACGTCGCGTAGTGAACCGGCGTGCGTCCGTGGGGAGTGGGTATGGCCGGCTCGGACGGCATGTTTCGTGGGCTTGTGGAGGCAGCGCCCGATGCGATCGTGGCCGTTGGCTCCGATGGCCGAATCGTCCTGATAAATGCCCAGGCGGAGTCGCTGTTTGGCTACACGCGCGAGGAACTGGTCGGGCAGCCGGTGGAGTTACTGGTCCCCACCGCTGTCCGGTCGGTCCACCCGGGCCACCGCCAGGGCTACTTCGCCGATCCGAGGACTCGCCCCATGGGGGCCGGGATGGAGCTAGCCGGGAGGCGCAAGGACGGGTCGGAGTTCCCGGCCGAGATCTCACTCTCGTCGATCGAGACCGAAAAGGGCGTGTTGGTGTCGGCCGCGGTGCGTGACGTGTCCGACCGCAAGCAGGCCGAGGCAAAGTTCCGAGGGCTGCTCGAAGCCGCTCCCGACGCGGTCGTGGGCGTCGACGCCGAAGGCAATATCGCCCTGGTGAACGCCCAGGCCGAGCGGTTGTTCGGCTACGCCCGCCATGAGCTGGAGGGCCAACCGGTGGAGATCCTGGTCCCGGAGGCAGCTCGAGCGGTCCACCCGTCCCGACGGGACAGCTACTTCGCCCACCCCACCCCCCGGCCTATGGGGGCGGGCATGCAGCTCGCCGGCCGACGCAAAGACGGCTCCGAGTTCCCGGCCGAGATCAGCCTGTCGGCCCTGGGAACCGAAGAAGGCCTGCTCGTGTCCGCCGCGGTACGTGACGTGACCGAGCGGATCGAAGCCCAAGCCGAACGGGAGCGACTGCGGGCGCAAGCAGAACGGGAACACCTGGAAGCACAACTCCACCAGTCGCAGAGGTTGGAGAGCCTCGGCCAGCTCGCCGGCGGGGTGGCCCATGACTTCAACAACCTCCTCGGGGCGATCATGAACTACGCCTCCTTCGTCGGTGAAGAGGTGGCCGCAGTCGCCAGCCGAGAGCCGTCGCACGACTGGGCTTCGGTCGAGCGTGACGTCAACCAGATCAAACGTGCCGGCGAGCGCGCCGCGCAGCTCACCCACCAGCTCCTTGCCTTCGCCCGCCGAGAGGTCGTCCGGCCGCAGCTTCTCAGCGTCAACGACGTAGTAGCGGAGGTCGAACAGCTTTTGCGCCGCACGATCGGCGAGCACGTCGAACTTGGCATTTCCCTCGCCGAGGACCTCTGGCCGGTCCTGGCCGACAAGGGCCAGCTTGAGCAGGTGCTCGTGAACCTGGCCGTCAACGCCCGCGACGCCATGCCCGGGGGCGGCACGCTGACGATCGAAACGCAAAACGTGACAGTCGACGAGGTCTACGCGGCGGGCAATCCCGGTGCCAGCCCGGGGCGGCACGTGCAGCTGCGCGTCAGCGACACTGGCGTCGGAATGGACCGGGACGTAGTGCAACGAGCCTTTGAGCCGTTCTTCACCACCAAGCCAAAAGGAGAAGGGTCCGGGCTCGGACTGGCAACCGTCTACGGCATCATCACCCAGTCAGGCGGCGCGGCCCACATCTACTCGGAGCTTGGGATGGGCACGACGATCAGGGCATTGCTGCCGGCCACCGAAGAAGTCACCCGCCTCGCGGACCAGACGGTCGAGCGTCGACCGCCTGGCGGTGGCGAAACGATCCTGGTAGTGGAGGACGAAGAGGGGATGCGTGACGTCACTGTACGCATCCTCACCCGCAACGGCTATCGCGTCCTGACCGCGGCGAACGGTCCCACAGCTCTCGAGCTCGCCGCCCGGCACGACGGCCACATCGACCTGCTGGTCACCGACGTGGTCATGCCACAGATGCTCGGCAAGGAGGTCGCAGACAGAATGGGAGAGCTCCGTCCGGGCACACGGGTTCTCTACATGTCGGGCTACGCACAGCCGGTTCTCGGCTCGCAACGTACCCTCGAAGAGGGCGTGACACTGATCGAGAAGCCCTTCTCTGAAGCAACCCTGCTCGACAAGGTCCGGGAAGTGCTCAAATGACCCCCTTTGCCCAGTGCCGGCCAACCCCAGTAACTGAGCCCACCGCTGGCCGTCGAAAGTGGCACGACGGTCGCCGCGGGAACGCCCGGCGTACCAGCCCCGGGGTGACTGACCGTTGACCGCCGGCGACCCCAACGCCCAGCCGACCATACGCATCGTGGTCGTCGATGACCACGAGATGGTGCTCGACGCGGTAGTCCGCAACCTCAGCCGACAACCCGACATGACCGTCGCCGCCGCTGCGGCCACTATCGCAGATGCCCTAGCCGCGGTAGAACGACTCGCGCCTGACATCGTCGTGCTCGACTACCAGCTCCCCGACGGTGACGGTGCCAGCGCCGCGAAACAAATCGTGACAACTTGGCCAACCATACGGGTGGTCATGTTGACCGGCTCGAACGACGACGCCGCCATCTTTGAAGCCGCCCGATCTGGCTGCGCCGGGTACGTGGACAAGACGAGCGCTCCCGAGGAGCTCGTCCGGGTAATCCGGAGCGTCCACCAAGGATCGACAGAACTACCGGCTCGCCTGCTGGAGAGGCTGCCCTCGGCCGCGAACTTGGTCGTCCACTACCAGCCCATCGTCGACCTAACCAGCCGTCAAATCATGGGCTTCGAAGCGCTAGTTCGATGGGTGCACCCAAACCGAGGGCTCATCTTGCCCGGCGATTTCATCCCCCTAGCAGAGAGAACCGATCGGATCATCGACATCGACCAGTACGTCCGCACCGAAGCGTGCCTCCAAGCCAATGATTGGAACCGCAGGTTCCCGAGCAACCCCATTCGGTTCGTGAGCGTCAACCTGTCTGGCCGGGAGCTCCAGCTTCCCGACTTCACCCATCGGATCGAGCACACTCTCGCCCAAACCAACCTCGCTCCGACGGCACTCATTATCGAAGTCACCGAGACCTACCTGGTTCAAGACGACCCCTCAGCGGCTCGCGGGCTAGCCGAACTGAGCCGGCTCGGAGTTCGGACCGCCCTCGACGACTTCGGGACCGGGTACTCATCTCTGGCCTATCTGCGACGCTTTCCGATCGACATCATTAAGCTCGATAAGTCGTTCACGGAAGAACTCCCCCACGGAGCGCGGGCCCTGACACTCCTCGACGCGCTGGGTCGCCTCGCCACCGACCTCGGTGCGGCGACCGAAGCCGAGGGTATCGAGACAAGCGAGCAAGCCGAGTGCCTCGTATCGCTCGGCTGGCAGCTCGGTCAGGGGTACTACTTCGGGCGTCCGTTGGATAGCTCGGCCACCGACGGACTACTCGCCTCGGAATAGTGCCGTCCGTGCAGCAAAAAGTAGGTGCGCTAAGTCACCCTCACCGTTCCCCGCTCACCCGCTGAAAATCGACCGCTCGTTCGTCGTGATCGCCGAGGGCATGGCATTATAGAACTGAATTCCGCTTCCAGGCTCAGCTAACCCAGCTCCTTCATGCGTTCCCAGGCCAGCATTTCTCGCCATCCAGGGGTATTGGACGCCCAGGCCGCAACGACCTCGTACGCGCGGCGAGCATCGTCGACCTTGGCCTCGTAGTGGTGCTGCAGGTCGCCGTCCTGGTACTCCACGGTGAAACGGCCGTCGGGGAGAACAGCCGTCTGGATATATATCCCGTCCACTGAACCGTCGATAGCGTTCAGAAGACAAAGGTTTTGATTTCCGGTGTACGTCAGGCCGGAGATGGTCTGCCAGAGCAGCTCTTCCGACGGGTCGTCCCACTCATTGCCCAGGAAGTCGGACGCATGCAGCCGAACTGGCGCGACGTTCGCGCCCGGATGCTGGTCCGGGGGCTTGGCATCACGGTGCCGACGTCTCAACATGATGCTTGTGGATGTTACCAGGCACCGCGCCGGTACAGCGGACGAAGAGGCTCGTCTCAGGATGGGAGCGCTACTTTGCCGAACTTTCCTTGCTGTACCCGGCAAAACCCCCGCAGAAAGTCCAGCTGCTCGAGGCGCGCGTTATATTTCGGCCGATCTACCGAGCCCAGGAGAAATAGCCGTCCGCGCGGATTGCTGTTGGAACTCAAGCATTTCTTGCCCAAGCATTACTGCTGGTCTGGGCCTCGGTGCTTGAGCCGGGGTGAAGACTGCGTCTTGGGATGTACGCGGTCGTCGTCCTTGCGACCGATGCATACTGGGGCACTGCTCGCTACGGTCGATGCTGTGACATCCGGTACTCCCGCGAGCGCCAGACCGTTCCCTCAGCTTGCCAAGGGCCCCAGCGAACACCAATGGTTTGCGCTCGATGTAGCCGCGGCGCTGGTCGCGTTCGTGGCGGCCACGTTGGAGATCCGTTCCGCCGCTGGGCCGCACGGGCCCGACCGGGCTCGCACCTGCGCCTGGGCTGGCTGAGGTGGTGGAGCTGGCTGAGGCGTGCGAGCGGCGGGCACCCCGGTCGAGCTGCGGACCTCAGGGACCGACCGTCGGTTGTCCCCCGCCCTGGAGCTGTCGGTCTACCGGGTCGTCCAAGAGGCTCTTACCAACGTGGCCAAGCATGCGCCCGGTGCCCGGGCCCGCGTCGACCTGGTCGTCTCGGTGATGGACGGTATAGAGGCGACCCGGCGCATCACCTCGGCCGGGCCCGGGAGCCCCCG
>DATJST010000140.1:0-15968 GCA_035503975.1 Acidimicrobiales bacterium | reverse complement strand
ATCTGCTGCACGTCGTCCAATGCCGTCGAAGTGGTCGAGTCCCTGGGCGGCGAGGGCGAGATCCTGTTCCTTCCAGACATGTTCCTCGGCGAGCACGTCGCCCGTCGCACGGGCCGAAAGCTCGACATCTGGATGGGGGAGTGCCACGTGCACGCCGCCATCAGCCCGGTGGAGCTGCGGGAGAAGGTTGCCGCCAACCCGCGCGCGGAACTGTTCATCCATCCCGAGTGCGGGTGCACGACCAGCGCCCTTTGGCTGGCCGGCAGCGGTGAGCTGGCGGTGGGACGTACACGAGTGCTGTCCACTGCGGGCATGGTCGGTGCGGCAAAGGCGATCGGGAGCGGTCACGCTCTGGTCGCCACTGAAACGGGCATCATCCATCAGTTGCGCCGGGCCAACCCGGAGGCGACCTTTGAAGCAGTGTCGCCCCGGGCCGAGTGCCGCTACATGAAGATGACCACGCCCGCCACTCTCTTGCGTTGCCTTCGTGAGGGCATCTACGAGGTCGAGGTCGGCGCCGACGTCGCCGCTCGGGCCCGCCTAGCCGTCGAGCGAATGATCGCCGTAGGGTCACCCGGAGGGGGAGAATGAGGTGACGGGCCGGGCAGTCGCGCCAGACGTCCTCGACGTCCTCGTCGTCGGCTCGGGCATTGCCGGGCTCTCGGCGGCCACCGCCCTGGCCGGTCGACGTCAGGTGGCTGTGGTCGCCAAAGAACCCGATGGCGGTGGCAGCACCCGCTTGGCGCAGGGAGGCATCGCGGCGGCGCTGGCGGAGGGGGACAGCCCGGCCGCGCACGCCGCTGACACCTTGGCCGCTGCGGCCGGTCTGGGCGACCCCGATGTGGCGGCCCTGGTCACCGCCCAAGCCCCCGAAGCGGTCGCCACTCTCGCTCACCTCGGCGTGCACTTCGACCGTGGCGCGCTGGCCCGGGAAGGTGGGCACAGCTGCGCCCGGGTGACACACGCCCGGGGAGACGCCACGGGTGCGGAGATTAGCCAGGCGCTGCTTGCCGCCACCCGCTCTCTCCGTGTCCCCATCCTTAGTGGGGTGTTCCTTGTCGACCTGCTCATCGCGCCCGACGGTGCGGGCGTGGCCGGCGCGCTGATTTGGGATCCCGTGAGCCGGGTGGTTCGGGCACTGCGGGCCACGAACGTGGTGTTGGCCACGGGTGGGTACGGCCAACTCTGGGCGAGCACCACGAGCCCGCGAGCCTGCAGCGGGGACGGGCTGGCAGCCGCCTTGCGCGCCGGAGCCCAGCTTGCCGACCTGGAGTTCGTGCAGTTCCATCCGACCGGGATCGCGCTTGGCCATGACCCGCGGCCACTCGCCACCGAAGCCCTGCGAGGAGCCGGCGCCCGGTTGCGCGACGCCGAGGGCGAGTACGTGAACGGACCTGGCGGAGACTTGGCCCCTCGTGATGTCGTCAGCCGGGCGATGGCCCGGCGTATGAGCGAGCTTGGGTCGGCCCACTGCTTCCTGGACGCCACTTCACTCAGTTACGAGCTACTCCATGAGCACTTCCCGACCTTCGCCGCGACTTGCCGCGATGCCGGGCTCGACCCCGCCAGGGACTGGGCTCCGGTGTCGCCTACGGCCCACTACACGATGGGTGGTGTCTTGACCGATACCGACGGCCGGACCAACTTGGCCGGCCTCATGGTCGTCGGCGAGGCTGCCAGCAGCGGCCTCCACGGCGCCAACCGGCTGGCGTCGAACTCGCTGCTCGAAGGAGCGGTGATGGGCCGGCGCGCGGCGGCCACGATCCTGGGGACGCGTGGTGCCGTGGCGCCGAGGCCGCCGGTGCCTATGACCGATCTCCTGTTGGCAGGCGCCCAGGGAACTGCCGGACCGGGGGGTGAGGCTCCCCTCGACCGGCCGGCTATGCGCTCGGCGATGCAGGCTTTGGCCGGGGTGGCCCGGGACGCTGATGGTCTCCAAGACTTGGCCAGCGCCGTCGCGGTCAGCCCCTCGCCCGACGAGGCTGCCGCGGCTGGGGGCGCCGGCCCGGCAGCGGCAGAACTGGCTAACATGCGCCTTCTCGCCCGGGCGGTCGTGGCCCTAGCCGACCGGCGGCGAGAGTCGAGGGGCGCGCATTGGCGCACCGACTACCCGGCCACCGATCCCCAGTGGCGCACCCGGCAAGTCGTCCAGTTGCTTCCCGGAGGCGACCTCGTCGTCGGTGATCTGGTTGTAGCCAGTGCCGGAGGACCGGGAGCGGCTGGCGGGCCAGGTACGTCCGCCGCGGCCGGCAGGCAGGCAGTGGGCCAAGCAGTCGGGCAAGCCGGGGGGCAAGCAATGCCAGGGGCGGCTGGCGGAGCAGTAGTGCCCGCGGCGCATAGGGGGGGACAAGCAGTTCCCGCGGCTGTCGGCGGGCGGGGAGTGCCCGCCGGAGCCCGGTGACGACGCTTGGCCCGCCCTGGGAGGCTTTCCAAGACGTCATCGCCCGGGCCGTGGCCGAGGACATGCCGGCCGGTGATCCCACTGGCCGGTCAGTCGGGCCGCGGCCGGCTCGGGCCCGAGTCGTGGCTCGCCAGCCCGGCATTCTTTGCGGGCTGGTCGCGGCGCCCCTGGTCCTTGAGCATGTGGCAGCCCAGCTCGGCACGGGTGCCGCTCGGGTAGAGCCAGATGCCTCGGACGGCACTGCGGTGGTACCCGGGGTCGCGCTCGCGCGCCTCGATGGCCCAGCCGACAGCCTCCTCGCCGCGGAACGTACCCTTCTGAACATTGCCTGCCACCTATCAGGAGTGGCTACCGCTACCGCCGCCTTGGTGGCCGCGGTCGCCGGTACCGGAGCCGTGGTACGTGACACCCGCAAGACGTTGCCGGGGCTTCGCGAACTGGAGAAGTACGCCGTGCGCTGCGGTGGTGGGGCAAACCACCGCATGAGCTTGTCCGACGCCGTGCTGGTGAAGGACAACCACGTGGCCGCCCTGGGTGGCGTGGCCGCGGCCGTCGCCACCGCGCGCCGCGTTGGCGCCGAGGCAGACCTGCCCGTCGAGGTCGAAGTGGACGACCTGGACGAGCTCGACGAGGCACTCGGCGCGGGGGCCAACCTGGTGATGCTCGACAACATGTCGCTCGGGGACATGGCCGAAGCCGTTCGTCGGGCGCGCCGGCACGGAGCCGAGGTTGAGGCGTCGGGCGGCGTCACCCTGGCCACCTCGAGAGCAGTGGCCGAGACAGGCGTCCACTACATCGCCGTCGGGGCTCTCACCCACTCGGCGGCAGCGCTCGATATCGGCCTTGATTGGGAGATCCACTAAACGGCGGCGGCGCAGCCGAGCCCGCGATGCCGTCCAACAGGCTGTTTTTGGTCGCGCTCTGATGTTCTGGGCGTACACGCGTTAGCGCGAGCAACGCCAGCGCGACCATTTCCTCTTTTGCACCCAGATTTTCTCTCTGCCCGTGGTGGGCGGCGCAGCGCCCGGTGGCCCCTGGGGCCGGGCGGCACAGCGCTCGGCGGGCCGAACCGCCCTCGCGGCGTGCGAGCAGGGGCGGCGGTCAAACAAGGTGCCGCCCTGTCCAAGGGCGTCTGGCAGGCTTGAAGCGATGTCCCGAGCGACGTACCCCCACCCCGTGCCCGAGCCCGAGCCCGAGCCCGAGCCCGAGCCGGGGCCTGGGCGCGCAGGCCTGGCACCCTGCGGCGAGGGCTCCGAGGCCTGGGGCCAGGCAGCGGCCGGGACGCGCTGGGGCCCGGTCCGCTTCCTTCCCGAGACGACCTCCACCAACGAGGTCCTGGCTGCCGAGGCGCGCTCGGGTGCCCCGGAGGGCGTCGTCGTGGTGGCCGGTTACCAGTCCGCCGGCCGCGGGCGCTTCGACCGCCGATGGGAGGCCCCACCCGGGCGCGCCTTGCTGTTCTCCATCCTGCTGCGGCCGCCGGAGGAAGAGCTACCAGTGGCTCGCCGGCACCTGGCCGTCGCTGCGGTGTCGCTCGCCCTGGTCGACGGGGCACGCTCGGTATGCGGTGCCGAGCTGGCCCTCAAGTGGCCGAACGACCTGGTTGCCGCAGGCGCAAGGACTGCGGGAGCCAAGGTCGCCGGTGTGCTGGCCGAGTCGGCCCCTTCGCCCTTTCGGCTGCCCGGGGCCGCGCCGGTGCCCGGGGTCATGCCGGTGCCCGGGACCCTGCCGGTGCCCGGGGCCGCGCCCGTACCAGGTGCCGTGCCGGTGCCCGGAGCCGTGCCCGTGCCTAGGCCGGGGGTCTCCCACATGCCGCCGGCCGGGGTCGTGATCGGGGCAGGGGTCAATGTGTCCTGGGCGCCGCCCGACCTGGCGGCGACCTGCCTTCAGGAACTCGCCCAGGCTCCGGTAGGCCGCGACCTCCTCCTGGCGGCGGCGCTGACCGCGCTCGACCAGCTCTACGGCCGCTGGGATCTGGTCGCCGAACGCTACCGCGCCGCTTCAGCCACGCTCGGCCAGCAGGTCACCGTTAGCTTCGCCGGGCCGCATGGGCACCCCCGCGGCGAACTGTACGGGACCGCCATCGACATCGACCCGGACGGCCGCCTGGTCGTGCGCGCCAGCAACGGAGAGAGGGTGGCGGTCGCTGCCGGCGATGTCGTGCACGCTACGCCCACCACGCCGTCTAGGGTCGATGAGCGATGAAGGCCCTGGTGTTGGCTGGAGGAGCGGGGACGAGACTTCGCCCCATCACCCACACCCGGGCTAAACAGCTGGTGCCCGTGGCGAACAAACCCGTGCTTTTCTATGGGCTGGAAGCGATCGCGGCCGCGGGCGTAAAGCAGGTAGGGATGGTGGTCGGGGACACTGCCGCCGAGATCAAGGCGGCGGTGGGGGACGGCTCGGCCTTCGGGCTCGAGGTGACATACCTGCGCCAGGAGGCGCCGCTCGGCCTGGCTCACGGCGTCTTGATCGCC
Organism: Acidimicrobiales bacterium; assembly: GCA_035503975.1. Taxonomy (GTDB): domain Bacteria; phylum Actinomycetota; class Acidimicrobiia; order Acidimicrobiales; family Palsa-688; genus DATJMJ01. The sequence continues at coordinate 11,093 of DATJST010000140.1, read as the reverse complement.
CGGGAGTTCCTGGGCGACGACGATTTCGTCATGTACCTCGGTGACAACCTGCTCCAACAGGACCTGGCCGGCTTCGTCGCCCGCTTCGAGGCCGAGCGCGCTTCGGCGGCGACCGCTGGCCTCGGGGAGCACGCCGTGGTGCCCTCGGCACAGATCCTCCTCAAGCAGGTCGCGGATCCGCAGCGCTTCGGCGTGGCGGAGCTGGACGGCGATGGGCACGTGCTGCGCCTAGTTGAAAAGCCGGCGGTGCCCGCATCCGACCTGGCGTTGGTGGGCGTGTACCTGTTCGACCGGAGGATCCACGAAGCGGTAGCCGCCATCCGCCCCTCCGCTCGAGGCGAACTGGAGATCACCGACGCCATCCAGTGGCTGATCGACGCCGGCTATATCGTGCTCCCCGAGATCCTGCAGGGGTGGTGGATCGACACGGGCAAGCTGACACCGCTCCTGGAGGCCAACCGGCTCCTGCTCGAGGGCGTCGCACGCCGCGTGGACGGCACCGTTGACGCCGAGAGCCAGGTCGACGGCCGGGTGGTCGTCGAGGCAGGAGCAAGGGTGGTGCGCAGCCACGTCCGCGGGCCGGCGGTGATCGGCGCCGGGTCGGAGGTCGTCGACAGCTTCGTCGGCCCTTTCAGCGCGATCGGGCCAGGCTGCCTGATCGAGCACTCCGAGATAGAGCATTCTGTCCTACTGGGCAAGACGCGGGTTGTGGGGGCGGGTCGGATCGAGGACTCACTGCTCGGCTACGACGTCGAGGTCACGCGCAGCGCCCGCCGGCCTCTGGCCACCCGCCTCATGGTCGGTGACCACTGCCTGGTCGACTTGTCCTGAGCCGCGGCCGCCGCCGCGGCGGCCCGAGCAGCACTCGTGCCACGCGCCGCTAGCCTCGTGCCCATGAAACTGTTCGTGACCGGCGGGGCCGGTTTTATCGGGTCCAACTACGTACGCTGGGTGCTGGCGAACAGCGACGACGAGGTCACGGTCTACGACGCGCTCACCTACGCCGGCAACCTGGCCACGTTGGAAGATGTCAAGCGGCAGTACGAGAAGCGCTTCCGCTTCGTGCACGCCAATATCTGCGACCTCGTACCCCTCGAGGCGGCCATGGCGGCCCACGACGCCGTCGTCCACTTCGCCGCCGAGAGCCATGTCGACCGCTCGATCGCCGGCCCGGAAGACTTCGCCATGACCAACTGCGTCGGGACCAACCTGGTCATGCACGCCGCTCGCCGGACCGGCGTGGGCCGCGTGCTGCACATATCCACCGACGAGGTGTACGGTTCGGTACCCGAGGGCAGCTCGAGCGAGACCGACCGCCTTGACCCACGCTCACCGTACTCGGCCTCCAAGGCTGGGTCGGACCTTATCGCGCTGTCCTACTTTTCCACCTACGGGTTCCCGGTGCTGGTGACTCGCTCGTCCAACAACTTCGGGCCCTGGCAGTACCCGGAGAAAATGGTACCCCTGTCGATGACCAACCTGCTCGATGGCAAGAACATCCCGCTTTACGGCGACGGGCTCAACCAGAGGGACTGGCTGTTCGTGGAGGACAACTGTGCCGCCGTCGACCTCGTGCTGCGCACTGGCGAGCCGGGCGAGGTTTACAACGTCGGAGCGGGCTGCGAGATGCCCAACCGCGAGCTGGTGGACAAGCTCCTGGCCCTTGCCGGGGCGGGCCCGGACCGGGTCGATTACGTCACGGACCGGTTGGGGCACGACCGCCGCTACAGCGTCGGCTCTGCGAAGGTCCGCGCGCTCGGCTGGAAGCCGGAGCACGAGCTGGACGACGCTCTGGAGCGAACATTCGCCTGGTACCACGATAACCGGTGGTGGTGGGAGCCGCTGAAGTGAGGGTGCTCCTGACCGGCTCCGGTGGCCAGCTGGGCCGCGAGCTGGTTGAGCTCCTGGACGCCGCGCCCCACCACGAGGTCCTGGCTCTCGGTCACCAGGATCTGGACATCAGCGACCGCGAGCGCACCCTCCAGGTGTTCGGCGAATGGCCACCGGACGTGGTCATCAACGCCGCCGCTTACACCGCCGTGGACGCTTGTGAGCGAGACCTGGACCGGGCATTTGCCGTGAACGCTCTCGGTCCCCGCCACCTGGCTGAGGGCTCCCGCATGAGCGGTGCGCACCTGGTCCACATCTCGACCGACTACGTCTTCGATGGCCGCTCGCCGCGCCCATATGTCGAATGGGACAGCACTTGCCCGATGTCGGCCTACGGGCATTCGAAGCTCGGTGGTGAGCACGAGGTGCTGAGCATCGCCTCGAGCGCCTGTGTGGTACGTACCTCCTGGCTCTGCGGGCGCTACGGAGCCAACATGGTGAAGACGGTGCTCCGCCTGGCCGAAGGTGAAGGGCCGCTGCGCTTCGTAGACGACCAACGTGGTTGCCCGACCTTCGCCGACGACTTGGCGCGGGTGGTGCTCCGCCTGGCTACCTCGCGGCTACCCGGCGTGTTCCATGTGACCAATCAGGGCCCGACCACCTGGTACGGCTTCGCCCGCGACATTCTCTCGGCCGCCGGGTACGACCCTGACCGGGTGCACCCGATCGGCACCGCAGAGTTGGACCCGCCCCGGGATGCGCCGCGGCCGGCCAATTCGGTGCTCGACAATGCTGCCTTGCGCCTCATGGGGCTTGGCGTGCTCGACGATTACCACCCCGCGCTCGAACGCACGGTGCGTTCGGTCCTGGCGAGCGCCTGATGGCTCTGGCGTCGTGACCGACGACGTTGCTGCCGTAGTCGTCAACTACAACACCTGCCAGTACCTGCTGCGCTGCGTGGCCAGCCTGTTCGAAGCCGGCGTGGGTACGGTCGTCGTGGCGGACAACGGGTCCTCGGACGGCTCCGAGATGGCCCTTCTCGAGCACTTTCCGGCCGCCAAGTGGGCGCCAACGGGCGCCAACCTCGGCTACGGGCGTGCCGCCAACGTCGGCGCCGCGCTGGCCGGGACCAAGTACCTGTTGATATGCAACGCCGACGTCGTCGTCGGCCCTCGCGCGGTCGAAGCCCTCTGGCGGTCGATCGTGAGGGCGCCCAAGGCGGCTGTCGTCGGCCCGCGCATCTTGGACGTAAAGGGCAAGCTCTACCCCTCGGCCCGGCGCTTTCCAGATCTCGTGGACGCCTTCGGGCACGGGTTCTTCGGCCAGTTCTGGGCGGGCAACCCTTTTACACGGCGGTACCGGATGAGCGACTGGGACCACGAGGAGCGCCGCGAGGTTGACTGGGTGTCCGGTTCGTGTTTCCTGGCGCGGCGCACAGCCTGGGACGCGGTGGGCGGGTTCGATGCCGGCTACTTCATGTACCTGGAGGACGTGGACCTGTGCTGGCGGCTTGGGCGGGCGGGTTGGTCGATCGTCTACGAGCCGAACGCCGAGGTCGTCCACGTCCAAGGAGCCTCGGCCGACCGGCACCCATACCGGATGCTGTTCGCCCACCACGTTTCGATGTGGCGCTTTGCCTGGCGCAGCACTGATGGTGCGCGCCGCTGGGTGCTGCCCGTTGTCCTGCCCGGCCTCGCGCTGCGGTTCGTGCTCACCGCCGGCCGGCGAGCTTTGAGCGGGGGCCGACCCGACGAAGGGCCCTGATTGCAGCTCCCTATGCCGACCGAACAACCTCGCGGCCAGAGGCGGCCCACGAGCGGCGGCGGCGGCGGGTAACCTGACTGGTCGTTATGCCCAAGCCCACTTCCGCTAAGAAGGTAGCTCGCGCCGCCGGCCTCGGCGGGAGCCGCAGTTACGCCAGCCGCCCGGCGTACAACTACTACATCGCCGTCGGGATCTTGATCCTGCTGGGCGTGCTCGGCGTCTACAACAGCCGCGAGTACCTGGACGCCAAAAACAACAAACAAGGTAACGCCGCACCCGCCGTGGGGACGAAATGGTTCGAGGGGTACGCCATCGACGAGTGCGGCAAGCTGCTGCCCCCGCTGAAGCCGACCAACGACTCCAACGGGCTCACGACCCGTAACGGCGTCATATACATCGAGCCCAAGGTCAAGTCGGTGGCGGGCCACAATGCGACCCTCTTCGCCTTCGCCAACGCAGTAGGTATGAAGCTGAACGCCGGAGAACTGCAAGTCCCCGGCAGCCGCTTGTACACCGATGGCGACAGCTGCGAAGGCCAGCCCGGCCATGTCTACGTCATGACCTGGTCAAACCCGGCAGAGCCGCAAAGCGACGGCGTTTTGCAAAACAAAAAGAGCACCAAGGGCGGGCTCGAAGACACCTGCAACCCCGACTGTGACAGCGGGGTCCTTCTCGAGGACGACCAGCTCGTCACCATTGCCTTCCTGCCTGCGCCGGCCAAGGGCCACAAGCTGTCGGTCCCCGAACCGCCGGCCGCGGTGATCTCCTACTTGAGCCAGGTCGAGGCCAATGGGGGGACCCCGACGACCACCACCACGGCGGCGCCGACGACCACGTCCACCAACAAATCGGGACACTCGACGACAACGGCGGCTTCTAACGGTTCCTCGTCGAGCACGACGGCCGCCGGCAAGGCCAAGGGCAAGACCAAGGGGACAGCGACCACCGTGCCCACGGGGACGACCACCACCGTGCCCTCATCGACGACGACGACCTCCGGCCAGGCCACGACCACGTCGGCGGGCCAGACGACCAGGGCTGGGGGAGGGGCCAAGAAGGCAAAGTCCACGGCCACGACCAAGTGAGCCTGCCCATAAAGGGAGCCCCTTACCGGGCACTCGTCACCGGGGGGGCCGGTTTCATCGGTTCGACGCTGGTCGACCGGCTCCTCAACGAAGGCCACACTGTCGACGTCGTCGACAACCTTTCGACCGGCTCGCTCGCCAACCTCGGTGAAGCGCGCGCCATGGGCGCCGGCCGCTTCCAGTTCCACCAGCTCGATGTGTGCTCGGCGGACCTGGTGGACCTGATGGCCCGCCGCAAGCCCGAGGTCGTGTTCCACCTGGCTGCGCCGGCGGACATCCACGTCTCGGCGGCGGACCCCGTCGCCGACGCGGCGGTCAATATTCTTGGCTCGCTCCGCGCCTTGGAGGGCGCTCGAGCAGCAGGGGCCCGCAAGTTCGTGTTCGCCTCTTCGGGCGGCTCGATCTACGGGGAGGCGGAAAAGCTTCCCCTCGCCGAGGCCACACCGCAGCGGCCGCTCTCTACTTACGGCGTCGCCAAAAAAGCCGTCGGCGATTACCTGTACGCCTACCGCGAAGTGCACGGCCTCGAGTACACCTCCTTGGCGCTGGCCAACGTGTACGGCCCCCGCCAGGACCCGCGCAGCCAGGGTGGCGTGGTAGCCATCTTCGCGGCCCGGCTACTCTCCGGCGAGCCCTGCCTGATCTGCGGCGACGGCAAGCAGACGCGCGATTACGTGTTCGTGGACGACGTGGTCGATGCCTTCTCGAGGTCCGCCGAGAGAGGCAGCGGCCTGCTCTGCAACATCGGCACGGGCGTCGAGACCACGGTGAACGAGCTGTACACGATCATGGCGCGGGCCGCGGGTGTCTACCAGGCGCCCATCCATATCCAGGCTCGGCCCACCGAGGTCGGCCGCAACTGCCTGGACCCCCGCCGCGCCGCGATACACCTTGGTTGGAAACCTTGGACGAGCCTCGACAAGGGGGCGGCCGCGGTCATCGAGTGGTCGCGCCGGGTGGCCGCGACCCGCTGAAGCCCGTTCAGCGGAACAGGTCCTGCGCCGCTGCGCGCACCACCTCGGCCCGCACCGACGACTCCCGGAACCAGCTTCGCTCGGCGCCCCTGACGATCACTGCGGGGATGCCGCTCGCCTTGCCCTTGGCCAGCTCTGCCGCCGCGGCCAGCTCGTCGGCCACGCACACCTCGGTAACGGCCAGCTCGCGCCCATTGGCATCGAGCGTGCCGCGCAGGTCGACCACAGCGGCGATGCCCGCACACCCTATGGCCACGTCGGTGAGCCCGTTGCGCCAGGCCCGCCCGAAGGTGTCTGAAACGATCACGCCGACGACGAGGCCCGTTCTCGCCTTTATGGCGTCCCGGATGTGCCGCGCGCTGCGGTCCGGGTCGAGGGGCAACAGCGCCGCGGTGCCTTCGGCCACGTTGGACAGGTCGACGCCGGCGTTGGCGCAGACGAAGCCGTGCCGGGTCTCCGAGATGATGAGGCCCTCTCGCTCGCGCAGTACCCGGACGCTCTCGGACACGACGAGCCGGCGCCGCGCTTGCGGGTCGCTGGCATCGACGGCAACGAGCCGGCCCTCAGCCTTGGAGACAACCTTCTGGGTCACCACCACCACGTCGTAAGCGGCCAGTTGGGTGGCGGCGAGCACAAGGTCGGCCAGCTCGTCGCCTGGCACCACTTCGGGGATGCCTTCTAGGGGGATGAGCGAGATCACCCGGCGCGCCGCCGACCGGCGCCGAGCACTGCCCGAGCCAAGGTGGCGGCCTCGGTCGCGCCGGTCATGATGGCCGGGGCCACCACGCAGCGCACCCCCTGGGCCTCGACGCGGGCGGCCGAGCCGGCATCGGCGTCGTCGACGACGAGCGTTGCCGCCAGAGGCGCCCACATTTCAGCGACACCCACGACTGACGCTTCGTGGCCGAGCTCCACGAGCATGCGGTCGGCCGGCCCCTTGAGAGCCTTCCCGGCGACTATCGGCGACACAGCCACAGTGCTGTCGCGCCGCCGCGCGACGGCATCGGCAATGCCCGGGACAGACATAAGAGGCCCGATGGACACAATCGGGTTGGAAGGGCAGATGACGAGCATCTCAGCTTCGCCAATGGCGGCGAGCACCCCGGGCGCGGGGTTGGCCGCCTCGGCGCCGGCGAAGCGGACCTGGCGGACCGGGGCCCCATGGCCCAGGCCGACGAAGTACTCCTGGAACCCGATCTCCACCACACCCGGCCCTGCGAACGGGGTCGCCCTTTCTCCCATGTCCACGGTGACACGGGTCTCGACGCGTTCGTCCGACATCGGCAGCAGCCGGGCCTTGACCCCAAAGCGAGCCGCGACCTCGGCTGTGACCTGGGAAAGCCCTGCACCGGCGGCCAAGCGGCCTGTACGGTACAAGTGGGTGGCCAGATCGGTATCGCCCAAGCTGAACCACGTCAGCCCCGCTCGTGGTGTAACACCCGCGGTTTCGAACTCGCGCAGCCCGGCCATCACGCGCCATGTCTCGGTCGCGAGCCCCCAACCCGTAGCCGGGTTGGCTACGCCGCCCAGGGTGTAGGTCACGGTGTCGATGTCCGGGCTCACGTAGAGGCCGTGCAGCACCGCATCGTCGCCGGTGTTGATCACTGCCGTGATCGCCTGTTGGCCGACCACTGCCGCCAGGCCTCGCAACATGCGGGCTGCCCCGACGCCACCGGCCAGGGCCGTCACCGTGGGCGTTGCGCGGCTCAACGTCTCAGCCCGGCGTGCGGTCGCCATTCGGCCGCGATCTCCGCCCGGCGCGGGTTGGTCTGGTCGCGCTTGGACAGCACCGGGCCGGCGATGCCCCAGTCGGCCCCCACTTCGGGGTCGTCCCAGGCCACGCCGAGCTCGTCGGCCGGGTTGTAGTAGGCGTCGACAAGGTACGTGATAGCGAGGTCGCTCAGGGCGGCGAACCCGTGCGCCACTCCCGGTGGGATGAAAACGCCCAGCGCATTGTCCTCGTCAATGTCCAGTAAGAGGGTGGCACCGTCTGTCGCTGAGCCCACCCGCAGGTCGTGCAGGACAACCCGTGCCCGCCCACGCGGCACTGTCCAGTAGTCGGCCTGGTGCAGGTGGTAATGGAGCCCGACAACCGACCCGGCTCGGCGCTCGCTCCGGTTGAGCTGGACCATTTCCCGCCCGAGAGGGAACCACTGCCTGCGGTAGCTCTCTATGAACGTGCCCCTTTCGTCGCCGAAGCGGTCGGGCTCTACGACTAGCACGTCTTGGATCTCGGTCGATGGGGTGATGGTGGGCACTGCCCGAGCGTACCGACGCCGTGCCCTGTTGATTGAACTGGGCCGCCGATGCGACAGCCGAGCAGTCCTCGGGCCGGCCGGGCCGCCCTTGGTAAATAGCATTGCGAGGAGCTGGCGCTAGCCGCTATAACGTGCCCGTGAACGATCCACGCGTGCTCGCCGGTTACCGCCGCGCCCTCGAAGGCGAGCGCACCGAGCTGGAAGCGAGGATGGCCGAGCTCGGGCTGGGCGCTTCGCCGGGTCAAGCCAAGCACATCCCCACTGCCAGCCAGGCCGCCAATTGGCGGGGAGAGGCCAGGTCGGCTGGTTCGAGCGTGGCCGAGCGCTTGGCGGACGTAGAGCGGGCCTTGGCCAAGTTGGACGATGGCACCTACGGCACCTGCGAGGCCTGCCACGCCGACATCGCCCCGGCCCGCCTCGACGCCCTCCCGGCCACCCGTGCCTGCGTGAACTGCGCGGCCCGTTCCCAGTCATGAGCGGGAGCGGCTCGGCGGCAAGTACAGCGACCGAGCGGCTCGAAAGGGGGATATGCCCGCTGGACCAGTGAGCGGCTAGCGCCCCAGTGACGCAAGACCTCCAGCGGCGCCGCGAGGGGGCGAGGGGGAGCGCCTCCCATCGACGGGGGACCACGTGGGCGGCTCGCCGGCCGGGCCCCGCTAGGACCCGCTCGGAGCCAGCGACCGCCAGTTGGCCACCGAAGGATGGGCCCTGCCGGCAGGTCCCTCGCCGAAGACCCGAAGGAGGTTGCCGGTGATCCTGCCTATCTTGGGCGCCGGGCAGGCTGCCGGCGAGCACTCGACCAGGGCTGTCAGCCAGTTGACGGTCCCACTGTCAAAGACGCCGCTCCCGCTCGTGGGATTGCTCCAGTAGGTCATGTCGGAGTACGTGTAACCGTCCCACTCGCCCATGTTGGTGTAGGCCGAGCTGAGCGGGACCGGAGAGTGCGCCAGCACCTGCAGGTTGGCGGGCATCGGGCCGGACGGGTCGACATGGTCGATGTCCGAAGCGATGACGTCCGGCACTGCCGACCGGTCGGTGAGGCCACTGCCCTTGAATATCCACGACGACGCGTCGTACGGCACCAGAGCGGCCGAGGGTGCGTTGGGCAGCAGGTACCCGGAGTACTCCTCGCCCACAAAGGCCGTTTCGTCCCAACTGGAGGGAGGCGAGCTCCAGGTGTTGCCTGTGACGTCCATCGGGTTGCCCGAGCCGTCCAGGGGGTCTTCTGCGGAGTCGCGGTAATCGACTTCCTCCCGGTCCGGCCCGAGCGACGACGCCTCCAGCCGGGCGTGGCGCAGAACGGGTGCGGCACCGAAGAACACGATGTTCACGCCTTTGGCGGCCGCGGCGAGAGCGGCGAGGCGTTCCGAATTGGTCCATACCTCGTCGTGGTCGAGGGAAAGCAGCGCTTTGTGCTCGAGCAGGATGCCAGGCCGTTCTGAAACCGTGATGTCCGTGCAATAGGTCACGTCGAGGCCGTGCTGCTCAACCCACTCGACAAGCGGGTACTCGTTGCCAAGGAAGTCGGCGGCGCCGTCGCCCCAGTCGTAGGGACGGTCGAATGACACAACTCGCGCCCGGTTGCACGGCGGGTACGAGTCGCTGTCGAGCTGGCACGCCCCCTGGCCCTCGTAGAAGTCGTAACCGCCGTAGGGGTTCCAGGCTTGCTCGGTCAGCGAACGCGTCATGACCAGGTACGTCGCTCGGCTGGAGGGCGCCCAGACGGTGAGGATGACGTAGCCCTGCTGTTCGCCGCTGCCGGTCAACTTGAGCAAGTAATCGCCTGAAGGCCATGCCTTGGTCACCTCGAGCACGTCCGAGCGCTCCCAGTTGTCGCAGCTAACCATGTTCGTCGGTAGCGTCACCGGGCAGCTCGGCTGCACGCGCCCGGCTATGGGCGGCGAAGTCCACACGAGCCGGCCGCCCTTGCCCTGGTACCAGCCCATCCGGTACGCGCTCACCCGGAACGAGCGCGCGCTCGTGGAAACGTAGAGGCTGACCTTTTGGCCCGCGTCGGCATAGGTGGTGCTAGCAAAGCCTTCGATGAACCCGGACGGCGCTTGGTGCGTGATACGCCATGAAGTCGTACCCGGCCGCTCGTTCTCGGCGAGGATTGCGCTCGACTCGACCCCATAAGGGCCCAGGAACGTCTGCAGCGGTGCTGGCGGCCGAGGGCCGCGCCCGCGAGAGCGACGGCTGCCGTCCGCCCCGGGTCCTTTCGTGCCGGGCGAGGCAGTGGTGTTGGTGCTGTGTCCGGGGCTGGTCGTCGTGGAGGAGGGCGGCTGGCCCGTACCCGAGCTGAGCACTGTGACCGCCAGCAACGCGGCCACCGCCAGCAACGCGACGCCGAACATGAGCCCAGCGAGCAGGTTGGCACGGCGCCGCGTCTGGCGCGGTCCTCGCCCGGCGGGCCCCTGAGCCCTCTCGCCCGGGCCCCACTCGTCACTCATGGCTTGTCCCGGCAACCTCCTGGTAGATGGCGTACGTCTGCTGGGCCATGCGCTCCCAGGTGAACTGGGCGGCCCAATCGAACCCAGCCGCTCCCAGAGTGACCCGGCCGGCTTCGTCAGAGGCTAGTTCACCCAAGGCGCTCGCCCATGCCTCTACGTCGCACGGTGGGACCAGGACCGCAGACCCGCCGGACACTTCGGCCAAGGCGGCGATGTCCGAGCAGACCACCGGCGTCCGCTGGGCCATGGCCTCGAGCACGGGCATGCCGAACCCCTCGTGCAGGCTCGGGAACGCGAACAGCGACGCCCCGGCGTACAAGGCTCTCAGGTCGCGGTCACTGACCGCGCCCAACGTGCGTAGCCGGTCACCGAGTTGGCGTGCCGGCTCTTGGGGCACCAGTTCGTCGTGCAGCCAGCCGAGCGGACCTACGAGCACCAACCGGTGTGGCACCTGTCGGCCTGCTGCCAGCCGGGCAAACGCGCGGACCAGGGTGGCAACGTTCTTGCGCGGCTCGAGGCTCCCGACCCACAAGACGTACGGGGCGCCCTCGAGGTCATGCCGGCGCAGCGCGCCCGCCACCTCGTCTTGGGTTGCCAAGCGGTGGTCCACTCCGTTGGCCACGACCCGCACCCGTTCCAGCGGCACCGCGGAGTTGGCGACGATCTCGGCTTTGGCCGCCTGGGACCCGGTGATGACCCGCGCTGCCCTTTGCGCCACGCCGTCGAGAGCCT
>DATJST010000139.1:0-5052 GCA_035503975.1 Acidimicrobiales bacterium | reverse complement strand
CGCAACGACGGCGGCAGGCCCGAGAGCTGCCCGGACGTGAACGGCCGGGGAGGTGACCAGCGGCCCAGTGACGCCATAAGGGCCGACCGTACACGGCGGCGGAGGCCGCTCGCCCGGGGTTTGCGGCTGCGGGCGCTTAGGTCTTGCCCGTGTCCCGCTGGTAAACGATCATGGCCAGTCGCACCAGCGCCGCCGTCCAGACCGCGACCACGATCCAGCCCTCCGTCGGCCAGGCGTCCAGGGTGAGCCCGGCGTGCGCTGCCTGCACGAGCCAGTAAGAGGGCAGCACCTGGGCGATGTCATGGAGCGCACCGCTCGTAGCGAGCTGGCCGAAAGAGCCTCCCAGCAAAGAGAACAGGACGATTATGCCGCCCATGGCCGGCCCGAGGCTATCGGGGCTGAGCAGGTGGCCGCACACTATCCCGAGCACCGAGAACGGCAACAGGCCGATCAATATGAGGCCGGTCATCAGCAGCCAACCGCCGACCGAAAAGTGGACGCCGAGCGAAAGACCGGCAATATACAGGACAATTATGCTCGTGCAGGCCATCGCATAACCGCGCACGACCTTGCTCAACATATATGCCCACACCGGCAATGGCGTTATCCGCAGCTGGCGGGTCCAGCCGACCGCCCGCTCGAGGGCGATTATCCCCCCGCCGGCGATCACGGCGTTCATAGTGCCGAAACTGACCATACCGGCCAAGTAGTACGTGGGAAAAGGCAGCCCCGAGGCATGCGCATGTCGGTTCTCGCCGGCGATCAGCAGGTACAAGACGAGCGGGATGCCCAGGCTGAATATGAAGAAACGCCGGTTGCGCACCACTCGCAGCAAGTCGTAGCGCGCATAAGTCAGCGCAGTCATGGTGCCCCCACCGAGACACGCCCTGCAGCCTCGGCGTCTTCGTCGCCGGTGAGCTCGACGAAGGCGTCCTCCAGCGTGCCGCCCTTCACTTCGATGTCGCGAGCAGCGGCAAAACGGCCTAGCAGTGCGCGCAGCGCCGCGTCGGAGTCGCTGCAACGCAGGGCGACGCTGTCCCCGTGGCGCTCGGCACGGGTCACGCCGGGCAGCGCGGCGAGCTCCTCGGTACTCGGGCTTGGCCCCGGCAGCGTGGCCCGGATAGTGCGCGCGCCGACCCGGGCTTTGATCTCTGTCGGGGTGCCGTCGGCCACCACCTTTCCCTGAGCCATGAGTATGACCCGGTCGGCGTACTCGTCGGCCTCCTCCAAGTAGTGGGTGGCGAAGAGCACCGTCTTGCCCGACGCCGCCACGCCGCGCATCGACGCCCAGAACCCCCGCCGGCCCTCCACGTCGAGGGCGGCGGTGGGCTCGTCGAGCACGAGCAGCTCCGGGTTGCCCACGAGGGCGATGGCGAAGCGGGCGCGCTGCGTCTGGCCCCCGGACAGGTTCTGGGTCTTGCGGTCGGCAAACTCGATGGCGCCCGCGGCACGAAGGACGTCGTCCACGGCAAGCGGGTGCGGGTACAGCGCGGCCACCATCCGTACCAGCTCACGCACCGAGACGTCGCGTACCAGGCTGCCGACCTGGAGCATCCCGCCGACCAGGCCGGCGCGCACGGCCGCGCTGGGGGCCTCGCCGAACACCGTCACCCGGCCTGCGTCGGGGCGCTGCAGGCCGAGCAGCATGTCGATGGTCGTGGTCTTGCCAGCCCCGTTCGGGCCGAGCATGGCAACCGTCTCACCAGCTTTGATGGCGATGTCGACGCCGCGCACGGCCTTGACCGCCCCGAACGACTTGCGCAGCCCCGACACCACGATGCCGGCCCCGGTGCCGCTCGCCGAACCGTATTGCGCGGCCGCCGTCACAAAGGCGAGGCTAGCGGGAATGGCTCAACATGCTCAACCGGTCCGCGGCATGCGCGACTTCGTGCCCCCGCAGGCCGAGCTGCGCCGGCAGGTGGCCAACCGCATCCTTGACGTCTACGCCCGCTACGGCTTCGAGCTGGTCGAAACGCCGGCCCTGGAAGACCTCGGAGTCCTCATCGGGAGCGGCGGCGGTGAAAACGAAAAGCTGATATTCAAGGTCCTAAAGCGCGGGGCGCGCCTGGAGGAAGAACTGGCCCAAAGCGGAGAACTGGCCGATACGGGGCTGCGCTTTGACCTCACCGTACCGCTGGCTCGTTTCGTTGCCAACCACCTGAACGAGCTGCCGCTGCCCTTCAAAGCCGCCCACATCGCCCCGGTCTGGCGCGGGGAGCGCCCGGCCCGGGGGCGCTACCGCGAGTTCGTGCAGTGCGACATAGACATTGTCGGCGAGCCGAGCCCGGCGGCCGAGGTGGAGCTGTGCCGCGCCACGTTGGCAGCCCTGGAAAGCACCGGCCTGGGCGGCTGCGTGGTCAAGTTGAACGACCGGCGCCTTTTGCGTTCGGTCATCGAGCGCCACCTTGGTCCACTGCCAGACCCGGCTCCGGTGTACATCGCCCTGGACAAGCTCGAAAGATCGAGCGTCGAGGCCGTGGCCGCCGAGCTCGCAGGCTTTGACTCCGCCGGGGTGGCCCGGCTGTTGGAGTGGGTGCAGGACGGAGATCTTTCGCTCTGCCCCGAGGAGGTGTCGGCCGACTTGCGCACCACCTTGGAAGCGTTGGGCCACGACGCCGAGTTCGACCCCTCGCTTGTGCGTGGCATCGGCTATTACACAGGTCAGATCTTCGAGATCCGCCGCGCCGGCGTACCTTACTCGCTCGGCGGCGGCGGTCGCTACGACGGCATGACCGCCCGCTTCGGTGGGCCGGAGCTGCCTATGTGCGGCTTTTCCATTGGCTTTGAGCGGGTTTGCGAGCTGATCGACCCGGCTGGCTTCCAAGAGGGCCAGCACAAGCTGGCCGTACTTTGCGCCAGCCCGGAAGAGCTGCTGCGGTCATTGGCCGCCGCTGGGGCCCGCCGGGCGCGGGACCCGGGCCTGGTCGTCAACGTCCTGCGCCGTGCCCGCAATACCCGCAAGCAACAAGAGGACCTCGAGCGGCTCGGTTACACCGAGATAATCGACGGCAAGGAGTTCGCCAAGCTCTAGGCCGGCGGTGGCAATTTACTTGTGAACCACCAGCGGGAGGACGTCGCCGTACCACTTGGTCCAGCGCTGCCGGGCCTTGGCTAATGCCGCTACCTCCTCCGCGCTGGGCGTTACCAGCTCGGGCACTGCCTTTGCTTCGCTCAGCCGCACCCCGAGCGCCTTGGCAGCTGCGCCCCGGGAAGTCGTCTCCGGCACCACCGGGCAATATATCGGCCGGCCGACAGCGGCAGCCAGGCGTTTTTGCCACCACGAAGAACGTTCGACCGCTCCTCCATTGGCGTAAACGACGAGCGGACCGCCCGTCGCCTGCTCGAGGTCCCTCAGGCCGCCGACCAGCTGGAAGCACACGGCCTCGACCGAGGCGGAGACTATGTGCGCACCGGTGTGGCCAAGGCCGAGGCCGAGCACGGCACCCATATCGGACGGCACACCCGCTTCGGGCGGCCTCGTGCCTGCATGCCAGGGGAGCACGGTCACCCCGTCGCTCCCGGGAGGCGCCGGGACCGGCATGTCGAAGCGGGGATTGGCCACCCCGGGCGGCGTGCTCGCGCTGGCGCCCGGCCCGTTGGTCGTGCCCTCCCACAGCCTCAGGGCCCAGGTGTACAACTGGCCGCCGCTGCTGTACGCGGCACCGAGCACGACGTGGTCGTCGTCCACGCAGTAGCGCCACAACCCGGGAGGGAGCGGGCCAGGGTGCGGCGCGGGAAGCACGGCCCGCACCGCCGCTGAGGTGCCCACGGTCATCGCCGCCCGGCCCGGCACGTCACAGCCGGCGCCGAGGTTGGCGGCGGCGCCGTCGCCGAGCACCGGGTGCCAGGGCGCAGAAGCAATTTCGGGCCAGCGCCACCGCCACTGTTCAGCCAGCTCGCCGCGCCAGTCCCTGTCGGCCAACGGTGGCAGTGCCGCTGCGGCTTGGCCGCCCAGCCCGGCGAGCGCGAGCGCCTCGCCGTCCCAATCATGTTCGGCAGTGGCCAGCAGGCCGGTCGCCGAAGCCATCGACACCGACATCGTCGGGTCGGCGAGCAGCTTCATCCCCACGTACTCCGCCAGGCCGAGGAACTTAGTCCCTTTAGGCAATGCCGACGCCTTATCCTCATTGCCAACTAACCAAGGCACTCGCCACGTCCAGTACATCGAGGCATAGGCGCAGCCCGTCCTTTGGCGCAGCGCCTCCAGGGATGCGGCGCTCGGCTGCCTGGGTCGGCGCGGGCGTGGCGGGCGCGTGTCCGCCCACGAGAGCACGGGTGCCGACGCGGTGCCCGAGGAGCCCACAGGCACGACCGAGTGCCACTGCGAGTCGGCGGCAATTGCCTCGACACCTTCGAGGGCGCCCTTGGCATGCAGTTCGTCTATGCAGGCCACAAGGTCGGCGAAGTACTCTTCTGCGTCAAAGGTCGCCTGGCCCGGCGCCTGCGCGTCGATGTGGCGCGGGCGGCGTGCCATGGCGCCGGCAACGGCTCCCACGTCGCCAGCGCTGTCGCGCTCGAACACGATCGCTCGCACCGAGGATGAGCCAAGGTCGAGGGCCAGGGCACGGTGCTCCATCAGTGGCTCAAGCTAGTGCAGAGACCGGGGGGCCTCCGGGTACTTGCCGCGACGCTGACAGGCGTCTGTCACGGCGCCCCGCGTCGAGAGGTACGCGCCGCTACGTAATTCACAGTGCTGTAAACACCTGCGCACAACTTTTAGTATGTAATCGACTGGTCATGTTGTATAGTGGCGCTAAACAAGGAGACTGAGGAGGTGCTGCGTGGGGCGGACGGGGGCGCAAGGAGCAAGGTGCCTTGGCGTACTTGCGAGGGTGTGGCCGGTCTCAGGTTGGACCAGGTGCCGTGCCCGGTCTCGGCAGGGGGTCAATGCCGCCCTTGCCGCTGTCGCGGGCGCTGGCCTGCTCATCGGCTGTGGCGGGCACTCGGCGCCCAGCGGCACTGCCACAACCGTGGCAGCTACACCAGCGGTCCCAGGGCGACCAAGCCCGACACGGCCAGCGCCGCCCCGCCGGCCGCCGACGGCGCGGCGTA
>DATJST010000138.1:0-3138 GCA_035503975.1 Acidimicrobiales bacterium | reverse complement strand
GTCGACGCCGTACCCGTGGGCGCCGTAAAGATCCCGGGCCAACTCGGTGCCGTGAGCGCCCAGGACGTCCAGGTTGAAGTGAGCATTTCGGAACTTAAACGGGTCGAAAGCCCATCGCATGCGGCGGATACCACGGCTCAGTGCGACCTCGCGCTGAGCCAGTTTTAGCTGTCGTCCCACCCCGCAGCCCTGCCAGTCCGGGAGAACTGCCGCGGTTTGAGAATACTGGTAACAAAGCCCATCTGTCGGATCCTGGGCCAGGAAACTGAAGGCGAACCCCACCAGCTCATCGCCGGCAAACGCTCCCAGGACTATGCCGCTGTTGCGAGCCACGGCGACAAGAAGGCGGGCGTTAAGCGAGCCCTCCTCGGCGCGGAGCCCAAATACCCGCCGGTAGAGCGATTCGCATTGTGACATTTCCTCGGGCGTTGTGAACGGGCGGACCTGGGCACTTTGCGACACGGCCGCGTTGGTCACCTTCGGGCGGGTTCCGCGGCACGGGCGACGCGAGGAAAAGTGGAGGAGAAATGACATGCCGAGCGATGGGCCCCGCCACCGCGGGTATCGCCGAGCTCCAGCAGGGCGGGCTCGGATTCTTCACAAACTCGAGCCGCGTACTTGCAGCGGTCCCGGAACCGGCAACCGGAAGGAAGCCTGGACAAATGGGGCGGTTCACCGGCCGAGGCGGCCGACAGCTCGGGGCCCGCTGAACGCAACGTGGGTATGGCGGCCAACAATGTTTGGGTGTAAGGGTGGCGCGGGTTGTCAAAAACGTCGATGGTGGCGCCATCTTCCATGATCCGGCCCATGTACATCACGGCCACGCGGTCGCAGAGGTGGCGCACGACAGCCAGGTCGTGGGCGATGAACAAAATAGACAGCCCGAGCTCACGCCGAAGCTCCGCGAACAAGCGCACAATGCCGGCTTGGACCGAGACGTCCAGCGCCGACACAGGCTCATCGGCGACCAGGAGTTCCGGCCGGGGAGCCAGGGCCCGGGCGATGGCAACACGCTGGCGTTGCCCGCCAGACATCTGGCGGGGCCGGGCGGGGAGCAGCTGGCGGGGCAAGTGGACTTGGGCGAGCAAGTCCTGGCAGCTGCTCTCTAACATCGCCCGCGGGACTACGCGGTGAAAGCGCAGAATTTCTGCCAGCTGCTGGCGCACGCTCATTCGGGGGTCAAGCGAGGAGTACGGGTCCTGAAATACCATCTGGACACGGCGCCGGAGCTCCGGGGGCCGGTCCCGCACTGTCAGCGGCGCGCCATTGAACCAGGCTGTCCCGCTCACCGTGTCGCACAAGCCCACTACCACGCGCGCCAACGTCGACTTACCCGATCCCGACTCGCCGACCAGCCCGACGATCTCGCCGCGTCCTACGGCGAGCGAAACACCGTCGACGGCGCGGACCGGCGGATGGCCACGCCTCGCCTTGAAAACGACCGTCACATCGGACAGTTGGAGCAGGGGGTCGCTCATGGGACGGGCTCGAGACCCTGGGTCGCCCGCTCGCACGCCTCGACGTGAATGCAAGCGCTGGCCCGGCCGTGGCCCAGGTCGACGAGAGGGACCTCGGTGGTCGAGCACTCGCTGGTAGCAAAGCCGCACCGCGGGTGGAAGGCACAACCCCCTGGCCTGGCCCCGAGGTGCGGCGCCGACCCCGGGATCCCGACGAGCTCGTCGACCACGGCGTGGACGTCCGGCGTGGCGCGGACCAAGCCCAGCGTGTAAGGGTGACGAGGGGAGCGGAAAATCTCGGCCACCGATCCCTTTTCGACGATGCGGCCCGCGTACATCACCTCCAGGCGCTGGCAGAGCTGCGCCACCACCGCCAGGTCGTGGGTGACGTACAAAAGGCTCATCTCAGTTTGGTGGCGAAGCTGGGCCAGCAACCCGACGATCTGGGCCTGAATGGTGACGTCCAGGGCGGTCGTAGGCTCGTCACAAAGTACCAGCCGGGGCTGACAGGCCAAGGCGGCAGCGATCATGACGCGTTGGCGCAAGCCGCCCGAAAGTTCGTGCGGGTACAAGGAGAGGACGGTGTCGGGGTCCCGAATGCCCATATGACGGGCCAGGCGCAGGGCATGCTCACTGGAGTCTTTCCGGCTCCAGTTGAGCTGGCGCCGGGCGGCGTCCACGATCTGCTCGCCTACGCGGACCACAGGGTTCAAGGCGGTCATCGGTTCCTGGAAGATCATGGTGATCCCCGTGCCACGTATGCGTTGCACGACCCGTTTTCCCGCCGTCAGCAGGTCGAGGCCTTCGAAGCGCACAGCCCCGCTGGCGACGTCGGCGCCGGCAGGAAGGAGGCCGAGGATGGCCCGGAGGGTGAGGCTCTTGCCGCTGCCCGACTCGCCAACGAGCCCGACAGCCTCGCCGGTCGACACCCCGAACGAGATACCGGTGATGACGTTGACGCGGCGGCGTTCACCGGGTGGGGTCACGGTCACGGTCAAGTTTTCCACCTCGAGGAGGGGCGGCCTCCCTGAACCCGTGTCCGTGGGCAGCTCCGAACTCGGTCGCGCTGGTAGCGCGGGAGGCCCCGTGGTCATCGCTCGACGCTGAGTACTTCGGCCAGGCCGTCGCCCAGGAGGGAGAGCCCGAGGCCGGTGAGGACCACAGCAATGCCCGGGATGGTGGACAGTTCCCAATGTGTAGTGAGGAACTGCTGACCACTGGCCATCATTTCGCCCCAGTCAGGTGTCGGAGGTGGTATACCCAGGCCAAGGTACCCCAGGGTGACGATGGCGAGGATATCGAGGACGATGTCAGAGGTGGCGAAGACGATCGCCTGAGTTACGACGTTGGGAAGCACGTGGCGCCCGATGATCCGCCCAGTGGAAAATCCCTCTGCCTTGGCCGCGAGCACAAACTCCTGGTTTTTTGCCACCAGTGTCGCCCCCCGCACGATCCTGGCGTACGAGACCCAGCTCACGACCGTGATCGCAATAATAATGCTGATCGTCCCAGGGCCCATGAGGAAGACTAGGAGCATGACGAGCACATAAAAGGGGAAAGCGACCACCACGTCTGCGGTCCGCATGACAACACTGTCCAGAGCACGGCCGAAGTAGCCGGCCAGGGCACCGGCGATAGTACCGAGAACGAAGGGGGAGATCACGGCAATGAAGGCGACGAA
>DATJST010000137.1:0-4070 GCA_035503975.1 Acidimicrobiales bacterium | reverse complement strand
GTGGACTTTGCCGGACGGGTCCTTGGTTACGACAGCGGCGTCGTAGGTGCCAACGGCACCGAGGGAATGCAGGTCCTTTACCACGTCATAATCGGACCGGGCCGCCGCCTCGCTCGGATAGGTCCCTACGTAGATGAACGTGCCGTCAGAATTTGCCATTGCTCCACTCCTGTCCTTAGAACTCTGGTATAACACGGCATCACGCCGCGCTCATCACCGAATTGGGGAAAGTGTTCCTGTGACCTGGCTTTGCTAGGGAAGGTGGGCGGGACGGGCCCGCCTACCCGGCATCGCCGCTGTCCTCGTCTTCCGCCACCGCGATGGCGATGCCGAGGGCCTTGGCGATGTTGCCGGCCGCCGAAACGACGCGGGCGGTGCCGACGATGGGGGCGATGGCGATCAAGACGCCCTGGACGTCGGCGGCCGTGACCCCGGCATCTGCGGCGGTGCCGGCGTTTACCAGGTATGACGCGGCGGGTGCGTCGACAGCGACTAGGGCAGCAAGTCGCACCGCCATGTGCTCGCGCGCGTCCAGATTGCTGTGCTTTATCGACGATGCAGTCATGTCCGCAAGGGTATCGAGGACCGGAGTATCTTCAGACATATTAATTTCCTTTTCAGTCGGAGGCTACTTTGAGCTCTGCTTGTGCCAAATTGCCTGGCGGTTTGGTACCGGCCACACTTATCGTCGCGCCTGTTGAATGGTCAGGCATCACCCCGATTGCAGTAAACAAGCTATTTGCCAAATCCTTGCTCCACTTTTCGCGATTATGCCCGTCGGGGCGGGCTCGGCGTGGATGGCGATGAGCCTTGGGAGTGAGGACTGACTCGCTGCAAAAGCGAGACCGGGCCGTCAGGTTAAGGCGTGTCGGATGGCGGGCTAGCCGGGCACGAGCTCGTGGGCGCGAGCTACGGCGTCCGAGCGCGTTGAAACCCCGAGCTTGCGGTAGATGGACGTGACGTGGCTGTGCACTGTGTGGTGAGACAGGTACAGCTCCTCAGCAATAGCCCGCTCAGAAAGGTCGCTGGACAGCAGCTGGAGCACCCACAACTCTCGTTTGGTCAAGTGCTGGTCCCCGGAGAGGTCGTTCTGCAGCGCAGACCGCCCACTCTCGGTTAGTCGGCCCGTCAACATGCCCGGGTCGGGACACGACCCGATGATGGATCTGGCCTCGTTGATCGCCGCCAACGCCCGCTCGCGTTCGCCCAGGGAACGAAGTACCGATGCCTGGTGCAGCAGTGCCATGGCCACCTCGGTCGGTTGGCCCGGTGAGCGCAGCAAAAGGCTCACGCTCCGCTCGATCAGCGTGAGGGCTTCCCGGGGCCTTCCACGCCGCTCAAATGAGACGCCGAGCGCGAGCGGGACGACCCCGCTTGCCTCTTCGACGCCGTGCTCCGCCACGAGCCCCGCGGCCCGCTCGGCTAGCAAGTGTTGTTCTTCGAAGCGTTCCTGTTCGCCGGCGATGAGGGAACGGTAGGCTTTCGACGACGCCCCGGTCACCCATTGCTCCCTGGCTGGGGCCAGCGCCTGGGACTCGGCGAACCAGCGATCGGCATCGTCGAGAATTCCCGCGAAGTAAAGGCCCACTCCGACAGCCCAACATGCGATCGCTCGTACAGGTGAATTCGGGCCCTCCAACTCGGCCGCCCGTCTTGCGCTCGCCAACTGGGCACCCACGTCCCCCCAGGGGCAGCACGCTTTCAGCACCGTCAGGCTTGCCTCTGCGGAACTGAAGCCATCGGGGAGCGGCTGCTCTCGGTCGAGCTGGCCGAGCTTCTCGATGGCGGCCACCACGGCGGCCGCCTCCTCTCGTCTGGCCGACAGCGACAGGGCCCACGCCTTCACCAAGAGCAGGCGCACATCGCCGCGTAGCATTTCGGCAGGGAGCCGCCGGATCCAGGCCAGGACGGTGTCGCAGCGGCACAACTTGGCATAGTTTACCCAAGACGATTCGATGATTTCGGCGGCTTCGGGATAAGCACCTGCCTTGATCGCGTGACTGATGGCCTCGTCCGTGCTGCCATGATCCCGGTACCAGGCGCACGCCCGTCGATGGAGCACCGGCGCTAAGCCCGGCTCACGCCGCTCCAGCTCTACTTGCAAGATACGGCCAAAAAGCTGGTGGAACCGGTACCAGTTGCCGCCGCCGTTCAGGGGCTCCAAGAATAGGTTGCTCCGGGACAGCGCTTCTAGCATCGGTCCGGAGCCCTCCTGCTCCAGCAGCGCATCGCACAACGGCCCGGACAGTTGCCCCAGGACCGATGACCTCAGCATCAGCGTTTGCATGGCAGGGTCGTGCGCCTCCAGCACCTCCTTTTTGAGAAAGTCGAGCACGTGGCGGTTCGATGTGCCCAGCTCGTTCACAAAGGAGTGGTGGTCGGCAGCCCCTTCGAGCGACAGCGCGGCCAGGTACAGCCCGGCCGGCCAGCCTCCCGTGCGCTCGACAAGGCTCCCTACCTCGCCAGCGGCTAGCTCGAGGCCGAGGCGCCCGTTCATGAACGTGTCCGCCTCCGCGGACGTGAAACGCAAGTCGTCCGAACGCAGCTCGACCAGTTCACCGTGGGCGCGCAATGCAGCCAATGGGAAGGTCGGCTCCGTCCTTGTCGACAGCACTAGCTGGAACCTGGGCGGCGCGTGGTCGACGAGCCAGGCGATGCTGTCGCGGGCGGCACCGGCGCCGAGCCGGTGAAAGTCGTCCAGGACCAGGGCGACCTCGCCCACGTCGTCGAGCGCGTTCACCAGACGAGGCAGCACCGCGTCGACCAGCGATGCCGCCCCGACCGTTCGTGGCGGTGGTAACTGGCCCATCGCCGGGCATACCCGGTGAAGCGCCTCGATCACATAGGACCAGAGCACCACCACGTCGTTGTCGCCGTCGTCCAGCGTCAGCCATGCAACGGGCTTGCGCGCCGCCTCCACCTGTCGCCATGCGGCTAGCAGTGTGGTCTTCCCGAAACCCGCCGGGCAAGCTAGCAGAGTCAACCGGTGTTGCGACCCACGCTGAAGCCGTCCCATGAGCCGTTCGCGCAAGACGTCCTGGTCGCGGACCGCCGGCGCTCTGAGCTTCGTCTCGATCAGGACATGCTCCAGTCGGTTCTCGGTCCTGTCATCCGTTTTGGCATTGAGCCCGTCGCCCTTGCTGCGAGCGCCGGGACCAACCTCCGCCCTCGATTGCCGCGACTGCTGAACAATGGTTGCCGTCATCGCCCATCCTCCAAGGTCGATTGGCCGATTTCAAGATCCACGTTCAAGATTTGAGTCGAGCGGTTACCGCCGTGCCCCAGTAGCGTCATGACCTCGTCCGCAAAGCGTCCCCGGCGCAATAGGTCGGCCATAACCTTCATTGGGCCGCTGATGTGGGTAAAAAAGGACTTGTACCCAGCGCAGAGGTAATTGAGCCCGGGCTCGCCGGCCGGCGTTCGAGTGAAACGGTTCTTGGGGCATTCACCGTTGCAGGCGAACCGGACGTCGCATTCTCTGCAGTATGTGGGCAGCGAGTCGCGCTTGGCGTTCCCGAACATCCGCTGCTTCGGTGACGCCAACAAGTCGACCAGGTGGGTCTCAGTAATGTTGCCCAAAAGATAGCTGGGTTCGACGAAGTGGTCGCATGAGTAACAGTCGCCGTTGTGCTCCAGGGCCACGGCATTGCCGCACGTCTCGGCGAACACACAAAGTGCCGGCGGCACACCGAGCCAGGAAGCCAACGCGGCCTCGAACGAGGGCACGAACACAGCGCCCACGTCGCGTCCGACCCACTCATCGAAGACTGCGTTGAGGAACCGGCCCCACGGAACGGCCGGTGACCGTGTCACCCTCCTGGAAGCCGGTTCCGTTGTCGCGTTCCACGATCGGGATGAACTGGATATACCGCGCCTCAAGCTCGTCGCGGAAGAACCTGTACACCTCGAGAGGGTGATCCTGGTTGGCGGCGTTCACCGTGCAAAGCACGTTGTAGTCGACGTCATGCTGGACGAGCAGCTGATGGCCCCGCATCACCCTGTCGAAGGTGGGCCGGCCCTTCTTGTCGACCCGATATATGTCGTGCAAATGCCGCGGGCCGTCGATGCTG
>DATJST010000136.1:0-4040 GCA_035503975.1 Acidimicrobiales bacterium | reverse complement strand
CATAAAGACGCGCGGCGTGCTCGCCCGCCTGGCGGGAGCAGTCCCAGGCTCGGTCCCAACGTTCGGCGGCGAACCAGTGCACCGAAAGGACCTCGAGAGGCGTCTCGCGCTCCCCTGAGCGTTTCTCAATGGCCTCGGCCGCTCGACAATGTAGCTCGCGCCGACGACGAAAGGCGAGCCCCTCGTATGCAGCGTCTCTCACCAGGGCGTGCACAAAAACCCACTCACCGTCGACCTCGTGAACGAACTCCGATAGGCGCTCCCACAAAGTGCTGTCAACGATGGTCCGGTCATCGACCACCTCAGCCAGAAGTTCATTTTGAAAACGCAGTCCGAGGACGGCAGCTGTCCGCAGGATGGAACGATCGGCAGGAGCCAAACGGTCTATACGCGAAGCCAACAGCGGTTCCAGGCTGTCAGGCAGCGCTTCGGCAGACCCCGTCGTGTCCGCCACTCGAGCCAGTTCGAGCAGGAATAATGGGTTACCGGCAGCCCTCTTCGCCAAGGCCCGCCGCTCGGCGGGACTGAGCGCGTGTTCGGAGGCCTGGCCCAGGATGCGCTGGGCGGCCGCTTCGTCCAGTGCTGCCAATTGGACCACCGACCGCTTCGCCGTGGCGCCTTCCAACGCGCTGGGGACATCGGGCCGGGTGGTTGCGACCACCAGCCAGGCATTGTGCTCGGTCTCCTCAGCGAGGCGGAGCACAAGGCTCGAAGAGGCTTGATCGAGGGCATGAACGTCCTCAAAGACGAACGCCGCCGGCTCTGGGACGAGCGCGGACAACAAATCTACAAAGACCGCCTCCAACCGCGCACGCCGGAACCGGGGCTCGAGTTCGTCCACCTGGCGGGTGCTGGGTACACGGGCTTGGAAGACATCGCCGAGCAACGGGGCCCAAGGGAGCAATTCTGGGGCCCGGCGTTCGACCGTAGCCATAAGAGCCAGTGACACCTGTTCTGTTGGGACACTGTCGTCCAGCCCGAGCATTTGCCGGGCGAGCACGCCAAGCGGTTCGTATGGGCGCCCGCCGCTAAACGCTTCGCAGGCGACCCGCCATGTGGGAAGGCCCCAGCTGCGGACGGCTTCTTCGATGAGGCGGGACTTGCCGATACCAGCTGGGCCAACGACATCTAGGACTTGCCCTCTGCCTGAACCACTCACCTCGGTGGCGACCGCAAGGATGACCTTCAGTTCCTCCTCCCGGCCGACAAGGGGCAGGAGCGCCTGCTCTGTTGCCGGCTGGAGCTGGACCGCTTCGCCTTGGACCGCGTAGCTAATAACTGGCTCGGACTTGCCTTTCGCACTGAAAGGTGCCCTCGGCTCCAGCGTAAAGGCCGAACGCAACGAAAGCCTTGCTGCTTCGGTGCACCGCACTTCACCGGGTGCCGTTGCCGCAACCACCCGGGCCGCCAGGTTGAGAGCATCCCCTGTGATGGAGTAGATGTGGCGCCGGCCGACGTCGAGGGCAGAGGAGACGAAGAGCTTCCCGGTGTTCATCCCGGCCCGGACTGTAAGTGACGTCGCACCCAAGTCCTGCGACACGACGCTCACGACGCGGACCAAGCAGCGCAGCAGCCGGTCTGAGTCGTTACCCTCCAAGGTCGGCGCTCCGGCAAGGAGCAGGATCTTGAAGCCGTCGGCGGATATGTCGGTGCCAAGGAACGTGACGCCGTAACGATCTGCCGCGTCCTGCGCGGCTCGCACCGCCGCATCGAGGATGCCAACCGTGAGCGCGCCACCGGCGCCCGAGCGCTCGATCAAGCCATCAAGTCCTGACAGCTGCACGAAGCCACTCGCTACCGGCCGGTGCTCCACCTGTGCTTCACCTAAAAGCAAGTACCGCCACAGACGTTCTGGAAGGAGGGAGGCGGCGCGCCGAACGTCGCCGTCGCGCAAGCCCAGTACCGGCCTCTCCTCAGCCTGTGGCTCATTGCGCAGAAGCAGCCCGGGCCCGCAGGGCTCACCGATCACCTCGGGGTCGAGGAGGGCGCAAGCAGCTGGGCTGACAACCACCTCCTGAGCCGAGGCAGCACTCTCCATCTGGACGGTCGCGGTGGCGCCTGGCCCGGCCAAGACCAGTTCACGGAACGAGTTGCCGACAAGATAGAACTCGAAGGCGCCAGTGTGCACGCCCACGGAGACTTGGAGCTCGACCCTTCCCACCGTGGTCCTCAGCCGGCCGACGCGGCCCATGGCCTTGGACATCAGCCACGCCGCGCGAGCGCCGCGGGCAGTGGAGCCCGGCCCCTCGAAAAGCAGCACCGCCGCGTCCCCACCCCACTTGAGCACGTCAGCTCCGTAGGCCGCCGCAATGTTGCCCAGTTCGCGAAAGGTGGAGCCAATGATCCCGTTCATCTCTTCGGCCCCCGCTCGGCCTCGGGCGGCCAGACGTTCAGTGAGGGCCGTGTACCCGGAGACGTCCACGAAAACGAGCGTCCCTTCAACGCTCCGGTGCTTCTCGCCCGGGTGATTGGCGAGCCCGTCCAGCGCCAAGCGGGATGAGTACGACGCCAGGTGCTCGCTCTGGCGGACATCGAACGTTCGGTCACCCGGGTGCCCAGCCTGGTCGCCAGGGCACCCGTCAGGTGCCCGAGCAAGGGCTCGGACAGGGGCGGAGGGGCTCACTTCTCTAAAGTAAGGCGCGCAAATCCCGATATCGAGCCACTGCGCTCGTCAAGCTGCCATGACTGGACCGCCGGAGGCCAGCCCGGGGCGGGGCTATTGGTTATGGGTACAGGTCCCTTTGTCGTTGTTGCTATTGGTGCCATCAGGGCAGGTCGTGCTGGACCAGGTGATGCCGTTCAAGTTGGCGCCCGAGGTATCGGCGCCGTCCATGTTGGCGTTGCTAAGGTCGGAGCCCGAGAGGTTAGAGCCCTTCAGGTCCGTGTCGGTGAGGTTTGCCGAGGACAGCTCGGCATCGGACATGTTCGACCCCGAGAGGTTGTCCCCGTTGAACTCGGCGTTTGTGAAGTTGCCCCCGGAGAGGTTGTCGCCTTGCAGGCCGGCCCCGACAAAGTTGGCGTTGTTGAACAAGCCACCCTGCAAGTTGGCGCCCTTCAGGTTTGCCCCCGTGAAGGTCGCCCCTTGGGCCGTGACATCCGACAGGTTGTCGCCCGCGAGGTCGGCGTTCGTGAGGTTGGCCCCCACCAACTGGTCGCCCGACATGTTTGCCCCCGACAGGTTGGCCCCCGCCAGGTCTGCGTTGGAGAAGTTGACGCCTGACAGGTTGTCACCGGCGAGGTCGGCCTGGGAGAGGTTGGCACCTGACAGGTTGGCGCCGCTCAGGTTGTCCCCCGATAGGTTGTCGCCTGCGAGGTTGACGTTCTCAAGGTTGGCTTTGGAAAGGTTGCAGCCCGAGAGCTTCCCGCTGCAGCTGACTACCGTTTCTCCCACGACGGCGGAGGCCTTCGTATAATTAGAGTCGCCCTGGTAGTTGGCCGTAACCGTGTAGGCGGCTACCTTCTCGCTGAGCGCGCAGCTACCTTCCCCGGAACTGAGCGAGAAGCTACAGCTCTGGCTGCCGTCGGAGACGCTGACCGTGCCGGTCGGTGTGGCCGCCCCTGCGGGGCCAGAGACCGCCACGGAGTAGCTCACGCTCGTCGCTCCCTTGCTGGCGGGGTCGGGCGAGGGAGTCATCACCACGGTAGGGACAGCTTGGGAGACGCTGTACTGCACGCTGGCGCTGCTGGTGGTGCCCGCGACGTTGGTGGCTTCCACTGTGAAGGTGTAGGCGCCGGCGCTGCTCGTCGTCACGTCGGCACCAGTGAAGGGGCTGCTGTTGAGGGAGGCCGCACAGCCCGCGCTGGGTATGCCCGAGCCTTCGGGGTCGCTGCAGCTGTACGTGGCTGGCACGACCTGGCCGAGGTTGTACGTCGTCTGGGCCGGGGACATCACGTTGACCGTTGGCGTGGTGAGGTCCACGTTGAAGTAGTACGGGCCCACGGCTGCGCAGTCGCCAAAACTGTTGCAAGCCTCACCACTGGTAGTGGGCGCGCTCTGTTGGCTCGTTGTAACACTGGTCCCGAGCTGTGCTGTTGCCGAA
>DATJST010000135.1:0-7237 GCA_035503975.1 Acidimicrobiales bacterium | reverse complement strand
GGCCCTATGACTTGCTTACGAGACCAGCGCTCGCAGCTGTCGGACAGAGCCAAGCAAGTTCGGCAGAGTGTGGCTGATGCTCGTACTCAAACAAAGTCTGACCTCGAAAAGGCCGTGACCGGCTCTCGTGCCGCCGCCGAGGCGCAGGCCGCTGACCTCCGCAACAGGGCCAAGGCGGCCAAGGACAAGCTCTCTGCATGGTGGACGAGCAACAAAAGGACTGGAACGACGGTCTCGCCAAGCTGCACAAGGACCCCGACGACAAAAAGGCCGGGCACGACGCCAACCGAGCCGAGGAACAAGCAGAAAAGGCCGAGGCCGACGCCGACTTCGCCGCGCAGTTCGCGTACGCGACCATCGACGAAACCGAGTACGCCGTCCTCAGCTCCATCGTTGCCCGCAACACGGCGGACGTTAGCGCAGCCAACAAGCGCTAAACGAGCAAATGGCGCCCCGCCGCCTACCGAGTAGGACGGGGCGCCACGACCACATCACCGACGAACAAGAGAGGTATCGTGCGTCGTCGCCAACACGACGACCGCGTCATTCACTCCGCCGAACGGACCTGGAAAGCAAAGACGATCGAGTAGATCCCCCTGAACAGAGCATAGAAGCCCACCCAGAGCAAGAGAAGTGCGGCACGGGCAGGGAAATATTGCTGCGCCGACCAAAAGCCAAGACCGAGCTCGAGGAGCCCGGCAATTAGCCCGAGCCACCACACCGAGTTGACCCCTTGGCTCATGATCGAGGTAACCAGGTCAAGCGTGCCCTTGAAGATAAGGAGGAACCCGAGCACCTCGGCGATGGACACGAACGTGCCTATGGGGTCGGCGAACGACCATATGGCAGCTACGAAAAAGAGGATGCCCAGGAGCGCCCGAGCCCAGGCCCAACTGTCTGTCACCGATGCAGCAAAAAACTCCTCGACGGCGGATACGAGGAAAACGACGCCCAGCAGCACTCCGACGGTCCCGACGGACGTAAGGTTCAGCTGCAAGACGATGATGGATATGACGAACCAGGCCAGGCCTGCGATCAGGAAGGCCCACCAGGGGCCCGCAATTTGGCGGACCGCATCGCGAACTTGGGTGTCGAACATGGGAGTCCTTTCTTGGGTTTGTTTTTGTAAGCCTCGATTTGTGGCCTAATCTCACGCTACGAAGATGCGGCGCCGGCTGCCATCACGCGAATCAGTAAGCTGCGGTGGGGGCGGAGCGAGCCGCACCGGCCGGACGACGAAGACGCCTTCAGGCGCGGTCCTCAGCGAATGAAAAAGAGCCATATCAGGCCGCTCACGATGAGGGAGACGGCAATAGAGCCCAGCCAGCCCAAACGGCTTGAGAAAAATAGGAACACAGCTTCTCCTTACGTGTCGATTACGCCACGGGGCCCCGTCAGCTTGACCTGTTAGCGGCCTGAGGGCCCCTGCCGTGGCCGGGGTACCCCCGGCTCGCTTTAAGCCATTGTTCGGCAGAAGACGCCGCGACGGGATCACGCGCTCACGTCTTTTGCGCCCGATGGCGCAACTCCCTATCTGACCGAACGGGACTACTCGTGCGGCCGTCGACCGCGAGCCACTGGTGGATACCGTCGCGTGGCCAAACACGCGTCTACGTGATTGCCGGGCGGACCGGGCTTCGCGAAGCTGCAGCCATCAGGACCGAGCGGTGCACGCCGGCAAGGTTCAGGTGCGCCCCCGCCCGGAGCGGCGGGCAACCCGATTGAGCAAAACCACAACAGGACTGGGAGGTCCCGTCATGACCGATGTGACAGGTACGCTCGTAAAGCACCGCAAGCGCCTGAACGAGATCGCCCGCGTGCTGGTGCGCCACGGGCTGGCTTCATGGGTGGCGAGGGGCGAAGGTATCGCCGGCCTGGAGCCCGTCGAAAAACTCGTCCACCGCGTGACCGCCCCCGAAGAGGCGGAGGCGACCGTCGGCGAGCGCCTACGGGGCGCTTTCACAGAACTCGGCACGACCTTCATCAAGTTCGGCCAGATGCTCAGCCTGCGCCCCGATGTCGTCGGTGAGGACGTCGCCAACGAACTGAGCAAGTTGCAAGCCAACGTCCCGCACGACCCGCCTGGCGTAGGCCAGGCCACGGTGGAGGCGCAGTTGGGCCACCCGGTTTCTGAGCTGTTCAGCTCGTTCGACACTGACCCGTTCGCATCGGGCTCCGTTGCCCAGGTGCACCGGGCGGCGCTACCGGACGGCACTCCGGTCGCCGTGAAGGTCCTCCACGCTGGCGCCGACGCCAAGGTGCGTGAGGACGTCGAACTGCTGCAGGCCGTCGCCCAGTACCTGGAGCAAGAGGACCCCGACCTCGCCCAGCTCCGCCCCACCGTACTGGTCAGCGAGTTCTCCACCATGATGGATGCCGCCATCGACCTCCGCCAGGAGCTGTCCAACCTCCAGAGGTTCCAGGCCAATTTCGCTGAAGAGCACGACGTGGTCATCCCTACTCCGTACCCTCAGCTGTCGCGAGAAAAGGTATTGACTATGGCCATGATCTCGGGATACCCGTTCTCCGACCGGGCCAGCGTCGAGGCGGCGGGCTGGGACGTCGACACCCTCGTTCATCGGGCGGCCGAGGTCTACCTGGAGATGATCTTTCGCGACGGGCTCTACCACGCCGACCCCCACCCGGGGAACTTCTTGCTCCCCGACGGGAGCCACTTTGCCATTCTCGACTTCGGCGACGTCGGCCGGGTGACCAGCCAGCGCAAGCGCCAGCTCGAGGACATGGTCATCGCCGTGGGCGCCCGGGACGTCGACTCCCTGGTGGACGTGGTGGTCGAGATGACCACTCCACCGCCCGGGGTGGACATGGCCGCGCTGCGCTCCAGTCTTGAGCTCTGGCTAGACCGCTACCTTCTCGTCGGCGTGGGCCAGCTGGACATCAACGCCATCATGACGAGCGGCATGGAAATCCTCCACAAGAACAAACTTGTGCTGCCAGCCGACCTTGCTCTTTTGTTCAGGGCCCTCCTGCGTCTGCAGGGCCTTGGGCGCGGGGTAGGCACCGAGGTGCGGGTCACCGAACTGCTCCAGCCATACATCAACCAGATGATGGTTGAGCGCTTCGACCCGAAACGGATCGCCAGGCAACTAGGGAGGTCTGCGCGCAGCTGGGAGCATTTCATCGCCGGCTTGCCCGACCAGGTCCAGGCGATCCTCGACCAGGTCCGCACCGGGAAGGCGGCGGTAGATTTTCGCGTCCACGACGCCGACCACGCCGTCGACCGGCTGGTAGACGGCCTCGTAACGGGGGCGGCGGTGATGGCCGGCGCCGAGCTCATCTCGAGGCGAGCGAGCCCGATGGTGGGCCCGTTCTCGGTCCCGGGCCTTGTCGCCGCCGGGGTAGGTGTCCTCACATGGCAACGCCTGATCGCGCGGCGTGGGTCCCGCTCGTGGGTCAGCCGGGCGCTCAGCTTCGCCAGGATGACGCGACCGTAACGGTCGTGCCAGCGAAATAGACGATGACCTGAGCAGCGCTTCACCGGTCGCTAAATCACCCGCAACGCCGGAACTAACCCGGTGAAAACGCCAAAGCTATATGTGCACTGGTCGAAAATCAGCCGGATAACGGCGTCGGCGTGCGCCTCACGTCATCGGGCGTGAAAATAGATGAACTCCCGGGCTACAAACCGGCCGGCCGTCAGACCGTCGAAACCCCGCAACCCAGCTACTGGCGAGGTCAGCGCCTGCTCGAGCGGCTGGACGAGTCCCTCGGCGGCGCCGGACTACAGCTCGATCGTCCCGGTCGTCTGGGGGGATTGCGTGCGGGCTAGAAAGCGCAGGGCCCGTTCCTGCGCCACCCCCGCGTAAAGCCCGCTGAAGCGGACTCCGCGAACACGTGATAGCCAATCTGCCGAACTGCGTGCACGATGAGAGTGTCGGATTATTCAGAATTAGAAAGGAACGGCAATATGCGCAAGGCGAACAACATATTGGAAAAGGACGTGAAGGACGAACTGTCGTGGGACGCCGGTCTCGACGACACCCAGATAAACGTTAAAGCCGACGACGGGCACGTTACGCTAACGGGCGCGGTACCGAGTTATGGTGAGCTGCTCGAAGCGTCAGACGCGGCGTGGAGCGTGAAAGGCGTTATCTCGGTCGACAACGAACTGCTCGTAGGTCCTATTGGCGAGGCGCTCGTTGACGCCGACGTCGCATCTCGGTGCATGGACGCCCTCGACCGAGACCGTTTGGTCCCCAAAGGCGCCGTGACGGTCGACGTGGCCGACGGCTGGGTCACCCTGAGCGGTCACGTCAGGCACCACTTCCAGCGCCAGGCTGCCAAGTTTGCCGTCCAGCGAGTGCAGGGGATCCGCGGCATTAGCGACAACATCACGATCTCGAGCGAACCCATACCGAGCGACGTGGCGCAGCGCATCAGCACCGCCCTCGACCGCAAAGCCGTGCTTGACGACTCCGTCATCCAAGTCACCAACGATGGCAGCACCATCTACCTGGACGGGACCACAGGCTCGTACGTGGCCGTGGAGACGGCCGAAGATACGGCCTGGACGGCGCCCGGGGTGACCAACGTGGTCGACCGTCTCGTTATAGTCCCCTAGGCGGGCCCACCCAGTCGGGCCGGATTAGGGCTCGGGGGGACCCCAGCTCCGAGCGCTCGGTCGCCGGAGCTGGGGCCGGGGCCGGGCAACCAAGAGCTTGCCCTGACCGGGGCGGGTTTTGCTGTCCGGCCGGATAACAGATCCGAGCAATCGCAGGCACAAAAGCACACTGGTACAAGCGGAAAGGGAACAAAATGAACAAAAAGGGAGAAGGCTGGCTGATATTTGCCGCAGTCGTGCTCGGCCTCGCCGGAGTCATGCGTATCGTTGATGCCATATGGGCGTTCAACTATCACGGTGCGCTCCCCGACGGTCTCCAGGGCGCGGTCTTGGGACACACCCTGAGCACTTACGGTTGGATCTATATCATCGAGGCGATCGTTCTTATCGCCGCCGCAGCAGGCGTGATCGCCGGCTCTCAGGTCGGCCGCTGGATCGGCATTATTGCCGGCGCGCTGAGTTGCCTAATTGCTATTTTTCTTATGCCGTACTTCCCCGTCTGGTCGATCACTTACATCATCCTGGGTGGCCTCGTGATCTACGCCCTGGCCACTTATGGTGGGGAGCCGGCCATCGCGTGAAAATGCCATCGCAGCCAGCAAACGACGACATTGAGCTCAATCGCGACGTACTTGACGGGCTGTTGTGGGACGACAGTAGCGTGTCGCGTGTCAAGGTCTAAGTGGACCACGGCAAAGTCATTCTTTCGGGATATGTGACAACGTTCTAGTTGGCTGGTCGGAAAGTCGCTGGTCAGAGGCTTGAGCAATACTCGCGATGGGAACTCGTGCCGTGTTGACTTGGTTTTGTGAGAGGGACAGCCTTAGCGCAGCGGTCATGGAGCCAAGTCGACGTCATCTGCGGCGAACTGCTCGACCAGGATGGGTTCTTGGCCACCTTGGGTGCGGCCCGGGGGAACCTGTTCACCGACGCCGATTTCGACGGCCTGTACGCATCGAACAAGGGGCGGCCCTCACACCCGCCGTCGTTGCTGGCGGCACTGTTGCTGGCCCAGCTGTTCTATGGGGTCTCGGACCGGGAGGCCGAGCGGCGCTCGCGCCTCGACCTGAGCTGGAAAGCCGCCCTGGGCCTGCCACTGGAGCACCGGGGCGTGCCGCACGTGTGCTTAACCGAGTTCCGGGCCCGCCTGGTGCGAGCGGGCATGGAGGCCTGGTTGCACGAACGGTTGTTGCGGTTGGCCAAGGCGGCCGGGGTCATCGGCCACCGCCGCGTGGTGGACTCAACCGGCATCTCTGGCTGCGTGCTCACCCAGGACACGGTGAGCCTGGTCCGTGCCGCCCTGCGCCGGTGCCTGGCCCGTTTGGGCGAGCTTGACCCAGGAAAAGCTAGTGCCTGTGCTGGGTTATTGGTTCGGCACGACTATGACGAGACCGGTAAGCCGGAGATCTGCTGGGCGTCAGCCGAAGAACGAGCGGCATTGGTGAACGAGCTTTTTAGCGATGCTCAAAAAGTGGTGCAGTTCTGTCGCCCTGAGGTCGACACCGCCTTCGCAGGCGAGGCCGAGCTATTGAGGGTGGTCTCAGCCCAAGACGTCGAAGACGACGACGCCGGTGGCGTGCGCATCGCCCAGGCCGTCGCCCCCGAGCGGGTCATCTCGGTCGTCGACCCCGAAGCTCGCCACGGCCACCGCTCCCGGAAGGACCGCTATGACGGCTACAAACTCCACGTAAGCGTGGACGTGACTTCCGACCTGTTCGTTGCCGGGGCAGCCACCACGGCCACCACCTCAGACGCCGGCGTGCTGCCGGCATTACTAGAGGCCGACCCCATGGCCGTGTCCGAGGTCACCGCCGACACCCACTACGGGGACGCCGCCACCAGGAAAGCACTGGGCCGCCAGGGGATCGAGCTCGTTGCCCCCGCCCCGCCGGCCTCAGCCAAAAAGGGCTTTTTCAGCAAGGACGCCTTCGACATCGACCTGGAGGTGGGCACTGTCACCTGCCCCGCCGGCCAGGTGGCCACCATACCCATAACCAAGGCCGGTCGCCGCCGGGCCCGTTTCGCCGCCTCGACCTGCCAGGCCTGCCCTTTGGCCGCCCAGTGCACCAAGCGGGCCGGCGGGCGCACCATCGACGTAAACTCCGACGAAGCCCTCCTCGCTCCAGCCCGCAAAGCCCGTTGGACTAAGGACTTCCGTCAGCGCTACCGCCAACGGGCCCAGGCCGAGCGCAAGAACGCTCAGCTCAAGTACCGCCACCCCAAGCTGCCTGGCGCGGCCAGGCCAAGGCAGACGCCTGGCTAAAGCTGCGCATGGCAGCCCTCAACCTCGACCACATGGGCAAGATGCCCGGGCTCATCTACTGAGCGCGGAGGAATGCAAGCCAAAACCTCAGTTTTGGCGCCTTTTTGACGGCCGTCGTCGGCTGCATCCGAGCCAGCGAGCACCCTTAACCCGCCTGCTTGCCTCCGCCGGCAAGACAGTCAGGCCGGCCTCCAGAAGGCCCATTGCCGACCAGCCAACTAGGACCGCGCGAACGCCGAAACAGGACGCGGGTCGTGTGCGCGGCGCCAAGGAAGTGAAAAACGAGATCATCGTTGATCTCGCCACTCGACAGGTACTCAACGTCGGACGTGACGAAGGCCGCCGAGGCCAGCCTGCAAGCCAACAGCCTTGTCCCGAAGGGGGCAATAAGA
>DATJST010000134.1:0-2957 GCA_035503975.1 Acidimicrobiales bacterium | reverse complement strand
GCCGAGTTCCTCGTGCCACCGCTCACGACGATCCGTCTAGAGACCGAGAGGCTCGGCCGTGAGGCGGTCCAGTTGCTGGTCGAACTGGCAGAGGGGGGCGCCGACCGCGCTGTCATGATCCCGGGAGAGGGGACCGTTATCGAGAGAGCGTCCACGGGCACGGCGCCGCGCCCTAACTGAGCCGGCATCAAGTGACGCGTGAACGGGTGCAAGGGCCTGAAGTCAGCCCGAGCGGGGGGTGTGACGAGCGTATCGTCGAGCTCTCGGCATTCGTTGCAGCTCCACTGGCAGGCATGACGCTTGCGGCGCTCGGGTGCGACGTGATCCGCGTCGACCCACCGGGTGGAGGTCTCGACTTCCATCGGTGGCCCGAAACCCCGCAAGGCGAAAGCATTTTCTGGGCGGGGCTTAACCGGGGAAAGAGGTCAGTCGTTATCGACGTCCGCCGGCCGGAGGGCCGTGAGCTCGTGGCGGCTCTTGTTGTTGCGGGCCCCTCGGGCGATAACACGCTAGCCACGCCAGGTCCGGTTACGTCCCCCGGGAACACGACGCTGGTCGGAGAGCACGAGCACGGGAGCGAGCCCTCAGGAGGGTGCCGGGGCGGGGTGCTGCTTACCAACCTGGGCGCGACTGGGCTGCTCGGGCATGACAAATTACGGACGCAAAGGGCGGATGTCATAACCGTCGCGATCGAAGGTCGTCGCGATGGTCGCTCGGCGGTGGACTACACGGTCGCTGCCGGCACGGGTATCCCAATGTTGACCGGCCCCGAGGGCCACACGGGCCCGGTGAACTCCCCCCTGCCGGCTTGGGACATTGCGACGGGGCTGAACGCTGCTCTCGCCGCTCGAGAAGCGATATGGCGGCGCCGGCAGACCGGTCGCGGGACGCAGGTGAGGCTTGCCCTGGCCGATGTCGCCCTTGGCCTACTGACCTCCCTCGGCTTCATAGACGAAGAACGTGCGGCGGCCCACCCGCGCACGCGGGATGGCAACTACCTGTACGGTGCGTTTGGCCGCGACTTCGAGCTCATGGACGGTTCGAGGGTGATGGTCGTCGCGATCACGGTCAAGCAATGGCGAGCGTTGGTCGAGGCGCTCGATATCGCTGCCGGTACCGGCGAACTGGAGCGGTCTAGTGGGCTCGATTTCTCCCGGGAAGGCGACCGCTGGCAGGCGCGCCATGAGATCGCCGCCCTCGTCGAGCGCTGGTGTCGCGGGCACAGTTTCGAAGAGGTGAAGCGGGTCTTCGATGAAAAAGGGGTGTGTTGGGGGCCGTACGACGGCGCCTCCTCTCTCCTCAGCGACCGGGGGATGGCCGCGGCCGCATCCGCGAGCGGGCTCGTCCGAGAGGTCGACTTAGGGGCCCGGTTCGACGACGAAGCGATCAATTTGGCGGCTGCACCCGCTCTCGGCCAGCACACTGAGGAGGCGCTCGCCGGCATACTGGGCCTTTCCGCACGGGAGATCGGCCGGCTTTGCGACGAGGGGCTCGTGGGTTTGCGCAGGTAGCCGCTATTTGTCTTGGCTTTCGCCGGGGCCAGAGGACCCCGCGACGTCGCCAGTACCCTCGAGCAAACGGCGAGCGTGACGCACTACCGCTTCGTCCACCATCTTGCCGGTGGCATCGCGGACCGCCCCGGCACCCTGTGAGAGCGCTTGGTCGAATGCTTCGGTGAGAGCGCGTGCCCGGGACAGTTCCTCGGAGCTCGGCAAAAAAACCGAGTTGGCAATGACTACCTGCGCCGGGTGGATGCAGGCGCGGCTGCGGTAGCCCAACTGTTTGAGCAGTTCACTCGAGGTACGGAAATCGTCCATCTTCGCCAGGTCAAGGCCGACTGGCCCTACCGGTGGCCCTATCTTGGCCGCGGCGCTCACAAGGACGAGCTGGAGGCGTGCGAGCAGGAAGGCAATGTCACCGTGGCCGTTTTCAGCTCCAAGCTCGGCCCCCAGGTCGACCTCGCCGAGCTGCATCCTCTCAACCCCGTCAGAGCGGGCAATCTCTTCGGCGCGCAGCACCCCTTCGGCCGTTTCTATCAGTGGCATCAAGCGGGGCGAAGAGGGCAGCGGTGGCTCATGGGCCGCGAGGCGGTGCAAGAGCTGTTGCCGCACTGGTTCGAGGTTTGCCGGGCCGTGGACCTTCGGTACACAAACCCCTCTCAAGCGGTCGAGGGGTAGGGCAGCAAGGTCGATCTCGCCTTGCGCCCCGCTGTTGACCCGTACCCAGATCTCTGTCCCTGCCAGCAACTCCGGGTCGACAGAGGCAACCCACGCCGAGGCCAACTCGCGCGCCTCGTCCTTCCGGCCGGGGGCGACGCCATCCTCCAGGTCGACGATGACAGCATCCGCTCCTTTGGTGAGCACTTTGGCCAGTTTCTCGGTCGAAGTCGCCGGGACGTAGAGGTAGCTCCGTGGCGCACGTTCGAGCCGGGTCGCCAGCACCATCACTCGGCCGATGCTTCCATGGTCATGGCAGTGGCGCCGTCAGAGCGCTGCGCCGACGCTATAAAGCTGGCCCCACTTACCCGGCCAAGGAGCTCAACGTCGTCGTGAGCGAACACGGGTAGGTGAGCCCGGAAATCGACGCGACGAACGTCACCTAGAGCGCGCTGTGCCTCGAGCGCGAGCAGGATAGCCAGCAGCGGTCCGTGGACAACGAGGTCGGGGTACCTCTCGGATTGCGTGGCGTACGGCCAGTCGTAATGGATCCGGTGAGCGTTGAAGGTAACGGCGGAAAAGCGGAAGAGCAACGGGGCGTCGAACGAGATACGTCGCCGCGACGTGATCTCGGGCTCATTGGCCGCGCTTGCCACCGCCGGTGGCGGCGCCGGCGGAGCAAGCGTTGCGCTCCGGTAAACGATTGTTTGAAGTTCTTCCAGGACTATGCGGCCCTCTTGCTCGATGACATGACGCCACTCAGCAAACATGAGCGGGCCGGACCGGCCCTGCTTTTCCGTA
>DATJST010000133.1:0-2326 GCA_035503975.1 Acidimicrobiales bacterium | reverse complement strand
CGACTTCTACAGCAAAGATGGGCTGGCCGGACTGGTTGACCTTTGCGGTCTTTGTCTCGAAATCCACCGTCGCTTCGGGTGGGCCGGCGGCCAAAAAGGTAATCACGTTCGCGTCTATCGGGAGTTTCATTGCTGGCGCCTTTCTCGGAACGGTCGGTTCCGGTTGTTGTTGTCAGAGTCAGCATCAGCCCTTGCGTGGGGACGTTCCTACCGCCGCGGCCGAAAGTGTTCGGACGTCTTGTAAAGTCCGAACGTCCCGAAAACGTCCCAAAACGTCCAAAATGCCCTCCGAAGAACGTCACCCAAACGAGCGGCTCCGAGCTGCGATGATCGCCAGAGGTCTTCAGCCCACGGCGCTAGCCGAGCACGTGGGCGTCGACGCTAAAACGATCGAGCGTTGGGTAGAGACAGGGCGGGTACCGCATGCACGTAACCGTCTTGCCACCGCTCGAGCACTAGGCGAGGACGAGGGTTACCTCTGGGCGGACCCGCTCCCGAGCGGCCGCTCCTTGCAGGTCAGCCAGGCCGAAGCGGTGGCCATCTACCCACACCGATCGGACGTCCCTGCTCAGCTGTGGTGGTCGCTTTTCACAAGCGCCGTGGAACAGATCGGCATCCTCGTCTACGCCGGCGTCTTTCTGTACGAACAACATCCTGAGCTGGCCGAGCTTCTAAAAGAGAAGGCTTCCTCCGGCTGCCAGGTTCGCATTGCCCTCGGCGACAGGACCAGCGATGCTGTGCGCGTGCGCGGCGAGGAGGAGCGTTACGGAGAGGGCATTGACTCACGGGTGCGCGTCGCAATCAGGCATCTCGACCCTGTGCACCACGGCTCTCCGGCCGAAGTTCGGCTCCACCGGACCACTCTGTACAACTCGATCTACCGCTTCGACGACCAGCTCCTCGTGAACCTGCACCTCTGGGCCACCAATGCTTACGAGGCCCCAGTCCTCCACCTTCGACGCGTTCAGGGAGGCAAGCTGTTCAACATGTACGCCCGCAATTTCGAGATGGTCTGGGGCACGGCCGCGCCCTTGACGTCGGACGTCTAGATGCGCCGAGTAGAGCACTATCACGACCCGAACGCACCACGGCCAAACTCTCTCGTGCCAGCGGCGAGCGCAATCGTCGTGGACAAGAATGGTCACATCCTGCTTGAGCACCGTGTCGACAACGACCTGTGGGCTCTTCCGGGCGGCACAATGGAACCCGGCGAAACTATCGGCCAGACCGTTGTCCGGGAGGTCCTCGAGGAGACGGGGCTGCGCGTCGAGCCGACCGGCATCGTTGGCGTATACAGCGACCCCGACCACATCATCGAGTACGCCGACGGCGAGGTCCGTCAACAGTTCTCGATCTGTTTCAGGACAAAGCTGCTCGGCGGCGAGCTGCGGTCAGACGCTGAGTCCATCGAAGTTCGCTGGGTGGCTCCTTCAGAGCTCGACGGCCTCACCATCCACCCCTCTATCCGACTGCGCATCGATCAATTTCTCCATGGCGGCCCCGAACCGTACATCGGATAGGCACATCAGCCGCCAGCGGCTAGTGAGCTTGCTGAGCGGGCGGTCCCGCTGCCCGCGGCTCCGCCAGGCGGCTCGCCCTTCGGGCGCCCGCCCGCGCTCGGACTCAAACGAGTGCTGCTACGACCAGCCCGAGCCGGCACGTCCGAGCCGGTACGTCCGTGGGTTACAGCTTTCCTCACAGGATCAAGAACGGTGGTCGCTAACCGACAGGCGCGTAACATCGGGCAGAGAAAAGGCCACTACCTTTTGTGGGCGAAAGCGCGGCACGTACTGAATTACGTTTCCGGCGGCTCTACGACGCCTATTTCGACCACGTCGCCGGCTACCTCTTGGCCCGCGCCAACAAGGATGAGGCCGCCGAGGCGCTAGCCCACACGTTCGAAGTCGCCTGGCGTCGCCTGGGGACAATACCTGATGACGCCGCTTTGCCGTGGCTGATAGGGGTGGCCCGGCACGTGCTATCGGAGGTGCGCCGGTCCGCCAGCCGCCAAGGTGCCCTGGTTGCCCGCCTCCGCGCCACCGCGGTTGCGCCCGCCGGCGGTGGGGACCCAGCCGACGAAGTCGCTGACCGGGAGTTGTTGCTCAGTGCCCTCGGCTCCCTCTCGCCCAGGCACCAAGAAGCGGTCTTGCTGGTGGCTTGGGACGGCTTGAGCGAGCAAGAAGCGGCGGCCTCTCTGGGGATCTCTCGGGGCGCCTTCGCCTTGCGCCTCTATCGCGCCCGCGCTCGGTTGGAGCAGGCGCTCGGCGAGCGTGGACGGACAAAAAAAGTGGCGCCGCTGGCCAGGTACTTGCCTGGGACCGAGCAC
>DATJST010000132.1:0-3063 GCA_035503975.1 Acidimicrobiales bacterium | reverse complement strand
GGAGGCGGGAGTCCACTTCGGGCACCAGACCAGGCGCTGGAACCCGAAGATGAAGCGTTTTATATTCGGCGAGCGCAACGGTATCTACATCATTGACCTCAACCAGACGCTCCAGCGCCTGGAGGTGGCTTACTCCTTCGTGCGTGACCTGGTCGCCAACGGCGGCAGCGTGCTCTTCATCGGCACCAAGAAGCAGTCTCAGGACCCAATAGCGCGCGCTGCTCAGCAGTGTGGGATGCCTTTCGTCAACGAGCGCTGGCTCGGCGGGATGGTCACCAACTTCACCACCATTGCCGCCAGGGTGAAGAAGATGCAGGAGTACGAGCGGATGCGGACGGCGGGCGATTTCGAAGCGATGCCCAAGAAGGAAGCCCTCATCTTGTCGCGCGAGCTGGAGAAGCTCGAGCGCAACCTCGGCGGCATCCGGGACATGAGCCGTCTCCCGGACGCGGTGTTCATCATCGACATCAAAAAAGAGCACATCGCCGTGTCGGAAGCCAACAAGATGGGCATCCCGATCGTGGCCGTGGTCGATACCAACTGCGATCCAGACGTTGTCCAGTACCCGATACCGGGCAACGATGACGCCATCCGTAGCGGGACACTCATGTGCCGCGTAATTGCGGAGGCTGTCCAGGAAGGCCGCTTCGTCGCTTCGCGCCGCGGTGCCTACGGGCATGCACCGGGAGGGCCGGCCGGCTACGGCCCGGTTAACCAACCCGGGGCCGCGGCGCCCGCGCCTGTGACCTCCCTTGCCCAGACGCCACGCCCCCACAGCTCCGCACCGGTCGCGCGCACCCCGAGCGCAGCCGCACCGGTCGCGCCCACCCCAGCCGCAGCCACCGCGAGCGCAGCCACACCCGCCACCCCAGCCGCAATGGTCGCGCCCACGCCAACCGCGCCCGCCGCGCCGGCGGTCGCCCCCGACGCTCAGGCTGCCCCCGACGCTCAGGCTGCCCCCGACGCTGAGGGCGCCCCCAGCCTTGCTGGCGCGCCGGGCACATCGGACGCGCCGACGCCCGGGGAAGTGCCTGACCTGGAGGGCGCGGCGGCCAACGGCGACGCCCTCGCCGTACCAGCCGTGGCCCGTACCCCCGAACCGGCCGAAGCCGGGCCCGAGACGCCTCAGCCCGAGCTCACATCGGCCGAAGCGCCCGCCCAAGAGAGCTGAAAGTTAGGAGCTTCAGAGCAAATGCCAGAGTTCACCGCCCACGACGTCCAGGCCCTGCGCAACCTCACGGGCGCGGGCATGATGGACGCCAAGAGAGCACTGACCGAAAGCGATGGCGACTCGGCTGCAGCCGCCAAATGGCTCCGCGAAAGGGGATTGGGCAAGGCTGCCGAGCGCGCCGGCCGTGAGAGCACGGAGGGTGCAGTGGCCGTCTCTTACGACAAGGCGGCCAACGCGATCGCGCTCGTGCAGCTGAGGTCCGAAACCGACTTCGGGGCCAAAAGCCCTGATTTCGTCAACCTGGTCAACGAGCTCGCGGCCCTGGTGGCCGCCGAGGGGGAGGACGCGGTGGACCAACGGAAGGCGGCGATCGAGGACCTGAACATAATCACCAAGGAGAACGTCCAGCTGGGTGAGGTGATCCGCTTCCAGGCCGCTCCCGGCAACGTGGTTGACTCCTACCTGCACGTGCAGAACGACCGCGGGGTCAACGGCGTGATCGTCGAGCTCCACGGCGGGGACCAGCAGCTCGCCCATGACCTGGCTGTCCACATCGCCTTCGGCAAGCCTCGGTACCTGCGGCGCGAGGACGTCCCAGCTCCGGAGGTCGAAGCCGAACGGGCCACGCTCGAGGCCGCCACGCGTAACGAGGGCAAGCCCGAGGCCGCACTGCCGAAGATCGTCGAGGGCAAGCTGAACGGTTGGTACAAGCGGGTGCCCGGTGGGGTACTGCTCGAGCAACCGTACGCCAAGGACGAGAGCCAGGTGGTCGGCAAGGTGCTCGGAAGCGCCCAGGTTGTGAGGTTTGCCCAGGTAGTGATCGGCGGTTGATGGGAAGAGGCACCTGGAAAAGGGTCGTCCTCAAGGTCTCGGGCGAGGCCTTGGCGAGTGAGGCGGCCGACGAGGTAATCAACGTCCCGGTCGTCGAACGCCTGGCCAAGGAGATAGCCGACGGGCGCGCCGAGTTCGGCACCGAGATCGCGGTGGTAATTGGCGGCGGCAACATCTGGCGAGGCGCGGTCGGGTCCGCAGCCGGTATGGACCGGGCGACGGCCGACTATATGGGCATGCTGGCCACCGTCATCAACGCGCTCGCGCTCCGGGACGCCCTCGAGCGTGAGGGCCAGGAGACACGGGTCCAGACGGCGATCGGCATGTCGGAGATCGCCGAGCCCTACATACGCTTGCGTGCGATCCGCCACCTCGAAAAAGGCCGGGCCGTCATCTTCGCTGCCGGCACGGGCAACCCCTTCTTCACTACCGACACCGCCGGGGCGCTCCGTGCCGTCGAGATCGGTGCCGAGGTGCTCCTCAAGGGAACCCACGGTGGCGTCGGCGCGGTTTACACCGCGGACCCGAGGCTTGACCCCACTGCGGTGGAAATCCCAGAGATCGGTTACAGCGCCGTGCTCGACAAGGACCTGCGCGCCATTGACCTCACCGCCATCACCTTGTGCAAGGAAAATGCCCTACCAATCTTGTTCTTCAGCATCATGGAGGAGGGCAACCTCGGTCGCGCTTTGGGGGGCGGCCAGATAGGTACGCTTATCCACTGATGGCAGATCCATTGGTAGACGCCGCGATCGAGGAGTGCCGGGACCACATGGTCCGTGCCGTCGAGCACACCAAAGGAGAGTTCGGGAGCATCCGGACCGGCCGGGCGGCACCAGCTCTAGTCGAGAAGCTCCGGGTCGACTACTACGGCGCTGAAGTGCCGCTGCAGCAGATCGCCGGCCTGCACGTGCCCGAAGCTCGGATGCTCGTGATCACCCCGTACGAGAAGGGCCCATCAGTCATCAAGGCCATTGAAAAGGCTGTCCAGTCGTCGGATCTGGGGATCACGCCCAACAACGACGGGACGGTGATCCGCTTGGTGTTCCCTGTGCTCACCG
>DATJST010000131.1:0-6154 GCA_035503975.1 Acidimicrobiales bacterium | reverse complement strand
CGGTAGTTGGCCCGGCCCGCCTGGGTCTTCACCTCGGCGATGAGGGCCTGGGCACCGACGGTCACCCCGTACCAGGTCGCTTTCGCGCCACCAATGTCCTTGGTCCCAAGGTGGGTGACCGG
This sequence comes from Acidimicrobiales bacterium, assembly GCA_035503975.1. Classification (GTDB taxonomy): domain Bacteria; phylum Actinomycetota; class Acidimicrobiia; order Acidimicrobiales; family Palsa-688; genus DATJMJ01. The sequence continues at coordinate 6,032 of DATJST010000131.1, read as the reverse complement.
CCCAACCACTCCACCAACGCCCTGGGGGCAGCCAGGGGCCACTTGCGCTGGATCGGTGACCCTGTCGAGTGGATATCTCACCCAGCTGTGACCGGAGACTGGCACCGTGGGGGACGAGGTGACCCGCACGTAACCGGTGGAGGCAATGCTAACCAGTCGCTTGCGACTGGTTAGCCCTCCCAGATCTGGTCTTTATGCGTGCTTTTCTGACCGGGCACGGCCGAGATTCGACTAGTCCATAAATCCGGGTCGTTCTGCAGCTCTTCTTTGTCGACGAACAACTTTTCCGAGCCGCAAATAATACTGCAATCTGGGCGGTGTGAAGTAGGCCCGCCGGCCCGATTTGAGTTTGATCCGCGGCCCCCGGCGACGCGCAAAGCCACCGTCAGATGTTGCCAGCCCCAGAGGCTGGAGGAACCTAGGCGTTCGTGCGTCTCATTCCCCAGTCGAAGCCGTTTGATATGACTGGAGGATGCTCGACGTCGTCGTCACAGGCGGTACCGTCTACGACGGCGCGGGAGGATCGGGACGGCGAGCCGACATCGGGGTGCGCGGCGACCGGGTCGCCGTGATCGGGGACCTGGCCGGCGAGGGCGACGCCGGCGAGGTCATCGACGCCGCCGGCATGGCGGTCGCCCCCGGTTTTATCAACCCGCTCAGCCACTCCTACTTCAGCATCCTCAAAGACCCGCGGTCGCTCGGCGAGCTCTTGCAGGGGGTGACCACCCAGGCCTTCGGAGAGGGCGACTCGATGGGCCCGTTAAATGGCGAGATGCGAGTCGCGCTGGGCCAGCGCCTCTCGAGGCTCGGCCTCGACGTCTCGTGGGAACGGCTCTCGGAGTTCCTCGCCCTGCTCGAGCGGCGCGGGACCTCCCAGAACGTGTGCTCGTTCGTCGGGGCGACGACGGTGCGCGAGCACGTCATCGGCTCCGGTCAGCGCCCCGCCAGCGAGCGCGAGCTCGAGGCGATGTGCCGCCTCGTGGACGAGGAGATGGCCGACGGCGCGCTCGGGGTCGGCTCCGCGCTCATATACCCTCCCGGCACCTACGCCTCGACCGAGGAGCTGGTCGAGCTGTGCCGCGTCGCGGCCGCCCATGGCGGCAGCTACATCTCGCACCTGCGCAGCGAGGGCGACCGGCTGCTCGAGGCGCTCGCCGAGCTGCTCGAGATCAGCGAGCGCGCCGGCCTGCCAGCGGAGGTTTTTCATCTGAAGGCCATCGGGCGTGATAACTGGCCGCGTTTCGACAGCGCCATTGAGCTCATCGAAAAGGCGCGCGCCTCGGGCGCGGCCATCACCGCCGACGCCTACCCCTACATCGCCGGCGAGACCAACTTGCAGGTGTGCTTCCCGCCCTACATGCACGACGGCGGCTACGAGGCGCTGCGGCGGCGTCTAGCCGACCCCGCAGGCCGCGCGGCGGCCAAGTCCGCCATGGTAACGCCGGACGACAGCTGGGAGAACATGTACCTCGGTTGCGGTGGCCCCGATGGGATCCTTGTCCTGCACGCTACCGGCCCGTACCGCCACTTCGCGGGCAAGCGCCTCAGCGAGGTGGCGGCCGAGCTCGGCACCGACCCCCCCGAGGCGGTGGCCCGCCTCGTCGAGTCCGCCCCGGACGTCAGGGGTAGCATTATGTGCGCTTTCTTTATGATGTCGGAAGACAACGTAGAGAAGGTGATGCGCCTGGGCTGGGTTTCGCTCGGTTCCGACGCCCGCTCGGGGGCCGCGGAGCCCCCATGGTCTGACGAGCCGACCCATCCCCGCGCCTACGGCTGCTTTGCCCGCTTCCTCGGCCACTACGTGCGCGAGCGCGGCGTCTGCAGCCTCTCTGAGGCAGTGCGCCGGCTGAGCGCCCTGCCGGCGGCCAACCTCGGGCTCTCCGGCCGGGGACGGCTGGTCGAGGGGTGCTTCGCCGACGTGGTCGTGTTCGACCCTGACGCGATCGTCGACCGGGCCACCTACGAGCAGCCCCACCGGTACGCCACCGGCGTGCGCGCCGTGCTCGTCAACGGGTCTGTGGTGGTGCGCGACGGCGAGTTCACGGGCCGCCTCGCTGGCCGCCACTTGCGGCGCAACCGCGTTGGCTGACGCTCCGCCGCCGGCGCACGGGTAGCAACGGGCGAACTAACGCTGCGGCCGGGGCTTCGCGCCGCCGACCATCGCCTGCGGATGGTCGCGACGGCTGATGCAAACTGTCCGTCGATATGCTCGGCTCGCGCCAGCTACGTCATCGAAATTATCGAGCTTTATAACGGATGTTCTGGCCGCGCCTGCTGGCGGCGCCACCCGTCTAAGGTGGGCCGGGTGGGCGCCAAAGACGACGGAGGCGCCTCGTGAGGTGGCCCTGGACGGCGGCGCGTTGTCCTCCGCCACCGTCGTCGGGCGCACAGTCCGACGCCACGTAGGGTCTTGGCCGGCTGCTGTCCCTGAAGTACTGCGCCATATTGAGCGAGTCGGGTTTGACGGCGCCGCACGGGTCCTTGGATTCGACGATGCAGGCAGAGAAGTCATTCAGTTCATCGACGGCATTTGCCCATGGCCAATAGAGGGTCCGGAGGAGCGATGACACCCTGGAAATGGAGGTATCGCGTCAGCCGATTGATGTGTGCCATACGGACGGTCCTCCGGGAATTATGTCCCTTGCTAGCTCAGTACTTTGGGCTAGTGGCCACTCGCGTAGCCGTCGCTCGGCGCGCCCCAGCGCCACTCCTCAGCATCAACATCCCGCTCAAGAACTGACTGTCTGTTTCTGGTCTTAGTGATTTTGTGGTTGAGGAGACCTCCGCGGTTTTGGTCAGTCGCCTGTGACTCGCCTGTTACCGGCTCGCCTCTGTAAAGTCCCTTAGTAGAGCTGGTGACGATGATGAAGGGAAGTGGCCGGACCATACCCACGCAGCACCCACCGGAGGGGAGGAAGCGAACCGCTCCATGGTGGCGAGCCGTCGGTCCCCTGGCCGTGGTGCTGTTTGTCGTCGCAGTGTCGCTGGCCGCGTGCGGCGGGTCGCCCTCGAAGGGCGTCGCGGGCCTCGGCTCGACAACGACAACAAGCCCCAGCTCGGCACCGCAGGCCCCTCTTGCTGGTGCGCTCAGGTTCGCCAACTGCATGCGTTCGAACGGCGTAACCAATTACCCCGATCCGAGCGGCAACGGACGGCCGCAATCAATCCACCAGGTCAATCCGAACTCGACCACCTTCCTGAGGGCATACAACGTCTGTCAGAAGTACGCGCCGGCCGGCGAGGGCGGCGGTCCCCCCCCGCCCACAGCCGCCCAACTCCGCTTTGCGCTCAGGTTCGCCCAATGCATGCGCGAGCACGGGTTCCCGCAGTTCCCGGACCCGCTAGCGACCGCACCTGACCCTAACCAGACGGAGTTCACGCTGGGCCAGGGGATGTACTTTCTCATCAACGGCACGTACCAGGTGCAGTCGCCGACGTTCATGCACGCCACCAAGACCTGCGGAGTGCAGCTTTGACCTCACCCATCTGCGAACAGCACGCGGCCACCGTAGCCACCCACGGCCAATCCAGCACTTTGGGCGCACGCGAATGCCTCAGAACCGGTAGTTATGGTCGCTTCCCGAGAAAATCTCCCCGAGAACTTGACAATCGCGTAATCGGCTCTCGGAAATCAAGCCCAGTACGCCGCTATCGCTCGGCGCCGGCACAGAACACCGGGTCCCCTCGGAAGAATACGCGCCCTAGATCTACGCTGTAGATCAGGCGAAGTTGGCCCAAGTCGGAGCGCCCGTAGCCGTCGGGACGCGTCGATTCTCGTTGACACCTAAGCTGTTTCCGGCCGCACCTAAATTAATTGGAGGATCGGGGCGCATCGCGCCGGCTCCTTACCACCCCACTCGACCGGCCCCGGAGGGTTCTCCGTTGTTGCTCGCACTGAAAGCCAGCGGAGGAAGGCCAAGAGCCCTGACAAGAGTTGGCTAGCGGGCAGGGAGCGACCGAGGCAGCCCGAAGGAGGGGAGCACGCTGTTCTCGAAGCGTGTCATGGCACAGATGCGCCCGCCGGCAAGGGTCACTACGTACAGGCCGACCCCATGGCTGGTTCCGGCCGGGCTCCGAAGGTAGACACCGAAAGCGGGCTGGCCGTTCGCACGCGTTGGTGCGAGATCGAACCGTCGGCCGGCGTCGAAGATGTTGGCACAGAAGCGGGCCACCAGGTCCCGGCCCTGGTATTCGAACGGCATCGGTGGCATCGATATGAAGACGTCGTCGGTTAGGAGGCTGACGAGCGCGTCGAGGTCCGCCGATTCCCAGGCAGATACAAAGCTTTCCACGATGGCACCCTCGGCCGACGAGCCGGGCGCCGGGGGCGGCTCCCGGTCGCCCGTCGCCGGCAGGCGGCGCTCCAGGGTGGCCCTGGCGCGCGTGAGGGCGCTGTTGACCGAGTCGAGGCTCGAGCCGAGCATGTCGGCGACCTCCTCGGCGCGGAAGCCGAGCACGTCACGTAGGACCAGCACTGCGACCTGACGAGGGGGGAGCATCTGCAGGGCGGTCACGAACGCGAGGGATACGGACTCGGCCTGCTCGTAGCGGGCCTCTGGGCCTAGCGGCACGCCAACTGCGCCCTGGAGGAGCGTGTCGGGGTACGGCTCCAGCCAGACCACTTCGCCGAGGCGGGTCGGCTCGGGGGGCTCAACTCCGGGCACGTCCCACTCCTTGGCCGGGCGCCGGCTGGCTGAGCGACGCGCGTTCAGGCAGCGGTTGGTGGCGACCCGGTAGAGCCAGGTGCGCAGCGACGAGCGCTCTTCGAAGTGCGCCAAGCCTTGCCAAGCCGCCAGCAACGTGTCCTGCAGGGCGTCCTCGGCGTCCTGGAAGGAGCCCAGCATCCGGTAGCAGTGCACCAAGAGCTCCCGGCGGTAGGGCTCGGTCAGCTCTTTGAAAGCCTGGCCGTCCCCCGCCCGTGCCTGGTCCATCAGCAGTGCTGTCACCTCGCTCAACGTGATGGCTCCTCCCTGCAGCTTGTCGCAACTCCATCCCAGTACAGACACCAGCCGGGGGTCGAACTGGGCGGCCGGCGAGCGCCCATTTTCCCGGCCCCGCGGTGCCTACATCGCTGACGCTGGCAAGACGAACGAAAGGAGAAGCGTCATGGGCAAGATCATTGTCACCACCAACATCACCCTGGACGGGGTCATCCAGGACCCAGACGGCCAGGAGGGCTTCGGCCTCGGAGGCTGGTTCAACCAGTACGGGGGCAAGGACCTGGCAGAGTGGGCCAAGGTCGAGGCCGAAGAAGCACTGCACGCCGAGGCCCTGCTCCTCGGGCGGCGGAGCGAGGAGTGGTTCGCCACGCGCTGGCTCGACCGGACGGGCGCATGGGCGGACAAGCTGAACAGCCTGCCGAAATACGTCGTGTCCTCCACGCTCGATGAGCCCAAGTGGTCCAACTCGACGGTGCTGAGAGCCGATGTCGTGAACGAGGTGGCGAAGCTTAAGCACGAAATAAGAGGCGAGATCCTCGTCTATGCGAGCTCCGGGCTCATCCGCACGCTGGTAGAGCACGACCTCGTCGACGAGCTCAGGCTTGTCGTCTTCCCGGTAGTGCTCGGCGCCGGCGAGCGCCTCTTTGGGGAGACCAGGGACAAGAAGCCCCTACACCTCGTCGGTGCCAGGACCATCGGGGAAGGCCTCGCCTTCCTCACGTACGAGGTGCTCCACGCCGCCTAGCAACGTTCCGGCCAGGGACCTCGCCCGGTTGCGCTCCGAGAGAGCATTCCGGCGGGACTGGCCCGAGACTCAACCAGGCGAGTATCGCCAAGCTCTGGTCTGAACTTCACGAAACTCGCCTCGAGTGTGGCTGGCGCGGGCCCGCACGAGCATTATGTACGGTGTTACCTCAGAAATTTCCATTCAGAACCGCTCGCGTAGACCTCGTTCGGCGCTGACTTCGATGACTGCCTCCACTTCTGGGCGCAGGCGGATATGAATCGATCGGTCGCGCACCGGAAGCGCGGCGCGCCCCGCGCATTCTGCCACCTTGACTCGGCGAATCGATCGATGCAACATTTCCACCA
>DATJST010000130.1:0-39347 GCA_035503975.1 Acidimicrobiales bacterium | reverse complement strand
CGGGCGAGCTCGGCGTGGGCGTAGTGCCTTTCCAACAAATGGTCTACGTGGAGGACCGCGACGAGTACATGCCCGTGGACGAGGTGCCCGCCGGTAGCCGCACCTTGGACATCTCAGGGACGGAACTGCGTCGGCGCTTGGCCGAGGGCCGCGAGATCCCGTCGTGGTTCACCTATCCCGAAGTGGCCACCGAGCTGAGGCGGAGTTACCCGCCCCGGGCCAAGCAGGGTTTCACCGTCTTCTTCACCGGGCTGTCCGGCGCCGGTAAGTCCACTGTGGCGAGCATCCTGCTCACCAAGTTGCTGGAGGAAGGCGGCCGCCCCGTTACCCTGCTCGACGGCGACGTCGTGCGCAAGCACCTGTCGTCCGAGCTGGGTTTCTCCAAGGAGCACCGGGACCTGAACATCCACCGCATCGGCTGGGTCGCATCCGAGATCACCAAAAACGGGGGGATCGCCATCTGTGCGCCCATAGCCCCCTACGAGGCAGTGCGCCAGGAGGTGCGCGAGATGGTCGAGCCCACCGGCGGTTTCGTGCTCGTCCACGTCTCCACGCCGCTGGAGGTATGCGAGAGCCGTGACCGCAAGGGGCTCTACGCCAAGGCTCGCGCCGGCTTGGTCAAGGAGTTCACTGGTATTTCCGACCCCTATGAGGTGCCTGAGCGCGCCGAGGTGCGCATCGACACCTCTACCCTCAGCGCCGAGGCGGCCGCCCAGCAAGTTATCCTGCACCTCCAGACCGAGGGCTACCTGGGCCGGGCCTGAGCCAGCCCCCGCTTTACCCGCGTTTGCTCGCGCCCCCGGTGGGGGCACCGAGGCAAGGCGGCCGCGGCGTGGGTAAGATTTCGCCCATGCTGAGCCCCGAAGTCAAGCCTGGCGAGCTCACGGCGCTCGATCGTTTCATTTTCGAGTCGTGGGGTTATTTCGTGATACCCGACGTCCTTGGCGCGGACGAGGTCGCCGAGTGCTACGCCGCCTGCGAACGGATGCACGCCGGACGGGACCGCAGCTTCGGCCAGTTAGGGCGCGGCTACGAGTCGGAACCGGCGCTCGAGCGTCTCATCGACCACCCCGCCGTCCTCCCCAAGATCCGCGGCCTTTACGGCGACCGCTTCGTGCTGCAGGCGTGCTGGAACACCATGCAGCCGGGCCATGCCGGTGTTGGCGGCTGGCACCAGGACGGCTCGCGCGCTTTTGACTACCAGCAGCTCGGGTACCCAACGCCACTGATCCAGCTCAGGGCGTCGTTCCTGTTGACCGACCAGACTGAGCCCGGTACCGGCAACATGGAGCTCGTGCCGGGGAGCCACCGGGCCCAGGTCCACATGCCCCAAGAAGTCATCGACTCGCGCGACGAAGTCCCGATCGGGCACGTGATCTGCGCCCGGGCCGGGTCGGTGCTGGTGTTCCACAACGCGGTTTGGCACCGTACGTACACGCACAACGGCGACCGTGACCGCTACACGGCCCATTACATCTACAGCCCGCCCTGGGTCCGCAGCGCCGATCGCTTCGCGAACTCGGTGGAGTTCCTCGAGCGCACCACGCCATTGCGGCGCGCCCTGATGGGCGAGTTCACCCGGCCGGACGCGCCCTACGGCGCCAGCTACGACACCCCGCCGTTCTCCGAAGTGGGCGTCTCAAATGGCCATTAGCTCACGCAGGCCGAGCGCCATTCGCTCGTAGTCGGCGGGACAGTTGTAGGCCTGGGCGGACAGACGGGCACCGCCGCGACCGTTCCAGCAGCCGATCGCCATTTCGACCCCCCGGCTCGCCATAGCGTCCTGCAGTGCCTGGCATTGCTCTCTAGTGTCGGCCCGGCCTGGGGGGAACCGGACAACGGCCATGCTCACCCCCGGGTCGTGGCGAAGGTCGCCATCAGGCACGCCGAGGGCGTCGGCCACGGTGGCCTGTGCCCAAAGCACTAGGGCCTCGTTGTGCCTACGGATGCGGTCCCAGCCGAGCCCGCCCAGTAGCTCGAGGGATTTCGGGGCGGCCAGCCAGGCGGTGAGGTCGTCGGTCCCGACCCGGTCGAACGGCCCCGGGAAGGGCTCTTGCTCGCCCCAAGAGACGATCAGGGAACGCATCTGCGGCCGCCACTCGGGTGCGACCCAAAGAGCTCCCGTACCTGCGGGGGTGCAGGCCCATTTGTGGAGGTTGCCGGTCCAGAAGTCAGCCCCGAGAGCAGGGACATCGAGCGGCAGCATGCCCGGGGCGTGCGCACCGTCGACGATCACCGCTGCGTTGAAGTCATGGGCGATGCTGGCCACCTCCATGACTGGGAAGCGCCTCGCCGTAGGCGAAGTGACCTGGTCCACCAGCACCAGCCGGGTCCTCTCCGAGCAGTGCTTCGCGAACATGTCGGCAACATCGGCGTTCGTGCTCTCGACGGGCACCTCGGCGACCACCCTGGTTGCTCCCGTGCGGGCACAGAGCCGGTCGAGCGCCCAGCCCACGGCGCCGTAAATGTGGTTGGTGGACAACACTTCGTCGCCCGCCTCGAGGTCCAGCGACTCGACGATGGCGGAGACGCCGGCGCTTACGTTGTTGACGAGGGCGACCTCATCGGGCTGGGCTCCGATGAAGCGGGCCACCTCGGCCCGCGCAGCGGTGACTAGTTGAGGAAGTTCGCGGTGCCACCATTTCATTGGGTTGGTCGCCATGAAGGCGCGCAGCTTGTCCTGCGCGGCCATAACCGGAGCCGGGACGGCGCCGAAGGAGCCGTGGTTGCAGTGCGCCACCTCCGGGTCGAGCATCCAAAGATCCCGGACCTCTTGCCAATCGTCGCCCCAGATGGCGTTGCCCTGTGCCGTTGCCGGCCTCCTCTCCGTACGTCGCTGCGATGTCCGGCGCACCCGCCCGGCCGCGCCGGGCCCGGGGGCCGTGCAGGGCACTTTAATCTTCGCGGCCGCTGTCGGGCATCATCGTGAGCTATGGTCCTCGAAGCGACGCTTCCTTGGAGCCCGGAGTTCCTTCGCTGCGAGCAGCTTGGCTCGCCGGCGCTGGTTGGCACGGCCCACCCGATCTTCACTTGGCGGCTGCCCAAGGCCGCAGGCGACGCGGTCCAGCTCGCATATCAGCTCACAGTGGTGCCCGAGGACGTGGCGCAAGACGCGGGGCAAACGGGCTGGGACAGCGGTTGGGTCGAGTCTCGGCAGCCGTGCGCTGGCTACGTCGGCCCCGACCTCGCTTCGCGGGCGAGGCGGCGCTGGTCTGTGCGCGTCCGTGCTGGCGAAGGCATGAGCAGTGCCTGGAGCCCCCCTGCTGTTTTTGAGATCGGCCTCTTGCAGCCTCGAGATTGGCGGGCGTCGTGGGTCGCGCGGCCGCCGTCGGCGGACAGCGGGCAATGGCGCTCCGCTTACTTGCTGCGCCGGCGGTTCCACCTCGGCTCGGCTCCCCGGCGGGCGACAGCCTATGCCAGCGCCCTCGGCAGCTACGCGCTCTATGTGAACGGCGCCCCGGTGAGCGCCGACCTCATGCGCCCGGGCTGGACCGACTACCGGCGTCGCGCCCAGTACCAGGTCGTAGATGTCGCCCGACACCTCAGTCTGGGTGACAACGTCATCGGGGCCGTGGTGGCGCCGGGGTGGTACGGGGGGCGCATCTCGTCCCAAGTGAACGCCGGGACGGGGGAACCCGTGCCCGTCCCTGAACTGCTCTGCCAGCTCGAGCTCGACCTGGGGAGCGGGGACCTGATGGCCGTCCTCACCGATGAGAGCTGGGAATGGGCTCGATCGGCGATCTTGTCAACTGACCTCTACGACGGTGAGCAATGGGACCGTCGCCTGCTGCCGACCGACTGGTCCGCGCCTGCGGGCCCGGGCGGCCCCTGGGAGCCTGTCGAGCGGGCACTCGGCACCGCCGGCGTCCTGGTCGCCGAACGAGCAGCACCGCTAAGGGTTATTGACGTGACCCCGGCCCGGGTTACCTGGCGCCCGGACGCGGCTGCGCTCGTCGACAGCGGCCGCAACCGCACCGGGTTCCTGCGCCTCCGCGCTGACGCCCAGCCGGGTCAGGTTCTCGAGGTGCGGTACGGCGAAATCCTCGACCCCGACGGGCGGCTATATCGCGACAACCTGCGCTCGGCACGCTGCACGGACAGTTTTGTTTGTTCCGGGCAGGGGCCCGAAGAGCTGGCGCCGGCCTTCTCGTACCGCGGTTGGCGCTACGCCGAGGTGATGGGCCTCACCGCTCGCGAGCAACTCATCGCCGCGCACAGCGTCACGGTGGGCACCGACCTGCGCCGGACAGGTTGGTTCTCGTGCTCAGAACCCTTGTTGGAACAGATCTACGAGTTGATGGTCACTTCCCTGCAGGCGAACTTTGTCGAGATCCCCACGGACTGCCCCCAGCGCGACGAACGGATGGGCTGGATGGCCGACGCTTTGCTGTTTGCCCCGATCGCCGCCTACACCTACGACATCGGCGCGTTCATGGCTAAATGGTGTACCGACATCCTTGACGCACGCACCCCCGCGGGGGGTTTCGCCGACGTGGCACCCCGCCCCTCGTCGCGCTGGCCCGGTCGTTCCTTCGAGGCGGGCGCGCCCGCTTGGGCCGACGCTGGGGTGCTGCTGCCGTGGCTCATGTACGAACGCTACGGCGGCCGGCGACAGCTCGAGGAGATGTTCCCCGCCATGTACGAACACTTGAGATTGGTCCACGGCCAGAACCCCGACGGTATCTGGCGCCACGGCCGCGGCAATGACTACGGCGACTGGGTGCCGGCGGGCCCGGACACTTCGCACGACCTGTTCTCCACTTGCTGGTTGTACCGGTCTACCCGGGTTGCAGCTCAGGTGGCCGAGCTCCTCGGCCAGCCGCGAGCGGCGGCTTGGCTAATGGAACGGGCTGCCGCCGTGCGCAACGCCTTCCGTGCCCACTACGTCGACGACGGAACTGGGCGAGTGAGCGACCCCGCAATGGCGGCGCCAGCCCCGTGTGAGGCTGGGCTGCCGGGGGTGGTTGGGCTGCTAGGGGAGGCTGGGGCGCCAGGGGAGGCTGGGGCGCCAGGGGAGGCTGGGGCGCCAGGGGAGGCTGGGCTGCCAGGGGAGGACCGTACGCGTTCGGGCGCCGCGCCCGAGACACAGACCGGCTATGTCTTGCCCCTTGTTTTCGGCATGCTCGATGGCGAGCTGGCGGCCGCGGCGGGCGAGCGCCTCGCAGGTATGGTGGTCCGTGCCGGCCGGCGCTTGGAGACCGGCTTCTGCGGGAGCGCCTACCTTCTGCCCGCCCTCGAGCGCGCCGGCCATGCCGGCCTTGCGTACGAGCTACTGTTCCGAAAAAGCCCTCCCTCCCTTGGCTTCATGGTGGCCATGGGCGCCACGTCGGTTTGGGAACGCTGGGACGGCCTCGATACCGAGGGGCGGCCGGCAACTCCGGAGATGAACTCGTTCAACCACTATGCGATGAGCTCGATGTTGGCCTGGTTAGTGGAGGGGGTTTGCGGCCTACGCCCCGCGCCCGGGGTGGCCGGGCTTTCCGAAATCCGTTTTGCCCCGGCTCTTTCGCGCCGGTTACGCCATGCCGAGTTCGCCTTCGATGCACCCGCCGGACGGCTGGAGCTCGGCTGGGCCTGGGAGGGAGAGGCAAGGGTGGTCGGCAGAGCCGTCGTACCACCAGGCATGAGGTGCTCCATTGCCGGCGAGGTCGCCGTGGACGATGGCGACCGGGCGTTTTCTGCTGGCGCTGCTGCTGCCGCTGCTTCTGGCGCTTGGGCGGGCGCTGCTGCGGGCGCGCCGGACGGTGGCGGGCGCGACCGGTGGGTTGGCGCGGGCGAGCACCAAGTGACCTGGCAATGCGCGTCCTAGTAACCGGCGCCCGGGGGCGGATCGGCCGCCACGTGGTCGACCAGCTAGTCGCGCGGGGCGACGAGGTCGTGGCTATCGACCGGGCCCCGCTCGGGGAGCAGGCCGTCCCCGAGGGTGTTACGGCCCATCAGGTTGACCTGCTCGAAATCGAGCGCACCCGTTCTCTCAGCGCCGGCTGCGATGCGCTGGTCCACTTGGCCGCGATCCCCTCGCCCAGGCAGGACGTCGCCGAAGAAGTGTTCCGGGTCAATGTCGTTTCCACCTTCAACGTGCTCCAGGCCTTCACCGACGCAGGAGGCGGTCGGGCGGTGCTCGCCTCCAGCCTGTCCGCCCTGGGTATGTCGTGGGGCCCAAGAGTCTTTTCGCCGCTGTACGCGCCTGTCGACGAGGAGCACCCTCTGTTCCCGGCTGATGCCTATGGGTTGTCGAAGGAAGTTACCGAGCGCACGGGCGAAATGTTCCACCGCCGCGCCGGGACGACGGTCGTCATGCTGCGGTTCCCCGGAGTGTTCGATGCCGTTCGCCGCGCCGAGCGGATCGCCGCCCTGCGCAGGGACCCCGGCACGGAGGTCGACGTGAGGGAGCTCTGGGCATATATCTACCACGATGACGTCGCGTCGGCTTTCGTGCTCGGAGTGCACGCAGATATCTCGGGTTGTGAGGTGGTCAACGTTGGCGCGGCTGACACTTTGTGCGAAGTCGCGACCGTCGAACTGCTCCGGCGCTACCACCCCACGACCGAGATCCGCGCGGCGATCGAGGGTACGGCGCCGGTATGGTCGATCGAGAAGGCGCGTCGGTTGCTCGGGTTCACCCCGCGCCACAGTTGGCGCCGGGAGAGCCAAGCCACGTGAGGACCGGCCCTGTGCGGCCGGAGGAGGTCGCGTTATGCACGTCACTGCAGCCAAGGTGATCGTCAGCTCGCCGGGACGGAACTACGTGACGGTGAAGCTGGAGACCGACCAGGGGGTGCATGGTGTCGGCGACGCCACGCTCAATGGACGTGAGCTCGCTGTTGCCGCGTACCTGGAAAAGCACGCTTTACCGCTCGTCATCGGCCGCGACCCGGCAGATATCGAGGACATTTGGCAGATGCTCTACAAGGGCGCCTACTGGCGCCGGGGGCCTGTCACGATGGCAGCGATCGCCGCCGTCGATGTCGCCCTCTGGGACATCAAGGGCAAAGTGCTCGGCACGCCGCTTTGGGACTTGTTGGGTGGCCGCTCGCGGACCGGCACCATGGTCTACTCCCACGCAACCGGCCGCACGGTCGGCGAGACCTTGGCCAAGCTGGCAGACCTGCAGGCCGCGGGGTACAAAGCCATCCGGGTGCAGTGCCTCGCCCCGGGTATGGACGAGATGTACAGTATCCCCCGGTCCAAAGAGCCCCCAGACCCGAGGCTTCCTTTCGTCGAAAGCGGTTGGGACACGAGCGCCTACCTCCGGTTCGTGCCCAAATTGTTCGCATCGGCGCGCGAGGCGGCCGGTGACGACCTGCACCTGCTGCACGATGTCCACCACCGGCTCACTCCGATAGAGGCGGGCGACCTGGGCCGACGCCTAGAAGAGTTCAGGCTGTTCTGGTTGGAAGACGCGGTGCCGGCCGAGCTGCAGGCGGCCTTCAGGATAATCCGCCAGCACACCACGACCCCGCTCGCGGTGGGCGAAGTGTTCAATACCGTTTACGATTGCGAGCAACTGGTCCGTGAGCAGCTGATCGATTATCTGCGTATGAGCATCGTGCACGGCGGTGGCATCAGCCACATGCGCAAGGTGGCTGCTTTCGCTGAGATCTACCGCGTGCGGCTCGGCCCGCACGGGGCGGCCGACCTGTCCCCCGTGACAATGGCGGCCGCAGCGCATTTCGATATCGCCACCCACAACGTGGCGGTCCAGGAGTACGCGCCGCACCCCGAGCAGGCGCGCGAGGTGTTCAGCTACCAATGGTCGGTCGAGGACGGGTACCTGCAGCCCGGTAATGCGCCCGGGCTCGGTGCCGACATAGACGAGCAGGCCGCCAAACGGTTCCCCTACGAACGCGATTACTTGCCCGTCAGCCGGTTGGCGGACGGCACCATGGGTTCGTGGTGAACGCTCTGGGACTGGCCTCGCATGTGCATCAGGCCTCCGTCCACGGTGAGCACGCAGCCGGTCACGTAGGCCGAGTCGTCCGATAGCAGGAAGCGCACAGGCCCGACCATGTCAGTGGGTTGGCCGACACGGCGCAGCGGGATGCCGAGGTTTTCTGCCGGGTCGTCCCCGGCGTACGGGTTCATGGCGGTGCGGGTCGAGCCCGGGGCGATGGCATTTACCCGGATGCCGTAAGGGCCGCCTTCGACCGCGGCGGCGGTGACGAGCGAATTGACCGCCGCCTTGGCCGCCGAGTAAACGGCTTGGGCGGGCAGCCCGATGACCGCGTTGATGGAGCTGACGACCACCACCGACCCCGGAGTGCCCTGCTTCGACAATGCCAGCTGGGCTGCCCGCATGACGAGGAAATTCCCCTTCATATTGATGGCCACGAGATGGTCGAACACTTCGGGTGCGGTCTCGCTCGGGTATGCCCAGGCCAGCTCGCCGGCGCAGCTGACCGCTCCGCGCAACGCGCCCGCTCGGGCGGCCACGTCGAACAACCGGTCGACGTCGTCAGGCTTGGTCACGTCTGCGCCGACCGCGACGACCCCGTTCGCGTCCTCGAGCGAGGCCATCTCGGCGAGCCTGTGGGGCAGGTCGCAGGCCACGACGGCCCAGTCGCGCGACAAGGCCGCAGCCAAGGCGGCACCGATCCCGCTGGCTGCCCCGGTTACGACCACGACCTCGCGACGCGGTCCGCTCGCCACCCTAGCGCCGCCTCGAGGTTGGCGGTAGTTGCACTAGCGCTGCCTCCAGGCGGCAAAATCGGCCTCGATGTCGGCGCGCCACACTGCCACGTCGATCTCGCCGCTCGTGTACCTGCCTTCGGCCAGGCGGAGCTTTCCGAACTCGTCGCGCACCGCGGTGTCCTCGGCGTGGTGCGCCACCTGTTCGGCGAGATGGGGAGGGATGGCGATTACGCCCGTGGGTGTGCCGAGGACGACGTCGCCCGGGAGCACGGTCATTTGCCCTATCCGTACGGGGATGTTGATGCCCGCCAACGTCACATCGGCGATCGCGCTCGGGTCCGTGCCCCGGAAGTAGATGTTCACGCCGTCAAGTTCAGTGAGGCCCTGGTAATCCCGGATGCCGCCGTCGATGATGGCGCCGGCCCCCGTGCGTACCTTTACCGCCGTGCCCAGGTTGTCACCGATCACGGTGCCATCTTTCACCTTGCCGAAAATATCGACAACCATTACGTCTCGAGGGCCGAGGCCCTCGATAACCCAAGAGTTCTGGCCACCGCTCGTACCTCGCCCCTCGGTGGTGCCCGTCTCGTGAACGAAGGCGTGAAAGTCGGGCCGGAACGGGACGAACTGCGCGGTGTACGCCCTGCCCACCGTGACCCTCCCCGGGTGGGTCTCGCGCCACCCGCCCTCGAACTGGAGCGGGTAGCCGTGGTCCTGCAGCACCTTCCAGGCTTGTTCGGTGGTTGCCCGTGCGATGCGGTCGAGGATTTCGTCCGGGACGCGGGGACGCCCGTCGCGGGAGCGGCCGAAAGGGTTCAAGGCGGTGAGCGCCTCGAGTTCCTCCGGGGCCGGTTGCAGGCGGGACCAAGAGCGCATCAGCTGTGCCAGACCGTGTCGCAGAGGGCCTGGATGTAGCCGAGCGCGTAAAGACGGCCGTAGTCGGAGTACCCCGGGTTGTCGTTGCTGTCGCCGTCGACAGTCGGCACATGGTCGGGCCGCAGGGGGCCATGGAACCCGACTTCCTTGTAGGCTTGCATGCACGCGACCAGGTCCGTTTGGCCCTCGCCGTGCCAGGTCTCCACGAAGTTTGCGGGCGTGCCCCTAACGTCGCGAAAGTGCACGAAAAAGATCTTCCCCTGCCCTCCAAAATGCCGGATCACCGCCGGGAGGTCGGTGCTCATGAGGGTGAAGTTGCCCTGGCAGAGCGTGATCCCGTTGCAGTCGCTCGGGACCAGGTCCACGAGCCGCTGGTAGTTCTCGACGCTGCGCATTATCCGCCCCACCCCCCGCACGGGCGAGATCGGCGGGTCGTCAGGGTGCATCGCAAGGCGCACACCGGCCTTCTCGGCGACGGGGATGACGCGGCGGAGGAAATAGTCGAGGGTCTCCCAGAGCTTTTCCTCGCTGATCGGCCCGAGCTCGGTCGGCGGTGCGTCTGCCAGCAAGGCAGCGTCGAACCCGCTCACGAGCGACCCGCCTCGGCCGGGCACCGCCGTCGCAGTACGCAGCCAGTTGAAGTCGGTCATCCACTCGTAGCACCATACGGGGATCCTCAACCTGCCCATGTTCTCGATCAGCTTGCATACGGCGTCGATTTCCTCGTCGCGGCCGGGCAGTCCGCGCTTGGCCAAGTTGAGCGGCGGGCGAGCCTCGATCACGGCCAGTTCGTAGCCGGCAGCCCGGTAGTCCTGCTGGAGCCGCAGGAGCGGCATGTAGTCCCAGGGCCGTTCGCCAGGAGGCGAGCCGGCGCCGCCCACCGGGAGGCCGCCAACCGCATGGACCACGCCAGCCTGGCGGCACAAACGGCTCAGGCGCGAAGGCTGCGGCGACCAGAGCGCCTCGGCGAGCTGTATCACTCGGCGCCAGTCGCGCCGGCCAGCTGTACCGTCTCCAGCGTCCCGAACAGGTCCCTTTTCACTGCCTCTTCGGCGAAATGGCAGGCGACAAAATGCCCGTCGGCCACTGGGCCGAGGAGGGGCTCTTCGGTGGCGCACCTGTGCTGGGCGAGCGGGCAGCGCGTGCGGAACCTGCAACCTGAAGGAGGTTCTAACGAACTGGGCACCTCACCCGAGACGACCACCCGGCGGTGCTCGCGGCTGAGCCTCGGGTCCGGGATCGGTACAGCTGAGAAAAGAGCTTGTGTATAGGGATGATAGGGGCGGGCATAGAGCGAGTCACGTTCGGCTATCTCGACGATCTTGCCCAGGTACATGACCGCCACGCGGTCGCTCATCTGGCCGACTACGGCGAGGTCGTGGGCGATGAACAGGTACGAGAGACCGAGCCGCGCCTGCAGGTCGCTGAGCAGCTGGAGGATTTGCGCCTGGACAGAAACATCGAGCGCAGAGACGGGTTCGTCGAGCACGACGAGGCTCGGTTCCACTGCGATTGCGCGGGCTATGCCGATACGTTGGCATTGGCCACCGCTGAACTCGTGGGGGAAACGCGATACAGCGTCCGCCGGCAGGCCGACAAGGTCGAGCAATTGCTCGACCCGCTGGCGCCGCAGGCTGCGTGGGACCAAGTCGTGGACGCGCAGCGGCTCCCCGATGAGCTGGCCAACCGTATGGCGCGGGTTCAAGGCGCCTATCGGGTCCTGAAAGACAATCTGCATGTACCGGCGCAGCGCCGTGAGGTCGTGGTCGCTCAGCTGGGCGAGGTCCTGGCCCCTGAACCGCACCCTCCCGGCGGTGGGCTTTTCCAGGTGGAGCACGGCCCGCCCCGTGGTGGACTTGCCGCACCCGCTTTCGCCCACCAAACCCAGGGTCTGGCCGCTCTCCAAGGCGAAGGTGACGCCGTCTACCGCGTGCACCGTTTCGTGGGCGCGTAGGAAACGGCCCATCCCCCGGACGTGGTAGTGGACGACGAGCCTCTCGACCTCGAGGAGCGGCCCGGCACCCGCCGCCATGGCCCGGCCGTCAGCAACGGCCGCCTCGGTCATGCCTGCCGCCCCGGCGCCGGCATCGCTCACGACACCCGCCCTGTGGCGGTGACGAGCGGGTTCCAGCACGCGATCGTATGGCCCGGCGCGATCTCTTCGAGGGGTGGGGTATCGGAGTGGCACTTCTCGGTCGCCCGCTCACAGCGAGGCGCAAAGGGGCACCCCGTCCTGAGTCGGGTGACCTGGGGAGGCTGGCCCGGGATGGCAGCAAAAACGCGCCCCCTGGTGGCGGTCAAGCGTGGGACGCAGCGCAACAGCCCGACTGTGTACGGGTGGGCGGGGTGGTCGAAGAGGTCGTAGACGGTGGCCGACTCCATGACGCGCCCGGCGTACATTACGACCACCCTGTCGCAGTGGCCGGCCACTATCCCGAGGTTGTGGGTGATGAGGATGGCGCCCAGGTTGGAACGCTCGACGAGGGCGTCGATCAGCTCGAGGATTTGCGCCTGGATCGTCACGTCGAGGGCAGTCGTAGGCTCGTCGGCGATGAGCAGGCGCGGCTCGCACGCCATGGCCAGGGCGATTATCACCCGCTGGCGCTGGCCCCCGCTGAGGCGGTGCGGGTACTCCCGGATCCTCTTAGCGGGGTCGGGGATGCCGACGGCTCGCAACAGGTCTATTGCCCGTTCGTCTGCGGCATGCCGGTTGAGGCTTAGGTGCAACTTGAGGACTTCGCGGAAGTGTGCTTGCACGGTTATGACCGGGTTGAGCGAAGTGAGCGGGTTTTGCGGCACCATACCGATGCGGCCACCCCGGTAACGGCGCATATCCGCAGAACTGAGCCGGAGGAGGTCCCTGCCCTCAAAGAGGATCTGGCCGCCGGTGATGCGCCCCGGAGCGGGCACCATGCGCATTGCCGACAGGGCCGAGACGCTTTTGCCCGAACCACTTTCGCCGACCACACCAACCCGCTCCCCGGCGCTGACCTGCATGCTGAAACCCTGCACGGCATAGATCGTGCTGCGCTCCAACCGGAACGAGACCTGCAGGTCGCGGATATCCAGCAGTGGAGCTTCCCCAGCCTGGGCAAACAGGGCTGTCGGCCCGCCGGCGCTGGCGAGGAGGTTGTCGGCCATGGTCTAGTGCGAGGTGGGGTCGAGGGCGTCGCGCAGGCCGTCGCCGAGGAAGCTGAAGCTGAGGCAGGCGAGGCCGATGCAGCCGACCGGCACGAGCACCAGCAGGGCGTCGATCTGCAGGTAGGAGACGCCGTCGTTGATCATTTTCCCCCAGTCGGCCAAGGGGTCTTGGACACCGAGGCCGATAAAGCTGAAACCGGCGGCGGTAAAGATCACGTAGGGGACCTGCTGGACGAAGTACACGATCATCGGGCCGACGGCGTTCGGGAGGATGTGCACGATTATGATCCGCCACGTAGGTACCCCGGCCGCTCGCGCCGCCTGGACGAAGTCGCGGTGGCGCAGGGCGATGTACTGTGCCCGGGCGAGACGCGCAAAGCCGACCCAGAGCGTGACGCCGATGAAGAGGGCGAGCTTCCAGACGCTGACGCCGAAGACGGTGACGAACAACAGTGCTGCAAGGATCGTCGGCACCATTTGGAACAGCTCGAAAAAGCGCAGGGCGACCCAGTCGAAGATGCCCCCGAACCAGCCGGCGACGATGCCGATCGGTAGCCCGATGACAAGGCCGATGATCGGTGCCCCGATGGCCACCTTCATGGACGTCTGGTCGCCCCAGATCACCCTGGTGAGCGTGTCCCGGCCGAGCTCGTCGGTCCCGAGCCAATGGTGCCAACTGGCCCCCGACAAGGTCGCCGACAGGTCGATCGAGGCGTCGTTGTAGGGGGCTATGAGCGGGGCAAGCAACCCGACGAGCAGGATGAGCACGACAATCACGCCTGAGACGACCGCGAGGTAGTTGCGCCGGTAGCGGTACCAGGCGGCATGCCAGAAGCTGCCGCTCGCCCGGCGGCTGGGCTCGAGGGCCTCGCGCGGCAGCACCGGGAGGGGACCTTCCGGAGCGAGTGGGCCGACTGGCCCCCCCGGCTCGGACGGTAGCCCGATCGTGGTCATCTCGACATCCCTTCGATGCGGACGCGTGGGTCGACAACCGCATAGGCGATGTCGGAGAGGATGAAACAAAGGCCCCACGTTGCCGCCACGATGATGACCAGAGCCATAATGAGCGGGTAGTCCTTGCGCAGGCTGGCGGTTGTGAAATAGCTCCCGAGGCCGGGCAACCCGAAGGTCGCCTCGATGAAGATCGAGCCAGTGAGCAGTTGTGGGATCCACGGCCCCATGATCGTGATGAGCGGGATGAGCGATGTCCGCAGGATGTACTTCCACAGGATGCGCCGCTCCGAAAGGCCCCGTGCTCGGCCCATGCGCACGTAGTCGGCGTAGGTCACCTCGAGCGTGCTGGCCCGCGTGTAGCGCGCCATCAATGCCATGGGATAGAGCGAGAACGCGATCACAGGCAGGATGACGTCCTTGGGCGAGCCCCACCCGCCCACGGGCAGCCAGCCGAGCTTGATGGCGAACACCTCGATCAGCAAGAAGCCGATGACGTAGTTGGGCAGGGCCACACCGACGGTGGACACCAGTGCGGTGATAAGGGAGTCAACCCAGGTGTTGTGCTTGATGGCTGCGATGCAGCCGAGCGCGAGGCCGACGGAGTACGAGAGCGCGACCGTGAGGAGGCCGACGATCAGGGTGATCGGCCACGCCGTGGCGATCAGGTGGTTCACCGTCATTGTCGGTTCTTCGAAAGGGATCCCAAGGTAGCCGTGCAGCAGCTGCCAAATCCACTTGAGGTACTGCTGCCACACCGGGTCGGCGAGGCCGTACTTGACGGCAATATTGTGCAATGCCGCCGGTGTCATGTCACCCTGTGTGAACGAGAAGGGGCCACCCGGCACGGCGTGCATCATGGCGAAGATGGCGATCGTCGCCAAAAAGAGGGTAAAAAGCAGGGCCAAGACCCGTTGGACGAAATAGGCAACCATGCGCCTCCCTTCGTTGGTCCAGCACTATCGCCTTTCGTTGGTCCGGCGATCGCGCCTTTCGTTGGTCCGGCAGTACCGCCGAGGCGTCCGCCGCTTGCTGCCGGGTTGCCCCGGCAGCAACAGCGGAGGAGGAGGGCTTAGATCAGGCCGCCCTCGCCGGCGCGGGGGTACGACTTGGGGGTCGTGCCGATGTAGAGCTCTTCCTGGTTGGTCGAGAAGGGCTGGAACTGCGGCCACTCGAGGCCGGTGTAGCCGAGGTAGTTGGGCGCGAGCGCCTCACCCTGCATGTAGGGCCAGTTCAGGTAGCCGTACAGGCCGTGCCAGATGAACACGGCGGGCGCCTCCTTGGTCTGGAGGATCTGCGCCTCGGTGTAGATCTCCTGGCGCTTGTTGGTGTTGAAGGCGGCCGCGCCCTGCGCGAGCAGGTTGTCGAACTGGGCGCTGTTCCAGTCGTGCCTGCCACCCATTTGCTCAGATTTGTAGATGCTGAGCATGTTGGAAGCGTCGAAGTAGTCCATGCCGTAGGTGATGAAGCCCATCTGGAGCTGCGTGTCGGGCTTGGCCTCCATCTTTGTGTAGAAGTCCGACGTGAGCAGCTGCTGGAGGAGCAGGGTGGTATTGCCCCCGAAGAGCGTGGTGTTCCAGCCGTCCGCGAGCGCCTGCACGATGCTTTCGGTGAGCACCGGGTTCAGCCCGCTCGGCGCGGTGGGGTAGCTGAAGGTTATCGTCGGGAAGCCCTTGCCCTTGGGGTAGCCGGCCTCAGCCAGCAGCTTCTGGGCCAGGTCGGGGTCGTAGTTGGTGTACTGCTCGAGCGGACCGCTGACCGCGAAGGGGTAGCCGGGCATCAAGTAGCCGTAAGCGGGGATGGCCAACGGGGCCAGCAGGGCCTTGATGATCGAGTTGCGGTCGCAGGAGTGGGCAAAGGCCTGGCGCACCTTCATGTTGTTGAAAGGAGGCTTCGTGCACTGGAAAAAGACGTAGTAAATCCTGAAGTCCTGGGGGTTGACGTCCACCTTCAGCGATGAGAGGCCGGGCGTCTTCTTGGCCACTATGAGGTCGGTCGGGGCGAGCGGCGTACCGGGGCCGGTCCAGTCGACCTGGCCGGTCTGGAAAAGCGGGAGCTCGGGTGTGCCGTTGTAGATCTTGCCTATCTGGTATTGGATTTGCGGCTTGAACGGCCCCGTGTACTTCGTGTTGGGCTCCACCACGACCTCGGCCGTCGGGTTGAAGGTCTTCAAGGCATAGGGGCCGCAGGTGATCGCGGTGGACGGGTTGATGTTGTAGAGCCCGTTGCCGTACTTGGCGAGACCGGCGGCAGACAGCGGCATCGAGTAGAGCATGGCGATCGGGATATAGGCGATGGGCCCCTCCGTCGTCACCACGAAGGTGTACTTGTTGCTGCCCACGCTCACGCCGACGGAGCTGAGAGGCGCCTTGCCGGCAACGGCCTCGGTGTAGTTCTTGATGACCCCGGACCAGTAGAAAGTGAAGTCCCACGCGTGCTTGGGGTCGGCGGAATAACGGATCGTCTCGACGTAATCGTTGGCCGTCAGCTCGTTGCCGTCGCTCCACATGATCCCTGGCTGGATGTAGAACTCCCAGGTGGTGGAAGACGTCTGAGCCCAGTGGGTGGCCGTACCCGGGACGATCTTGAAGTCCTTGGTTATGCGCACCAACGGCAGGTTGAACTGGTCCGCCAAGGGGGCGCGGGAGTAAACCGTCTCGTAGAAGTCCAAGGCCTTGTAGGTCGCCCCGACTGAGTTGAAGTAGTTGACCATGAACTGTTGACTGGCCGGCGCCATGCCCATGGCCTCGCGATAGGCCGCGTCCCGGCCCTGGAGCGCGTCCTTCACGAGGTCGTGCGACCCGCGGGCCCCAAGCAGGGAACCTCCCCGCCCGGCCAGGTAGAGACCAAGGGCTCCGGCCCCTCCCGCAAACATGAACTGGCGGCGCGTCATGTCAGGAATGGTGCTGCGCGGATCGCCGCTCTTGTGCACCTTGCCCGATTTCTCTAGGTCTGACATTTTTGTCTTTTCTCCCCTTCCTGTTTTGTCTCTGATTGTTCCATCCGGCGGTCCCGGCGGGCGGTCAGCCCCCGTAAGCCGACCTGATGTGAGGGCCGTCCCTGGCCCCGACCTCGTCCAAGAGGTCCCATGCCGCGCCCGCGATCGTGGCAGCGTCGATACCGAAGGTGCGGTAGAGGTCGTCCACTTCGCCAACTTGCCCGAAATCGCTCACACCGAGGCAGGCGACAGGCGTCGAATTGATCGTGCCCAGGAACGACAGCGTATGCGGGTGCCCGTCCACCACTGTGACCATAGGCGTTGCTCGCTCCCGGGGGAAGACCCGTTCGAGCGCCCGCGTGGGCCACTCTGCCAATGCCCGCCGAGCCTGGGCCGCTCGGAACACCAGGTCCGCAGAGGTCAGGCAGACAACGTCGCAACCCACGCCTTCCTCCTCGAGGGCGGTGGCCGCCCCGAGCACCTCGGGCATGACCGCGCCCATGCCAACCAGGGTCACCGCCGGCGGCGCTTCGCTCTGGCGGGCTCGATAGCCACCCTCTAGGACGTCCAGGCGGCGGCGTTCGCGGGCGGCTTGGCTTCGGGGGATGGCGGCCAGGGCTTGGTCGAGGGGCCGCGTGCTCAACCGGAAGTAGGCCGAGGTGCCGTCGGGGCGCCCGAGCTGGCCGAGCGCGTGCAACAGCGCCCATTCGAGGTCTTGGACGAAGGCGGGCTCCCACGCTGTGCACCGTGGCTGCTCCAGGCCGATCGAGGGAGTGATCACCGACTGGTGAGCCCCGCCTTCTGGCGCGAGCGTCACCCCCGAGGGAGTCCCGACCAGGATGGACTGGCCGCCCGAGTAGATGCCGAACGCCCAGGGCTCCAGGCACCGGGCGACAAATGGGTCGTACAGCGTCCCGAGCGGCAGGAGCGGTTCGCCGTCGCGTGCCCAGGTCAGGCCCAGTTCGCAGAGCAGGCCGGCCAGGTTGACTTCGGCGATGCCGAGCTCGATGTGCTGTCCCCTAGGCGTCTGGCGCCAGTGCACCAGGGTCGAGCGGTCCTGCTCGAACCAATCCGGCCGTTCCTCCATGTCCCAATTGCCGACACGGTTGACCCAGCCGCCCAGGTTGGTCGAGGACGCCACGTCCGGGCTGACAGTGACGACGCGAGCCGCGACGTCGGGGGCCGTGCGCGACAGTTCGAGCAGGAACCTCCCAAGCGCCTGCTGCGTCGACTCGACGCTGCGCCCGGCGATGCCGAGCTCGGTCGGGGGCATCGGCCGAGGCCCGGGGGCGCCGGCCAGGCGCTCGCCGGTGGTGGCCAGGCGCTCGCCGGTGGTGGCCACGCGCTCGCCGGAGGTGGCCAGGCGCTCGCCGGAGGTGGCCAGGCGCTCGCCGGCGCCGGCGCACACCATGCCCTCGGGGCTGCCCGGGGCAAATGCGGCCCACGGGGCAGCCGGGTCGGCTCCCAGGTCGCGGCCGAGCTGCTCCCATTGTTCGTCCGTGAGCAGAGCAGAGTGGTTGCCGGGGTGCCCCTCGGTGGGTAGGCGCCACGCCTTGATCGTGTAGGCGAGCACTACAGTCGGCCGGTCGGCCATCTCGGCGGCCTCGTCGAAGGCTTGGACCAGGTCCCCTAGGTCGTGGCCCCCGAGGTTGCGCAATGCGGCTGCGATCGTGGCGTCGTCCAGGCCAGAGAGGAGCCGGACCAGGTCGCCCCGGTAACGCTCCGTACCGGCCACGGCCTCTCGCAACTGGGCTTCAGGCAGGCGCAGGAGGTGTTGGTACTCCTCGTTGCTCATCAGGTCGATGCGGCTTTCGAGCAGCTCGCCGTGCTCGAGCGCGAAGAGGGCGCGGAGGCGGGCGCCGTACTTGAGGGTGATGGTGTTCCAGCCGACGGCCGAGAACATGTCACGGATGCGGATGGCAGCGATGCCCGGGACGACCCGGTCGAGGGACTGCCGGTTGAGATCTACGATCCAGAGCACCTCGCCCAGGCGCGCGACCATTGGGTCCATGAGCGCCTCCCAGACCGCGCCCTCGTCCAGCTCGGCGTCGCCCACCAAGGCGATATGCCGGACAGGCGGGCGCGGGCCCCAATGGGAGGACACATAGCGGCGAGCCACAGCGCTCCAGATCGAAGCCGTGGCCCCGATGCCTACCGACCCAGTCGAGAAGTCGACAGGGTCGGGGTCCTTGGTGCGGCTCGGGTAGCTTTGGAGGCCTCCGTAGGCACGCAGCTCGGTGAGATAGCGCTCGTCGAGGCGGCCGAGCAGGTAGTTGATGGCGTGCAGCACCGGAGAGGCGTGCGGCTTGACCGAGACCCGGTCGGCGGCCCGGAGGTGCTCGAAATAGAGCGCCGTCATGATGCTCACCATCGAGGCTGACGACGCCTGGTGGCCACCGACCTTCAAGCCCGAGCGGCTGGTCCTGACCCGGTTGGCATGGTGGATCATGCTCACGGCCAGCCAGAGGACACGCCGCTGGATGTTGTCGAGCAGCTCGAGGCGACTATCGTCGCGCAGCCCCAGAGACGCCTGCCTGCCTGCGCCGCTGCTGCTGGCGCTACCTATGCCCCGGACCGGGCGCTCTGAAATCGATTTATCGCGAGCCAGAAGGTACAGACTGTATACGAGATCAGTCGAGACAATAGGCCGCGATTGGTATGTACCATAATGCGGCTCGGCGCCCGGCTCGGTCATTGGCCGGACCACTCCGCGTGCGCGGCGCGCGCCCTGGAGGGTCGCCGGCGGGTCGCCGAAGTGACGCCCGAGGACTTGTGGAGGCCCACGTTTTGGGGTCTGAGCGGCGGTTTACACGCTTCGCCGACCGTGGTAGCGTCCCGCTGAAATCGATTACCAAGATCGGTCCCGAGCTACCGGAGCGGCACCCGTCGCATGGCCAGTCAGGCGCGCACGTTGCTGCGGATAAAGGACGTCGCGGAGCAAGCTGGTGTGTCCCCGGCCACTGTTTCGCGGGTCCTCAACGCCAACGACACTGTGAGCGAGAGCACGCGCCAAAAGGTGGCGGCTGTCATCGAGGCGCTCGGTTACCGGCCTAACCGAGTCGCCAGTAACCTGCGCCGCCAGCAGGCGCAAATGATCGGCGTCGTCGTTTCTGACATCGAGAACCCGCATTTCACAGCTGTGATCCGGGCGGTCGAGGACGCGGCTTACCGTAAGGGCTACCGCGTGGTGCTCTGCAATACCGATGAGCAGCCCGAAAAGCAGAGTGCCTATCTCGGCGTGCTGGCGGCGGAGAGGGTGGCCGGCGCCATCATCTCGCCCTCGGAGCCAAAAGCGCCCGAGATCAGCGAGCTGATCGACAATGGCACCTGTGTGGTGGCCTTTGACCGCGACGTGGCCGATCACCGGGCCGATGCCGTGCTCGTGGCGAACAAGAAAGGGGCTCGATGGGGGACGGAGCACCTTTTGAGCTGCGGCCACCGCAGTATCGGTTATATAAGTGGGCCGTTGGGCGTACAGACCGCGTCGGAGCGGCTGCAGGGTTATCGGGTGGCCATGACGACGGCCCGCGTCGCGCCGTTGGTGGCACATGGCAATTTCCGTATCGACGGCGGTGCGGCCGCGGCGCGCCAACTCTTGGCAGCCGGCGCCACGGCTTTGTTGGTGGGCAATAACTTGATGGCGGTCGGCGCGCTCCGTACGGTAAAAGACGTCGGCCTGCGGGTCGGCAGGGACGTGGCCATTGTCTCCGTCGACGACCCCCCGTGGGCCGAGCTGACCGATCCCCCCATGACCACCTTGGCGCAGCCGGTGAGGGCGATGGCCAGCGCGGCCGTGGAGATGTTGCTCAGCCGGCTCGAGGGCGGTCGCCAGCACAGGCGGCGGCAGGTGTTCGATTTCGAGTGGCGTCATCGCCACTCCTGCTGCCCCGGCGCAGAGAGTGGATGAACCTGTGGTGCCGCGCGTGCTCGCCGGGCGAGCGTTGACACCTGGGCCGTCGGGATGACCGGTGCGGCCAGTGCCGACAAACCATCCAGTGCCGACAAACCATTCAGTGCCAACAAACCAGCCAGTGACGACAGACCAGCCAGTGCCGACAACGCGACCAGTGACGACAAGGCAGCCAGTGGCGACAAGGCAGCCAGTGGCGACAAGGCAGTGACCAAGGGCACGCAGCCTCGCGTTGCCGTCGTGGGTGGTTACGGCACCGCCCTCGTCTTTGCTGTTGACCGCAGCCCGGACCGGGGCGAAACTGTGCTCGCACGTTCCCTCTTCGCCGACCATGGCGGCAAGGGGTCCAACCAGGCAGTGGCGGCGCGCCGCCTGGGAGCGGAAGTCTCCCTGTTGACGGCGGTCGGCGACGACGCTTTCGGGGAGTCGGGACGGCGCCTCTGGCGCGACGAAGGCATCGACGCCTCGACCGTACGCACCGGCCACCTGCCCACCATGACCGGGGCAATACTGGTCGAAACCGACGGGGATAACCGGATCGTCGTGTCTATGGGTGCCCTGTCGGAGCTTGATGCATCCGACGTCGATGCATTTGTGGAGCACATCGCAGGCGCCGACGTCTGTGCGGTCTCGCTCGAGGTGCCCGTAGCCGTTGCCGGACGCGCGCTCGCGTTGGCCAAGCAACTCGGAGCCCTGGCCCTGCTGAACCCCGCTCCAGCCGTCGGCGTGCCCGACGCCCTGATCGCTCAGCTGGACGTGATCGTCCCTAACCGGAGCGAAGCCGAACTGCTGACGGGCCGCAACCCCGGCGCCGAGCCCGACGTACTGGTGGACGCCCTGCGGGAGCGGACCCCCGCCGGCATTGCATTGACACTTGGTGCCGAGGGTGTGCTGGTGGACTCAGGCGGCTCCCGGCGGCTCGTCCCCGCGGTGGCCCCCCATGCCGTGGTCGACACAACTGGGGCGGGTGACTCGTTCATAGGAGCCCTGGCGACGGCTTTGGCCTGTGGCCTTGGCATGGGCGCGGCGGCCGAGGTGGCCGCAGCCGCGGCCTCTTACAGCGTCGGCATGCCGTCGGTGGTGCCTTCCCTGCCCCGGTTGGCCGACCTGCCGCCCAGGCTCCGTGACCGGCTGTTACCTGGGGGAGTGCAACGCCAGTGAAGGAACCTCGCGCCGAGGACCGGCGTGACCCGGGCGATCTGGGTGACCGGGGTGACCTGGGTGATCTGGGCGACCGGCGTGATTTGGTCGACTGGGGAGATCTCGGGAACCCGCCCGCGCTCGTGGCGAGCCGGGCGGCGTGGCGCGAGCGCTTGGAACAGTGGCGCCGAGACGCTCGGCAAGCGGTTGGTCACGACCCCGCTCGCTACGACAGGCCGGAACTGGCATGGGCGCGACGATGTTTCACCTGCGGGATGGTCATGCTCTGGGACGAGGACCTGCGCCAGCCGGGCGGAAATGGCCTGAGCATGGCGCGCATCCTGCGATGTTCGCAGTCCCGCTTCGGAGGCTTCGATGCCGTCGTGCTGTGGCACGCCTACCCGCGCCTGGGTTTTGACGACCGCAACCAGTTCGACTTCTACCGGCAACTGCCCGGGGGCCCGGGCACGTTGCGACGGCTCGTGGAAGAATGCCACCGAGCAGGGACGAAAGCCTTCTTGGCCTACTACCCCTGGGACAGCGGCACCCGACGGCCACCCGAGGGCGAGGTCGCGGCCCTGGCCGCCACCCTCTCCAGTTCTGGCGCGGACGGGATTTTTCTCGACACAATGAGCAAGGCCTCCGACGACTTACGCGGGTGCCTGGTGGCCGGTGGTCCCGGCGCGGTCCTCATGACCGAGGACTTCGTACCCTTGGCGCAGGTACGCGATCACCTCATGTCGTGGGCACAGTGGCCCCCCGAGACCCCGGCGCCGTACGTCCTGCGCAACAAGTGGTTCGAGCCCCGCCACATGCAGTTGCTGGTCCGCCGCTGGCACCTGGACCACACCAACGAGTTGCATCTGGCCTGGCTCAACGGCGCGGGCGTGGTGGTGTGGGAGAACGTGTTCGGTTCGTACAACGCGTGGTCGGAGCGCGACGCGTCTTTACTGCGCCGGATGCGTCCCGTGCATAAGGTGCTCGGGGACGTGCTCTCGCTCGGTCGGTGGGAGCCCATGGTGGCGACAATGCACGACGGCCTGGCGGCGAGCCATTGGGAGCACGAGGGCTTGCACCTCTGGGCCTTAGCCAATACCAGCAACCGGGACCTGGCCGGGCCTCTGGTCCAGGTGAACCTCGCCCAAGGGGCGGATCTGTGGTGGGACCTCGTCGGCGGCCGTGCAGTCAAGGCGGGCACGTCGCCCACGGGAGCGGTGATCGAAGGGCAAGTTCCCGGCGGCGGTATTGCCGCTTTCGCGGCCGGTGGCGGGCGCCACGAAGGGCTCGTGGCACGCGTGCTGGGCTCTGTCCGTCCCGCGCCGGTACCGGTGGCCCCGCCGCGCCCGCCACCCCCGCCGCCTGGCGGTGCCCATGGCCGGCCGGGCGAGCGAGCCGGTGCCCCCGGCGACGGGCCGAGAAGCTTGACCGTTAGGTACCGTTTGCGCGAGTGCGGCATGGACGGCCCCGCTCCGCTCGCCAATTCCGTACTACCGCACCTGCACACAGTGGTGACCGAGCAGCGCCGGCTGACCGTTGCAGCGTGCGAGGTGGACCCACGCCCGGTCACGAATGCCGACTTCCAGGCCTTCTTGGCGTCCACCGGCTACCGACCGCATTGCTCTGACAACTTCTTGCGACATTGGGCCGAGCAAATGTCGCCTTACCCCGACGATGCCGCCGGCCCGGTCGTCTTTGTCGACTACGACGACGCCTGGTCCTACTGCCGGTGGGTGGGCAAGCGCCTGCCCACTGCGGAGGATTGGCAGGTGGCCATGGAAGAAGGGCGGGCCGGGCACGGCAGCGGGCGAGTCTGGGAGTGGACGGCGCCCGAGTTCTCCGACGGCCATACCCGCTACTGCGTGCTGAAGGGTGGCTCGGACTACCAAGCGCTCGGCTCGGACTGGTATGCCGACGGTGGCCCGCGGGCTCCCGACTGGCGAGCGAAGTTCGTCCGCAGCTGGCCAGCCTTGGACCGCTGTGCCACCGTGGGCTTTCGCGGCGCAAGGGACATAGTGAGCTCGCCGGCGGCACCGGTGGCAACCGGGAGGGGACAAGGCCATGGCGCCGACGTCTGACCCAGCGGACCGCGCTGCCTGCGCCGATGGCGCACTGGCCCCGCGTATCCAGCACACTCTGATCAGGCCCGGGGTGAGCAGACAAGAGATTACCAACCATTGCCTGCAGGCAGCCGAGTACGGCTTCGACGCGGCCATGGTCCCGGGTGCTTGGGTGGAGACCGCGCGCCAAATCTTGGCAGGCACCGGCGTAAAGGTCGCCTCGGCGGTGGATTTCCCCCACGGCGGGATGACCACGGCGGGCAAGGTGGCCGAGGCGCGGCAACTGGCGGCTGCCGGTGCCCAAGAGCTCGACATCGGCGTACGGACCGGTCAACTGAGAAGCGGCATGTGGCAGGAGTACCGCGATGACATCGCCGCCGTAGTCAACGCCGTCGAGGTGCCGGTCAAGGTGATGCTGGAGCTCCCCCTGCTTTCTCGGTCGGAAGCCGAGCTGGCGGTCGAGCTGGCCGTAGAGGCGGGTGCACGGTGGCTCAAGAACGCCAGCAGCGGCGCAGTTGGTGTGGCGACACCCGAACAGGTGGCCTTCTTGCGCCGGCTCAGCCCGGCCGGCGTGGGGGTCAAGGCCTCGGGCGGTATCAACACGGCTCGGCAGGTACGAGAACTTATCGCCGCCGGCGCCGATCTCGTGGGTACGAGCGCGGGGTTGGCTATCATCGGGGCCGCCCCGTCCGGGCCCTCGTATTGAGCTTTTGAGCCCGCAGACGGGGCGAACTCGAGCGCCATTGGCACGGTAGGGAGGTCACTGCATGGTACGGGCAAGGCTTGAGCATGGCTGGTAACTCGCTTTACAGGTTGGAGGGCAGGCGGGTGGTCGTGACCGGAGGGGCGCGGGGGATCGGCTTTGCCATTGCGCTCCGGTCGGCGTCGGCCGGAGCGTCGGTCGCCCTCCTCGACCTGGACCAGGCCAATCTTGACGACGCAGCGGCTCGTTTGCGCAACGAGGTCGGCGGTGCCGAGGTGCTGACCCAAGTATGCGACGTCTCGTCCTATGATCAGGCCCGCGCCGCCCGAGACGCGGTCGCCGCTCAGTGGGGTGCTCAGGCCGACGTCCTGGTCAACAATGCCGGCATCGCGCACAATGTGGCGGCCGAGGAAATGGCCGTCGAGGACTGGGACCAGATGTTGAAGGTCAACCTCTCGGGCGTGTTTTACTGCAGCCAGGTTTTCGGCGTACCCATGATCGCTGCCGGGCGCGGGAGCATCGTCAGCATTGCCTCCATGTCAGGGCTCATCGTCAACCGCCCGCAGCCTCAGGTCGCTTACAACGTGTCCAAAGCCGGCGTGATCATGCTGACCAAGTCGCTGGCGGCAGAATGGGCGCCGCACGGCGTCCGGGTGAACGCCGTGGCGCCGGGCTACATCCGCACGCCACTGGTGGAGCGCTTTTTCGGGACCGACACCCTACGCGACTACTGGGTTGGAGGTACGCCGCTTGGCCGGATGGGCGAACCCGAAGAGGTGGCCAACGCAGTGGTTTTCCTTGCTTCTGATGCGGCCAGCTTCGTGACCGGCGAAACACTTGTAGCCGACGGCGGTTACACGCTTTGGTAACGCCCCGGCCGCCGCTAGCCCAACCATAGGCCCGGCTACGTGCTCGCTCCCCCTAACCGGTCGACGTCCGGTGCCGAGCCGGCATGGTGGCGCGACCTGTCGCGGCGGCAGGGATGGCCAGTGGCACGCAGGTACGTCGGCGCGGACCGCATGGCCGTTTCCATGCCCGTGGGGGGCATCGGCACGGGCACCATCGGCTTCGGCGGTCGTGGCCAGTTGCGGGACTGGGAGCTAGAGAACCGCCCGGCGAAGGGCTCATTGTCGAACCTTAGTTTTCTCGCTTGTTGGGCACGAGGCCAGGGCCTCCCCGCTCAGGCGCGCGTGCTCGAGGGCACCCTGTTCGACTACGAGGTCCAAGGCGCCGAAGGTTCTCCGGCACCCTTGGCCGGATTGCCCCGCTTCGAGGACTGCGAGTACCAGGCCAGCTACCCTTTCGCGCGGGTAGTGCTGTCCAGCCCGGGGTCGCACGTCGCGGCGACGGTGGAGGCCTTCAACCCGCTCTGCCCTGGTGACCCCGAAATAAGTGGCCTACCAATTGCAGTATTGACAGTGACACTGGTGTCGCTCGAGGATTTCCCACTCGAGTGCAGCGTGATGCTTTCCTTCGAATGCTGGCCGGGCCACGCCTCGCGCGCGGCCGGCCGCCCGAGCCGTCCCAGTGCCGCCCCCCGCGCCGAAGGCCGCCTGCACGGCTATCTCTTCTCAGACGATGCGCTCGAGGCGGGCGCAGAGGATCTCGGGACCGTGGCGGCCGCAGTGCTCGGTGACGGTGCGTGGGAGGGCAGCACGTGGGGCCCGGGGAAATGGAACCAGGGCCTGCTCGCCATGTGGCGCCAGTTCGAGGCCACCGGGCGTCCCGGCGAGGGTCGCTGGGGGCTGGACCAATCCGAGCTGTCGCCTACGCACGAGCCGGCCCTGGCAGGGACGGTGGGGACATCCCGCCTCCTGCCCCCGCGGGCTGCCGTCGACGTCACGTTCGTGGTCAGCTGGCACTTCCCACACCGGAGGGCATGGATCTGGGGACCTCGCGGCCCGGGCGGCGCTTCAGGCCCCGACGTTGTGGGCAACTCGTACGCCGTGCCGTTTGCCGACGCCTGGGCGGTCGTCGCCACCCAAGCCGAACAGCTGCCCGAGCTCCGGGCCGTCACCGAGAAGTTTGTCTCCGCTTTTTGGGCCAGCGACCTGCCCCCGGTGGTGAAGGAAGCGGCCCTGTTCAACCTGAGCACGTTGCGTAGCCAGACGTTCTTCCGTACCGCCGACGGCGACCCGATGGGTTGGGAAGGTTGCCTCGACCACGTCGGCAGCTGTCTTGGCAGCTGTACCCACGTGTGGAACTACGACATGGCCACTCCGTCTCTGTTCGGCGGCCTCGCCCGGCGTATGCGTGAACTCGAGTTCCTCTACGCCACCGGCGATGACGGGGCGATGAGCTTTCGCGTGCTCCTGCCTCTGGACCGCGCACGAGAGCGCAAGCAGGTGGCGGCCGACGGGCAGTTCGGTTGCATCCTCAAGCTCTATCGGGAGTGGAGGCTGTTCGGCGGCACCGAGTGGCTGCAGCAACTCTGGCCGGCGTGCCGACGCACCCTCGAGTTCGCGTGGACCGAAGGCGGTTGGGACGGCGACGGTGACGGCCTCGCCGAAGGTCCCCAGCACAACACTATGGATGTCGAGTACTTCGGGCCGAACCCGGTGGTGCAGTCCTGGTACCTGGCCGCCCTAAAGGCCGCCCAGCAAATGGCGGCTGCGGTGGGGGACGTCGAATTCTCCGCGCTCTGCGCCAGGCTCGTCGCGAATGGTTCGGCCGCAACCGAGGAGCAGCTGTTCAACGGCTCGTACTACTGCCAAAGGGTCGTACCTCCTGGCGATTTCTCCAGGGTGCCGGCGCGGCTGCGGGACACGTCTATGGGCGCCGAGGACGCTCGGGACCCCGAGTTCCAGATAGGGGACGGCTGCATCCTGGACCAGCTGGTCGGCCACGCTTACGCGCAGCTGGCCGGCCTGGGGCCCGTGCTACGCCCAGACCACGTGAAGGCCGCTCTTGCCAGCATCCACCACCTGAACTATGTCGCCGACTTCGGCGAGTGGACTAATTACATGCGCACTTACGCTGTTCGGGGTGAACGAGGCCACGTGGTGGCGGCCTACCCGGGCGGGTTACCCGAGCACCCTCTGCCGTACTGGTGCGAAGTCTGGACGGGCCTCGAGTATGTCTACGCCGTCGCCTTAGCCCAAGCAGGGGAGCCCGCGCTGGCCGAGGACGTAGTTGCCGCCGCGCGGGAGAGGTACTCGGGCCGCAGGAGGAACCCCTTCGACGAAGCCGAGTGCGGCCATCATTATGCCCGGGCCCTGGCGAGCTGGGGGCTCGTCGTGGCGCTGACGGGATTTGGCTATAACGCCAGCGAAGAAGTGATGTCATTTGCGTGCCCGGACGGCGCAAGCTCTTGGTTTTGGTCCAACGGGACGGCGTGGGGCACGCTCGAGCACGGAGCGGTACCGGACCAGGGTGGTGCGGCACCGGCCCACCTGCACGTGCTGGGAGGCGAGGTAAGCATTTCGCGGGTGCGTGTCGGGCCGATCATGTACCGCACCGTCGAACCGGGTGTTCACGGCCAGGGGCGCTATGAATTGCTCCCCGGGCCGGACTAGCCGTCAACGTGGTGGCGGCGGCGGTCCTGGACGTGCAACGGCGGCCGACCCGAAACCTCCAAGAGTGGCCCGAAACCTCCAAGAGTGGCCCGGGAACCCTCCAAGAGTGGCCTGAAACCTCCAAGAGTGCGCTGCCGGAAGCCGACGTTTCTCGCATTTGCCCAGGTCGGAGCTGGCAATGCGCCGTTCCGCGGGTCACTCTTGGAGGTTTCGCCGCACTCTTGGAGGGTTTCGCCGCACTCTTGGACGTTTCGGCCCAGATCGCGGACGTCCCCCGCGGTGCCGCGGCCAGTGATCGCGCAAGGCGTTTGGGCAGGGGCCCCCTACGAGGTTGACCACCTCGAGGCTCGCCGCACTTATATCGTCACTGCTCATGGGTAGTGCGCCGCGGCCGCCGGTACCCCGGTTGAGCCGGCGGGCCCTGCTCCGTGCAGGTGCTCTGGGAGGCATCTCAGCGGTCGCGGCGGCTTGTGGGGGGCACCCGGCCGGTTCCGCCTCCCGTTCGGCTCGCGCCACTTCGAGCGCACCACCGACGCCAACCAAAGCGGTTCCCGCCACGGCGACCACGACAGCGACCACGACGACGAGCACCACGACGACCACGACGGCCACGACGGCCACGACGACCACGACCGTGCCCGCCACGACCTCGACCTCGACCTCGACCTCGCCGCCACGTCCTGTGAGGGAGGCCGACTGGCAAGCGCTGTCGGAGTCCCTGCCGGGTCGCGTTTCGCGACCGGGGAGTGCGACCTATGCGTCGGATGCCGAGTTGTACGACCCGATCTTCGACTCGGTACGGCCGGCCGCCATTGCTTTTTGTACCACGGCCGGAGATGTCGCTCGCTGTATCACCTTCGCCCGTGACCACGGCTTGGCGCTCGTTGCTCGGAGCGGCGGCCACAGCTACGGCGGTTACTCGACCTGCTCGGGTTTGGTGGTCGACGTCAGCATGATGGATGCGGTCTCGCTCAACGTCGAAGGGCCCAAAGGAAAAATCGCCGAAGTTGGCGCCGGCACCCGCCTGATCGACGTGTACTCCGGCTTAGCGGCGCAAGGCGCCTCCATCCCCGCCGGGTCATGCCCGACGGTGGGGGTTGCCGGCTTGACCCTGGGTGGCGGCATCGGGGTCATGGGCCGCCTCCATGGCCTCACATGCGACCGGGTCACCGGCCTGGAGGTCGTCACCGCAGGCGGGGATGTCGTGCGA
Organism: Acidimicrobiales bacterium; assembly: GCA_035503975.1. Lineage (GTDB taxonomy): Bacteria > Actinomycetota > Acidimicrobiia > Acidimicrobiales > Palsa-688 > DATJMJ01. Next base: position 10,275 of record DATJST010000130.1, on the reverse strand, counting down.
GCGGGACCGGGCAGCAATGAAGACCTCTATTGGGCATGCCGCGGCGGAGGAGGGGGCAACTTCGGGATCGTCACCAGGTTCGAGTTCTCCACTTTCCCGGTGACGGACCTGGCGCTTTTCGGCGCCGATTGGCCATGGGAAGCTGCCGCCCAGGTGCTGCCGGCGTGGATGCAATGGATGCAAGCAGCACCCGACGAGCTCTGGTCGGACCTGCTCCTCGAAGCCCTCGGGGCCGCTGGGGCACCGCGTGTCCACCTGAACGGGGTGTGGGCAGGCACCGCGGCCGGTGCTCAGGCTCAACTGGCGAAGTTATTTGCTGTCGTTGGCCAACCCACCGGCCAGGTCCTGGGCCAAAACGGCTTCGAGGACGCAATGTACATCGAAGGCGGGTGCTCGGGCCTTTCCCAGGCGGCCTGTCACCTGGCGGGCAAGTACCCGGGCGGCACCTTGCCGCGCTCGGTGACGGTGGCCAAGTCCGATATCTTCAACCGCGTCCTCGACGACGCGGGCACCGCTGTGGTCCTCGCGGGCCTCGAGCAACGCCAGGCCGATGGCCAAGCAGGCACTGCGGTGTTCGATTCCTGGGGCGGTGCGGTCAACCGGGTGAGGCCGGAGGCAACGGCCTTTGTCCACCGCCATGGCGTAGCCAGCGCCCAGTACGCCACGGTCTTCTCTCCCGGCGTGAGCACGACGACCGTACAAAGTGCGCGCTCGTGGCTACAGGGTTGGCACCAATCGCTCCGGCTCTACGCCAGCGGAGAGGCGTACCAGAACTACATCGACCCTTACCTCGCCGACTGGCAGCACGCCTACTACGGCTCCAACCTGGCCCGTTTACGGATGGTCAAGGCAAAGTGGGACCCTGATGACTTCTTCCACTTCCGCCAGTCCATCCCTCTGCCGCACAAATAAGCGCGTTGCCCCCGGTTATGCCGGGTACCCTCGTTGACCGTGGTCCCCGCCGCGCATCTGGCAGCCTTCGCCGCGGTGTCGGCGGTCGTGATCGCCGCACCCGGGCCGAGCGTCCTGTTCACCATCAGCCGGGCCCTGACCGCGGGCCGGACGACGGCGCTGCTCAATGTGATCGGCAACGCCGCCGGCGTGGCGAGCCAGGTCGCGGCGGTCGCCCTCGGCGTCGGGGGTGTCGTCGAGCGCTCGGCTCAGGTGTTCACCGTGGTGAAATTGGTCGGCGCGGCGTACATCGTGTTCCTCGGCGTGCAGGCGGTGCGGCACCGTCACAGTTTGGCCCGGGCCATCGCCGCTCGCGCCGCACCGATCAGTGCCCGGCGCGCATTGCGTGACGGCTTCGTCGTCGGCGCTATGAACCCGAAGACTATTGCCTTTTTTGTGATCGCCCTGCCTCAGTTCACCGCACCGGGTGCGGGCACCGCTACGTGGCAGCTCCTCCAGTTGGGTGCCCTCTTTCCGCTGATCTCAGTGATCCTGGACAGTGTCTGGGCGCTAGCGGCCGGCACCGCCAGCCACTGGCTCTCAAGTTCCCCTAAGCGCCTCGCCGCTATCGGGGGGGCCGGGGGCCTGGTAATGATCGGCTTAGGCGTGAGCCTGGCGGCCACCGGCCGCAAGAACTGAATAAGCCGCCCGGCGCGGGTAGATACGGATCTACCCGTGCCGGCTAAGTTTCCGTATCTACCCGTACAGGCTAACTTTCCAGCCGGAGGGCTTGGATGAACGCCTCCTGAGGGACTTCGACCCGCCCGATGTTCTTCATGCGCTTCTTGCCCTCTTTCTGCTTCTCGAGCAGCTTGCGCTTGCGGGTGATGTCGCCGCCGTAACACTTGGCCAGCACGTCCTTGCGCTTGGCCTTGACCGTTTCGCGGGCGACGATCTTGCCGGCAACGGCCGCCTGGATAGGCACGTCGAACAGTTGGCGGGGGATCAGCTCGCGCAGCTTTTCGGTCATGCGGCGTCCGTACTCCATCATGTCCGAGCGGTGCACGATGGCACTGAAGGCATCCACCGGGACACCGTTCAGCAGGATGTCTATCTTTACGAGCTCGCCAGGGAAGAAGCCCGCGGGTTCGTAGTCCAAGCTGGCGTAGCCCTTGGTCCGGCTCTTTAGCGCGTCGAAGAAGTCCATCACCACTTCCGCCAAAGGGATCTTGTAGACAAGTTCGACCCGTTCCGGCGAGAGGTACTCCATGCGCACCATCTCGCCCCGTCGCGTCTGGCAAAGCTCCATTACCGTGCCCGTGTTCTCGGTCGGCAGCAGCATGGTGGCCTGGATGTAGGGCTCATCGATCTCTTGTATCTTTTGTGGCGGAGGCATTTCTGAAGGGCTGTGCAGGCGCACCTCTCCGCCATCGGTGAGCTTGGCTACATATTCGACGCTCGGTGCCGTGGCGATCAGGGATAGGTCAAACTCCCGCTCGAGCCGTTCGCGGACGATGTCCATGTGGAGCAGGCCGAGGAACCCGCAGCGAAAGCCGAACCCGAGCGCGGCGGAGGACTCGGGCTGGTACGAGACGGAGGAGTCGCTCAGCCGTAATTTCTCCAAGGCGTCGCGGAGCGACTCGAACTCATCACCGTCAACAGGGTAAAGCCCGCAGAACACCATAGGTTTTGGCTCCTGGTAGCCCTCCAGCGCGTCCGCCGCCGGATGCCCCGCCTCGGTCACCGTCTCGCCGCTGCGCGCTTCGCCGACGTCCTTGATGCCGGCGATCAGGTAGCCAACCTCGCCCGGTCCGAGCGCCTGGACCTCCGTCGGTGCCGGGAGGCGTACGCCGATCTCCTCGACCTCGTGCACCCGGCCCGTTTGCATGAAGCGTAATTTCGAGGCGGCCGAGAGCACCCCGTTCACGACTCGCACGGCGCTTATTACCCCGCGGTACTGGTCGTAGTACGAGTCGAAAATGAGCGCTTGAAGCGGTGCCGCGGCGCTGCCGCGTGGGGGAGGTATGCGCTCGCATATGGCGTCGAGCAGCTCGGGCACGCCCTCGCCGGTCTTAGCCGACACCTTGAGGATCTGGGACGCAGGGATGCCAAGGACGCTGTCGATCTCGGCCGCGCAGCGTTCGGGGTCGGCTGCCGGCAAGTCGATCTTGTTGAGCACGGCGACGATCTCGAGGTCGTGCTCGAGTGCCAGGTAGGCGTGGGCGAGGGTCTGCGCCTCGATCCCTTGTGCGGCGTCCACCAGGAGCACCACACCTTCGCAGGCCGCCAAGCTGCGGCTGACTTCGTAGCCGAAGTCGACGTGCCCCGGGGTGTCGATCAGGTGCACCGTGTGGCCGTTCCAGTAGACCCGGACGTTTTGGGCCTTGATGGTGATGCCGCGTTCGCGCTCGATGTCCATCGAGTCCAGGTACTGGTCGCGCATCTCCCGAGGGCTGACCGCGCCAGTCAGCTCCAGGATGCGGTCGGACAGGGTCGACTTACCGTGGTCGATGTGCGCGACGATCGACAGGTTGCGGATCTTTTCCTGGGGCGTGGAGGTGGTGACCGTGCTCATTGTTCCTGCTCCCCAGTTTGGCCGATCGGCCGCGGCCAGCTGCGCGTCGGTCGGGCGAGCGGGCTAGGCGGCGGCCCTGACTGCCGAGAGCAGTGCCCGCTCGCGAGCGCATAGCTGCCGGTAGCGCTCCTCGTCCTCGGGACGCAAGCGCACCTCGAGGCGGCTGAACAGCAACCGCCTCAGCTGCGCCCTGACGCTGATCAATTCCATCGTTGCGCTCATCATGGTGAGGATCGCGCTCAAGGCGGCCATCGTCTAGGGCACTTGGACAGGGACCTTGGTAACATGCGGGGCGCGCCCACGTGCTTGGACGGCGGCCTGTTGGCGCGCGCGTGGCGCCGCCCATGCCCGGCTATCGGCGCGGTCGGCGGTCGGCGGTCGGCGGGCCGTGCTAAACTTGCGAACCCTGTGGCGAACATCAAGAGCCAGATCAAGCGGATCGGCACCAACGAGAAGGCGCGCTTGCGCAACAAGGCTGCTAAGGCCGAGGTAAAGACGCGCATCAAGACGGCGGTCTACGCCGCCGAGGCCAGTCACGACGAGGCCGACGAGTACCTCCGGGTGGCCGTGAAGCGCCTCGACAAGGCCGCCGCCCGTGGCATTATCCACCGCAACCAGGCTGCCAACCGCAAGTCAGCCCTGATGCGCCACGTTGCCCACCTCAATGCCGAGGCCGGAGCGGCTGCCGAGGAAGAGGCGGCGGCGTCCGCAGAACCCACGCCGGCGGCCACACCTGAGCCGAGCCGGTCGCGCCGTCGGCCGCCCAGGTAGGCCTCCTGCGGGGCAGGCGCCCGCACACCTCCTCCCGTTCTGCCGCACTTCCCCTCCTTTTGCCTGCCGTCGGCTTGCTGAGTGATCTGGGTGCACTGAGTGATCTGGGTGCACTGAAGGTTCTGGTCGCGCCCGCGGCCGCATAGCGCGCCGTAGCGCGACCAGTGCCTCCAAGCGCGACCAGTTCCCGTTAGCGCCACAAGGCCGCCAGGCCGGTTGCCGCACCGCAGCCTCCGCCATGTAGGCGCTCTTCCGGCCCTTACCACGGTCCCGGCTGGCTGGCCGGCCGACGTCGCGCCTCGCCCGCAACCACGACGTAACGAGCGAGCCAGGGGACCTACACGCCCCGTGCCGCCGTGCCCCCGGCGCCCGCCCGCGGCCGGCGCCCACCGGCCGGAGCCGCAGCCCCAGTCCCTCGCGACCCGGACGTCGGCCGCGCCGTCCGGGCGAGCCGGCAAAGCCGCGCCACCAGCACCTCGAGCACGAGCACGGGCTCCCATTCGAGCTTGCCCTTGAGCGCCAGCTCGGCCTCGGCCAGCGCAATGATCGCATCGCCAGCCCCAGCAGGCCCGAGCCGCCGGGCGGCGTCGAGAGCCTTCTTGGCGGGGAAGGTACTCCGTCCCTTGGCGATCCCGAGTGCCTCAGCTGCCTGTGCTTCGGACGTCATGGAGGGAGACTGCACTCGCAGGATGTTGCCGAAGTGTCGCTGGAGGATGGCCAGGACGACCAGAGGGTGGCGCCCGCCGGCGTCGGTCAGGCGGTGCAGGAGCTGGAGCGCCTGGTCGGGGTCGCCCCGGTCGATGGCGTCGGTGAGGTCCCAGGGCGGGACTGCGCCGGGCTGCCCGAGGTAGGGGGCCAGATCCGCGACATCCAGGCGCGCCCCTGGGCCATAGGCCGTCTCGAGGACGGCGAGCAGCGAGCTCAAGCGGTTCAGGTCCTCGCCCAGGTGAGCTTCCACAACGGCTGCGGCCGCCGGGACGAGGCGCACCGGAGCGTTCGCCAAGCGTTCCGCCACCCAACTGTGGACTTCGCGACCGCTTACGTCCGTCGGCACCACCGTCGCCTCGGGCGCCTGGCGGAAGGCGCTGACGAACTTGGGCGGCAATTGGCCACCGCCCGCGGCGACCACCAGGCGGGTCGTCGGCATGGGGCCCTCCAGGTAGTCGACGAGAGGCTGGAGCTGGTCAGCCGTGAACCGGCCGGCGTCACGCACCAGCACAACTCTGCGGTCAGCGAGAAAAGGCGGCGTCCGGCAGGCCTCGGCCACCGCGCCGAGCTCGAGGGCCTCTCCGGAGAAGTCTTCCAGCACGAGGGACCGCTCGGCGTCCCCTACCAGCTCGACGGCCAACTTGGCTACCGCTTCGGCCACCAAGGACGGGTCGTCGCCGGTTACGAGCCAGGCCAGGGGCGCCCCCCCCGGACCCCCCGCGCCCCCTGCGCGACCCGGGCCCCCCGCGCCACCCGGCCCCTCGAGCCCTGGCCCTGCCTCGGCCCTTGGTGGGCCCCCAGTGGTGCTCATCGAGCTTCCAATATGGCAGCGATCATGTCGCGTACGCGGCGGGTACCCAGCACGTCATGGGCACGCACGAGCCGGCAGCCCAGGCTGATCCCGAGCGCGTGGGCGCTTGTGCTGGCCTCCCGGCGCTGGTTGATGTCCAGGTCGAGCAGCTTGCCGAGGAACGTCTTGTTGGACGCCGAGAGCAGCAAGGGGAAGCCGAGAGCCGCCAGTGCCTCCGAGGCCCTTAGCAATTCGAGCGATTGTGCAGCCGTCTTGCCGAGGTCGAGGCCGGCATCGAGGACTACTTGAGTCGCTGGTATGCCTGCGAGCAACGCCCGGTGGGCTCTCTCCAGCAGGAAGGCGCTCACGTCGCTGACCAGGTCGGAGTACACCGGCTCAGGGTCTGGGACTCGGGGCGCGAGCCGGATGTGCGTCGCCACCACCGCCGCGCCCGCCGCCGCGGCCGTCCCGAGGTAGCCAGGGTCGGCGAAGCCGCTGATGTCATTGCCCATGACCGCCCCGGCCCGGAAGGCCTCGGCCGCCACCGAAGCATGCCAAGTGTCCACCGAGACCGGCAGGTCGAAGCGAGAGACCAGGCCTTCCACGGCAGGCAGCAGCCGGTCCATCTCTTCGGCTTCGCTCACCTCGGGGCCGGGGCCGGCCTTGACCGCGCCCACATCGAGGATGTCAGCCCCCTCGACCACGAGGCTCTCGGCCCGGTCCCAGAACGCATCCCAGGCCCACGTAGCGCCTTGGTCAAAAAAAGAGTCGGGCGTACGGTTCAATATGCCCATAACCAACGCTCGGGTAGTGAGGTCGTAGCGCCTCGCCCCGAGTTCGAGCACATTCGTGACGGAGGCCGCTGCCACCGCCCAGAGGCTACTCCCGACCGGGCGCCCCGCCCACAGGCCCGGCGGCGCCCTTCACTGGCCGGCCTTAACCTGCGGTGCCCTCAGTAGAGCCGAGCGGTCAGGGCTTTGCGGTACTCCGGCACCCGAGGATCTTCGGGGCCGAGGACCTCGAGCACGTCTATGTACTCCTGGCGGGCGGCTGGATCGCTCTTGACCCGCTCGAGCAGGTCGGCCAGCTTGGCCTCCAAGGCTCCATCGCTCTCGGCCGCCTCGCTGCCCACTCGGGCGCGGGCCGCCAGGTTGCGCACCTCGGCTGTCTCGGGCAACCGCGCGAGCAATTTCAGTGCTTCCTCCCGGCGGGCGTCGTCGTCCTGGTCTACGAGCAGGCTGGCCAAGGAAATGATGGCCTTCTCGTGCCCGGGCTCCAGTTCGAGAGCCTTGCGCAGCGATACCTCGTCACCACTGGCGACCAGCCGGTCCACTTCGGTCGGGGGTGGCGCCACCTGGGCCAACCACCCGCGCACCTGGCTCTCGGGGAGCGCCCCGATGAACCCGCTGACCACCTTCTTGTCCCGCAAGGCGTAGACCGCGGGGATGGACTGCACCTGGAACGTCGCCGAGGCACGAGGGTTGGCGTCGACGTCGATCTTCACGAGTACGACTTCTCCGTCGCGCTCGGCCACCAGTCGCTCTAGGACCGGCCCGAGCGTGCGGCACGGGCCGCACCAGCTGGCCCACAGGTCGACGACGACCGTCGCCTCTTGGGAGCGCTCCAGGACCTCGGTCTCGAATGTGGCATCGGTCACGTCAACTGCTGCTGTCATAGGTGCCTCCGCTGCTTTGCCGCACGTCACGCTTTGCTAGTGCCTCTCGCTGCCCTAGGTATAGCGTCCCAAGTCAACGTGGCATTCCCGGACTGGGCCCGACGGCCCCGTACCCTAGACGATTGAGTACCCGAGCGAGAGCTACGAGATGACCTTCGCCTCGATCAAGAGCTGGCCCCGCCTGGAGCACCCGGTCCTGGTGGTGGGCCTGGAGGGTTGGGTGGACGCGGGTTACGCCGCGGCCACCGCCATAACCGCTCTCCTCGAGTCGGTGCCGCACGAGCTGGTCGCCACCTTCGACGCCGACGCGCTGCTCGACCAACGGTCCCGGCGCCCGGTGCTGCGCATTTCGAACGGCCTGCACGGGGCACTTACCTGGCCCGAGCTCCGCTTGTACGCCGCCACCGAGACTGGTGGGCGCAGCTTGCTGATACTCGCCGGGCCGGAGCCCGACTTTCACTGGCGCGACTGGAGCGCCGAGGTCGTGGCCTTGGGGCTGCGCCTCGGGGTCGAGATGCTGGTCGGGTTCGGGGCCTTCCCCGCGCCCGTGCCCCACACGCGCTCGGTACGCCTGGCCGCCACCGCCAACACCTCCGAACTGGCGGGCAAGGTCGGCTACCTCCCCGTGACCATGGAAGTGCCGGCGGGGGCGCAAGCCGTGCTGGAGGTGAATTTCGGTGAGGCCGGGATCCCATCGGTCGGGGTGTGGGCCCGTGTGCCCCACTACGCCTCCGGTACTCCCTATCCCGAGGCCGCTGGCGCTCTGCTGGACGAGCTGGCCAAGCTAACCGGCATCAATATCGGCACCGAGGCCCTCCACAACGCCGGCCGCAACGTCCGCGACCAGATCCAGGCGCTCATCGAGGCGAGCGAGGAGCACTCCGAAATGGTCCGCCAGCTCGAGACCCAACATGACGCCGAGCTCGGCCTGTCCGCGACCCAGTTCACCAACCTGCCGACGGGCGACGAGCTAGCGGCCGAGCTGGAGAGGTTCCTGCGGGGCGACGGCCACTAGCCGCCGAGTTAGGCGGTGTTCCTACAGGACCAGGTTGACCAGGTTGGGCGGGCGAGCCACGACCCGGGCCGGCTGGCCTCCCTCGAGCAGGGCAGCCACCTTGGGGCTGGCGAGGGCAGCGGCGGTGACGTCTTCGGCCGTGGCCCCGGACGGCACCTCGACCTTGTCCCTCAACTTGCCGTTCACTTGCACAACCAGGGTCACCTTCTCGGCGGTGAGCAGGGCGGGGTCGGCGACGGGCCAGCGTTGGGCGTGCACCCGAGCGCCGGAGCCTTTACGCCGCTCCCACAGTTCGGCGGTCATGTGCGGGGCCATTGGGGCCAGCAATAACAACAGGGTGTCCACCGACGCGTCGAGAGTGGCTCTATGGGCGCCTCCGGGCGACTGCACATAGCGGTACAAGACGTTGGTGTGCTCCCTCAAGAACGCCACCGCCGTGTTGTACGACCAGCGCTCGAGCTCCCGGGTCACGCGGTCCACCAGCTTGTGCGTGGCGCGCACGATCTGGTCATCAGCCGTGGTCATCTCTCGCTCGCGCCCGGTCGAGCCGTCGGCCTCGCCGTTGGCCAGGCGCCAGACCCGGTCCAGGAAATGGCGACAGCCCTCGATCACCTCGGTTGTCTGGTCGGTCCAGTCGAAGTCGTCGGCGGGTGGCCCGACGAACAGGTGGAACACGCGCAGCGAGTCGGCGCCGACGGTGTCGAAATAGCCTTCCGGCGCCACCAGGTTGCCCTTGGACTTGGACATCTTGCTGCCGTCCTGGAGGATCATGCCCTGCGTGAACAGGCGCTTGAAAGGCTCCTTGGTTTCCTTGGGGCCGAGGCCGACGTCACCCAAGGCGCGGCAGTAAAAGCGCGCGTACATGAGGTGCAAAATGGCGTGCTCGATCCCACCGATGTACTGGTCGACGGGCATCCAGCGCCGCGCGGCGGCGTTGTCCACCGGCCCGTCGCTCTTCCAGGGGTCGCAGAACCGAAGGAAATACCACGAAGAATCGACAAAGGTGTCCATCGTGTCGGTCTCGCGCTCGGCTGGGCCGCCGCACTGTGGGCACGTTGTGTGCAGGAAACCCGGGTGGTAGCGGAGCGGGGACTCGCCCGACGGCATGAACTCTACGTCGTCGGGTAGCAGCACGGGTAGGTCTTCCTCGGGCAAAGCGACGATACCGTCAGTTGGGCAGTACACGACGGGGATCGGGCAGCCCCAGTAGCGCTGGCGCGATATCAGCCAGTCGCGCAGGCGGTACTGGACGCTGCGCCGGCCCGACCCGTTCTGTTCCAGCCACTCGATGGCCCGTTCTTTGGCCTCGGCCACACCCAGGCCGTCCAGCCACTGGCTGTTGATGGCCGGGCCATCACCGGTGTAGGCCTCGCCGTCCCAGCCTTCGGGGGGCTGCACCGTACGGACGATGGGCAGGCCGTAGGCCTGCGCGAACTCCCAGTCGCGCTGGTCCTGGCCGGGCACGGCCATGATCGCGCCGGTCCCGTAGCTCATTAGCACGTAGTCCGCCAGGAAGACCGGTACCTCCTCGCCATTGAACGGGTTTATGGCGTGAGCACCGGTGAAGATCCCTCGTTTGTCGAGCGAGCCCTCGAAGGCCTGCCGCTCGAACTCGGGCTCCTGGCGAGCGCGCTCGACGAACGCATTGACCGCCGCAAGCCGTTCAGGCGCAACGATCGAGCCGACCAAGGGGTGTTCGGGCGCGAGCACGACGAAAGTCATGCCGAAGGCCGTGTCCGGCCGCGTGGTGAAAACCTCGATCCGCTCTGCGGTGCCGGCAATTTCCATGTAGAACTGCGCGCCACTGGAGCGGCCGATCCAATTGCGCTGCATGGTCTTCACCCGCTCTG
>DATJST010000129.1:0-2644 GCA_035503975.1 Acidimicrobiales bacterium | reverse complement strand
GGGTAGCAGACGGTGCAGGCCCGTTCGCAGGCGTCCTCGACGATCTTGGCCTCGTCTGCGCCGCTGTAATCGGGGAGCCAGGCGAACCGTGTCGTCGGGTGGCAAGTCGAGCAGTCCATCGAACGGTGGACGTGGCCGCCCGGGACCACGAAGGCTCTTGTCCACGGCCGGCGCCGGTACTCGTGCTCGTACGGCTGGAGTTCTGCGGCGATGCCATCAGCCTCTTGCCTGAGCCGTCCGGCCTCAGCCATGTCAGTCTCGCAGCGCGAGCGCGCGTAGCCCTTCGTCTTTACCGACCTGGCCAGCTGCTCGAGGTGGTTGGCCCTTTCGAGGCAGCCGGCAAGGCGCCCCGACAGCCGTGCGATCTGGCGGTCGAGGTCAGGTGGTCGCATGGCCGCCAGGGCGTGGGCCGTCGCACCAGCCCCGCTTTGCACAGCTGTGGTGTGCTCAACACTGAGTGGTCATACTTCCGGCTCGGCGTGCCTGGTTGGTGCCCATTGCCCACCGGCTGGGCTCCCCATTGGTTTACGAGGTTGCGCTGGTCCCATGACGGGTACTTGTACGGCCCGTCGAGCCTATCGGGAGCCGAGGATGCCTGGAACCTGCCAAGACCACCGGGAGAGGCAGGCGAAGTATGAGCGATATCCCCGCCGGCCGCCTGGTCAAGGTAACCGAAGCGGGGAGGTAAAGGTCCGTCGGCGGTCAGTGACCGTGCGGCCGGGACGTGCCTGTCTCTAGTTCAGGGGGCCTATCAGGGGGCGGGCCGGCAGGGGTGTTCCCTGTCATCGACCAGCCACCATTTGTCCAGACAGCCAGCCCACGAATGTGGTCCTCAGAGTCCACCGAGTGGTAGAGAAAGCGGTTGAGCTTTTTCCACTGCACGTCGCACATATCCCCTTCCGTTATACCCCACTCCCTAATTGATTATGCCCCAGGACTACCCCTGCCCACCTTAAAGGCCACACGCTTGCCCCAAGAGGCCTGCAAGCGCTCTCGCGAGTTGTCGCGCGTGGTGGCCCGGTCGTACGGTTCGCGGCACCGAGCCTATGGCGTGGGACGTGGTGTCGTCAGCTAGCGCGGACAGGCCGGGGGGCCTCATCTCCGCCGCTGGCCAGCAGCCAAAAACGGCGCCTCGTACGCGCGAGCTCGCTGATGACCTCGACTGCCCGGCGCCCGTCCGTCGCCGACGCGTCCGCCCCCGTTAGCTCGGCCATGGCCGCGTCGGCTGCCTGGCCACCGATTACCACTGGCACCTCGGCATCGACGCTGTGGACCGCCTCCACTGTAGAACTGACCGCACCGAGGTTGCTCGCTGTCGTGACACCGATGCCAACCGCGATGAGGCGGTACGCACCTACGGTGGCGGCCGCAAAGGCCGCTGGCGGCACGTCAGCGCCGAGCTCGAGGCAGCTGAACCCCTGGAGCCGGACCAGGTCGGCAACTACTGAGATCGGGAGGGTATGGTGCTCACCAAGTGGCGCACCGAACACGACGGTGCCGCGGGCACGCCCCGACCGCCGGAACCTGGCGCCAAGCCGTGCCACCAGGCGAGAAGCCGTTGCGACAGCGAGGTACTCGTCGGCCACCGGGCCCTCGGGTGGGGTGGAGCGCCCGCTGATGTCGTCAATGGCACCAACGAGGAGGTCCAGGTAGCAATCCTCTGGAGCGTGCCCTGCGGCCAATGCCTGTTCGAGCACCCGCCACGCCGCGGTCTCGTCGCCGGCGGCAAGTGTCCGGCCTAACCGCGCCCGCCAGGGCGACCCCGAGGCGTCCTCGTTGGTACCCGCCCCATCTCGTAGGGACGCACCCCGGAGGCGCTGGGCGGATGCGAACGCGGCCAAGTCGACGGGGTCGACAGACCACCCCGCGCCGGCACGCTTGGCCGCGAGCCTGCCGGTCCTCACGTAACGGTATGCCGTCATGTAGTGCACATCGAGCGACGCCGCCACCTGTTTCAAATTGAGCTCGCCAGCCGGCTCCGTACGCACAGCCCGACGATAGTGCGCAGTTCCCCGGCCTGCCTTTAGCACTCAATGGAGACCATTGACACCAATGTAGTTACGGGGGTGTAATCAGTGACAAACCGCTGAAGCCCCGGAGCTCGACGCCGCGCCCACGGCAACCGTGCGAGCACAAGCGACAGCTTGCGACGTCGTCCAAGCACCAAGTTGAAGGAGGAACTGTTATGGCGTTGATGGAGGCCAGGCGCCCACCGGGGCGCGAAGAGCCCTTCGCGAGCCCGATGCGAGTACGCAAACGCGACGGCTCGGCCGAACCGGTCGACGTGAACAAGATCGTACGGGCGGTCGCGCGCTGCTGCGCCGGGCTCGAGGGGGTCGACCCGATGCGGGTGGCTACAACGACCATCAGCGGGCTGTGTGACGGCGCGAGCACCGAGGAGCTAGATGCGTTGTCCATCAGGACCGCAACCGGGCTAATGGCCGAGGAGCCGAACTACTCTCGTCTAGCCGCGCGCCTCCTGTCCAGGGTAATCGCGAAGGAAGTCGCCAACCAGGGCATCCACTCGTTTTCACACTCCATTGCCGTGGCGCACCAATTGGGGATAGTGGGAGCTGGCACAGCGGACTTCGCGGCTCGCCACGCCCGAAAGCTCAACGCCGCGATTGACACCCAACGCGACGAC
>DATJST010000128.1:0-7256 GCA_035503975.1 Acidimicrobiales bacterium | reverse complement strand
AAAGGGTGCTCCCCGTCCTGGTAGCCGTAGGAACGCGCGAGCGAACGGAGCCGGCGGAGGGTGGCCCGCATGACCGGCCTGTCGGCACCGCGCATGCCACACTCCGCACGGAGGACCTTTGCAGCCGGCGACCAGTCTCGCGCGCCACCGTCGGCGCCGACACGGTAAGAGCCCAACATACCCACATCGGGGTGCACCTCGAAGAATTGATAAGCGACCTTTGCCAAGCCAGGGCCGAGCATCATGGCGTCAGCGTCCAACCGCAGTAGGACATCGAATGGGAACGTCTCGATAACGTGCTTGTAACCCTGGGCGATCTTGCACCATAGGCCGCCGTAGCCACCACCGGAGCGGGGCGGGGCAGGCAGGACCTCGACGTCGGGGGACAACTGGGACAGGGCGCGCCCCACAGCGCCGGCTGTCGCGGTGTCGTCGACGACGACTATGCGCCGTGGCTGCGAGGTGAAGTGGACGACGCTCGCAACCGTGTCCACCACATCGTCACGCGGCCCGGCTGGCACTACAACGGCGATCGCAAGCTCAGCCTTCGACACGGTCCCACCGTGCGGTCAGCCGGCCGCCCCACAGCTGTGGGACTGGCCCGGGGTACAGCGCCTTTACGAGCACCAAATGGGTAAGGTCGGCACTAGCGGGCATGTCGCAACCCTACCCAAACCCCTCACCGCTGCACTCCTGCGCGCACGGGCGGTCACCAAGCCGTACCGCGGGGCGGGCGCTGCGCCGCACGTTCGCCGTCATAGTCATCACTTTTATCGCGGCGGCCGGCACTTTCGGCTACTTGCACCTACGGCATACCGGCCGGCCCCTCGGGCTCGTACAAGCAGGGGATTCCAAGACAGCGTGCCTGTACCTCGGCTCGTACCCGTGGCAACAACGGCTCACCGCGGCCGAGACCGCCACGGGGATCCAGTACACGTGCCTGGAGACCTTTGCCGATGACACGCCGAGTTGGCAGTCGTGGGTCTCTCCCTGGGTAGCCCAGCCCCAGTACGGCTACGCGCCCTGGGTGCGGCAATCGCCGGGGGGCCACACGCTGGTGCTCACGGTAACGCTCATCCCCCGTGACCTGTCCGACAACGCCGACCCGCTCACCTGGGAAGCGCCATGCGATGCAGGGGCTTTCGACGGCCATGCAAGAGCGCTCGCCGCTTATCTCGTTGCGAGCGGCCTAGGCTACTCCGTGGTACGGCTGGGCGTCGAGCCGAGCGGCCCGTGGGAGGACGACTTTGTCGGTACAACACCGACCGAGCAGCACGATTGGGCATTGTGCTTCGACGCCGAGGTGAAGAGCATGAGGTCGGTCGGCGGCAGTCACTTCCTGTTCGACTGGAACGTGAATGCTTGTTACGAGGACATCCCCTTCGGGAGGTACTACCCCGGCAACAACTATGTCGATCTTGTGGGGATCGACCTGTACGACACCTCTTGCGCGATGACCCTCCCGGGCCCGACACCGTCAAGTTGGGCGGACCTCGGGGCGGAGAGGAACGGACTGGACACTTTCGACATGTTCGCCCGACGCCACAACAAGCCCATGAGCATACCCGAGTGGGGACTCCAGAGCGCGCCCAATGGCGACGACCCTTATTATGTAGACGGCATTGCCCGGTTCGTCGGCCGCAACGATGTCGCCTTCCAAGCCTATTTCGACTCCGGCAGCGACGGCATCTTGCCATTGGGCCTGGCGGTACCAAAATCGTTGCAAGCCTATAGGGATGACTTCGTCGCCCCAGTCGCCCGGCAGCGCGAACAACTGCTACCGTTGCCGGGGAGTGCTTGACCCTGTAGCGGCGTAATCCGCCCCCGCCCCCGTCACTGCCGGCGTCGACGGGCAAAACGAAACGGGATGGCAGCCATCCGCCGCTTTATCGACGACCGTTGTAGCGATCGCGCGGCATCGGGTGAAGAACCGTTGGGAGTGGCCGGGTATGGCCCCACGGCCCGGGGATCTGGTAGCGGTAGCGGGCCACGATGCTATACATAAGGCTGCTCCCTAGCCGTAACACCGGTAATTCGAGCACAAGGCCAACGGCACCGACGAGGCCGCCCGCGCCCCGCAGCCAGGCAGAAAAGCCGAGGGCGCCGCTCGCGGCCCGGTCAGGCCCGATGTACCACATCTGACGCGCCGCCTCGCCTGCAGAGATGCCAAAGGTACCCAGGTCCACGGCCTGCCAGGGCACGAGCTGGCCCGGCAGCCTCCATCGTTCGGAGAGGGCGCTGAGCACGGCGTGGCAGAAGCCGCAGCGGCCGTCGTAGATGACGACGGCGCCCTCGTAAGGGCCGCACAGCTCCCTGGCGCCCCCTCGGCGTTCACGGGGGAACCCCCGTGCCGGCATAAATACGACGTTCCCCACGTAAGGCACCACGGTCACCGTCTCTCGCTCGCTCTCCAGACATTTGACGTCAGCGCGGAGCTCTTGGTTCGGAAATATCTTGCGGCCGCCGCGAAGCTATGAATAGTGCTCGCCAAGGAGCCGCTGCAGCTGGCGCCGACCTTCGTGCGCCCGCCTCCTGACCGTGCCCACCGGGACAGCCAGCACCGCGGCGATCTCGTGGTAGTCGAGCTGGCAAACGTCACGCAGCATGACTGGTTCGGCATACAAGGCCGGGACTCGCTCCATGGCCTCCAGGAGGTCAACCCGAGTGCCCGCCAGCACGCTTGTACGCTCTCGGGACGCGACGAGCTCGTCCGCCACGCCGCTCGTGCCCACCTGGCGCTTGAGGCGCCGGTACGTGTCGAGCAGGGCGTTGCCCGTGAGCCGGAACAGCCAGGTCGTGAACCGGCTCCGCCCCTCGAAGGTCCCGATGCGCCGGGAAACCAGCAGCAACACGTCCTGAGCGGCGTCCTCGGCGTCGGCGACATTTGGCAGCGCCCGCCGGCACTGGCGCTGAACGCGGTCGTGCACCGCGGCCAGCAGCGCGTCCAGGGCCTCTTTGTCCCCCGCTGCCGCCGTCCGCGCCAAGCGGTCGAGGTCGGCTTCGGCAAGAGGTTGGTCTGGCATCCCGGCCAGCCTCGCACGACCGGGCACACCCGCGTAAAGCTGTACCCGTGCCTGCGTGGACGTGCCCCAAGTGCGCCCGCCAGTTTGGCCGGGCGAAGCAATCACACGAGTGCGCCCCGGCGATGTCACTGGAAGAGTACTTTTCCACGGGACCACCTCACGAGAAGCCGATCTTCGAGGCGGTGCTGGCCCACGCCCGCCAGCTCGGGGCGGTCCATATTGAGCCCGTCTCCGTTGGGATCTTTCTCAAACGTGCCCGTACTTTCGCCGAGCTGAGGCCAATGAGAAAATGGGTGGCCCTTTCTTTCTCCCTGCCTAGGCGCGCCGGGCACAAGACCATCACACGCCGGGTGGTCCAGTACAGCGGGCGCTACTACCACGTGGCGAACGTCCGAGACCCCGCCGACCTCGACGACGACCTCCTTGCCCTGCTTACGGAGGCCTACTTCGCCTCGCCCGATTGACCTTGGGCGCTCGGCCGCTAGCACCAGGTGACCGTCGCGCCCACTAAGGTCGAGTTCCCACCGCTATGGCCGAGGCCCAACCGCTACACCGCAACGCTCAGCGCGCCCAAGAGGCGCTCGCGGCCGCCGGGGTACTGGCCGAGGTGCGCCAGCTGGCAGACAGCGCCCGGACGTCGGTGGAAGCCGCCGCGGCCCTGGGGGTACAGGTGGGCCAGATAGCTAAGTCGCTCGTGTTCGTGGCCGACGGGGCGCCCGTCGTGGTCATCGCGAGTGGGCCGGACCGCGTCGACCTGGCCCTGACGGCCAAGGCGCTGGGCGCGGCCTCAGTCTCGAGGGCCGACGCAGACGCTGTCAGGGCGGCCACGGGGTACCCCATCGGCGGGGTCAGCCCGGCTGGCCTACCCGACGGCCTCGCCGTGCTCGTGGACCGCGGGCTCGCGGCCTACGAAGTGGTGTGGGCGGCGGCCGGGACGCCGCATACCGTCTACCCGACGAACTTCGCCGAGCTCCTACACGTAACCGGCGGGCGAGCTGTGGACGTGAGGGAACAGGGGCGGCGCGCTAGCGCCCCCGGCGCCACGACGTAGCTGCGCCGAGCCGGCTCGGGGTGGGGGCGGCGGGCCAGGCCAGCACGCAGCCGCGACCGAATGCGATCTGGGTGCACCGTGGGAACTGGTCGCGATCGCGCCCCGTATGCTCCCCCCACCGCGACCAGTTCCTCGGGTCGCGACCAAAAATGGCCGGCGAACTGGCCGTGGTCACACCTCCGTCACGCTCGGTGGCCGGCTCGGTCACGTTCCGCCACGCTCCGTCACCTCCGGGCAGGGTTGCCGGGAGAGGACCGGCGCTCAGGCGGGCGCCAGGTCCTTCGCGTAGCGGGCTCGGCCCGGCGAGGGCCGGCGCTCAGGCGGGCGCCAGGTCCCTCACGTAGCGAGCTTGGCCGGGGGCCGCCGCGTAGCCTGCAGCTGACCAGAAGGCGACCGCTGGCTCGTCCTCGACCACCACGACCGCCCCGGCGCGCGCGGCGCCAAGGCCCCGCAGACGCTCCTCGCCCGCAGCGACGAGGGCCGAGGCAATACCTTGGCGGCGCAGGTCGGGGCGGACGACCAGGCGATAGAAGCTGGCCCGCCAACCGTCGAACGCCGCGATCAGGGTGCCGACTACGTCGCCGGCCGCGTCGGCAACGACCAAGGCCCCGGGGTCACGGGCGATAAGGGCGCGCACGGTGCGGGCGTCGTCGGTCCGGCTCCGACGAGCGCCCCCAGCCGCCCACAACTGCAAGATTGCCTCGGCGTCCGCCGCGAGCGCCGGGCGCAAGGTGGTGCCGCCCGGCCCGGGAACCCCGCCCGACAGGTGGCTCGGAGCGTCTGGTGCCGCCCGCCCCGGGGCGTCGGCGGGGCCCACGGACGAGAGCGGCGGCGGCTCGTCCCCCGCACCGCCCTGCTGGCTGTTCGCGGCGGCTACGGCCAAGCGGTCGACCAGGTCATTGAAGGGGTCGGCGGCGTGGCCCTTAACCCAGCGAAAGCTCAGCCGGCGCGGGTCGGCCCGGTAGAGCTCGACGAGCGGCTCCCAGAGGTCCCGGTTGGCGACCGGTTGGCGGGCACTGTTCAGCCAACCATTCCCGACCCACTTGCGCCACCACTGCTGGCGGAAGCAGTTGACGACGTAGGTGCTGTCGCTCACTACCTCGAGCGGCCCGTCGTCCAGGGTGCGGACAGCATCGAGGGCCGCCGAGATCTCCATGCGCTGGTTGGTGGTGCGCCGTTCGGCCCCGCTGCGCCAGCGGCCGCCGGGCACGGCCCAAGCCCAGCCGCCCGGCCCGGGGTTGCCCAGGCAGGCGCCATCGGTATAGACGACGGTCACGTCACGCCCACCGGGTGCCGACGCCGTGCCTGCCGCCGGCCGTCAGCGCGCGCCGCGTGGCCGCATGCGGGGCGCGGCACAGGTACGAGCACGGTCCGGGCACGGGCCTCATCGTAAGCGACCATGGGCGCGCTGGCGTGGCCTGGCGCCACGAGACCAGCGGCCGCCTCACCGAGCCCCCCACCCGGCGGCGCTTTCCCAGGCAGGAGGCCTGGTAGTGGTGCGGGACGGTTAATAGTTCGCCGTCCTACTACCTGAGACCCTCTTTTCGGCGCGACGATGGAGGACGTGATCTTTGACGGCATATCTCACCAGCTGCCCGACATCGACCCGACCGAGACCGAGGAATGGGTGGACTCCTTCGACGCCGTGCTCGAAGTCCACGGCAAGGAGCGGGCGCGGTTCCTGCTCATGAAGCTCCTGGAGCGGGCCAAAGAGAGCCAAGTCGGGTTCCCGGCGACCGTGTCGACGCCCTATGTCAACACCATCCCCGCCGGCCAGGAGCCCTGGTTCCCCGGCGACGAGGACATGGAGCGGCGCATCCGGGCGTACATGCGCTGGAACGCCGCCGTGATGGTGGTACGCGCCAACCATGCGGCGGACGGCATCGGCGGCCACCTCGCCACCTTCGCCTCCTCGGCATCGCTGTACGAGGTCGGCTTCAACCACTTCTTCCGGGGCAAGGGCGGCGGCCAGCCTGGTGACCAGGTCTACTTCCAGGGCCACGCGGCCCCCGGCATCTACGCCCGGGCCTTCATGGAGGGCCGCTTGAGCGAGGGCGAGCTCGACCATTTCCGGCGCGAGCTGACCGGCGAAGCGGCGGGGACCGGAGGGCTCCCGTCGTACCCCCACCCCCGCCTCATGCCGAACTTCTGGGAGTACCCGACCGTGTCGATGGGGATCGGGCCGCTCAATGCGATCTACCAGGCGCACTTCAACCGCTACCTGCACAACCGGGGCATCGTGGACACGAGCGGCTCGCGGGTGTGGTGCTTCCTCGGCGACGGCGAGTGCGACGAACCCGAGACCCTGGGGGCGCTGTCGCTCGCGGGGCGCGAACAGCTCGACAACCTCGTGTTCGTAGTGAACGCCAACCTCCAGCGCCTGGACGGCCCCGTGCGCGGCAACGGCAAGATAATCCAAGAACTGGAAGCCATATTCCGTGGCGCCGGCTGGAACGTGATCAAGGTGGTGTGGGGCAGCAAATGGGACGAACTGCTGGCCCGCGACGTCGACGGCGTCCTGCTCAACAAGATGAACACGACGGTGGACGGCGAGTTCCAAAAGCTGGCCACCGAGGACGGGGCCTATATCCGCGAGCACTTCTTCGGGCCCGACCCGCGCCTGCGCCGGCTGGTCGAGCACCTGAGCGACGACGAGCTGCGCGCCTTGCCCCGCGGTGGCCACGACTACCACAAGCTGTACGCGGCCTACAAGGCGGCTACCGAGACCACTGGCCAACCAACCGCCATCCTGGCCAAGACCATCAAGGGTTGGGCGCTCGGCCCCGGCATCGAGTCGCGCAATTCGACCCACCAGATCAAGAAAATGAACGTGAACGAGCTGAAGGCGCTGCGCGACCGCCTGAAGCTGAGCGCCGAGATCGCTGACGAGGCCTTGGATAACGGCGAGCCGCCGTTCTACCGCCCGGCCGAGGACAGCCCCGAGTACGAGTACATGATGGAGCAGCGTCGCCAGCTGAACGGCCCGCTCCCCCACCGGGTCGCCGAGTACCAACCCCTGGCGCCTCCCGACGACGCCGCCTTCGCCGACTTCGACAAGGGCTCCGGCACCCGCGAGGTGTCCACCACCATCGCTTTCGTGCCAATGTTGCGCAACCTGATGCGCGACAAGTCGATCGGCAAGCGAGTAGTGCCGATAATCCCCGACGAGGCGCGCACGTTCG
>DATJST010000127.1:0-6170 GCA_035503975.1 Acidimicrobiales bacterium | reverse complement strand
CCCCCAGACGTTGATGGCAACCAGGATGGCCCCGGTGAACAAGATCGGCCGGGTCAACGGCACGATGACCCGGCGTAGGATCTGCCCTTCGGAGCATCCGTCCACCCGGGCGCTCTGGAGGAGCTCGTCGGGCACCTGGTCGAAGAACCCACGGAAGATCATGACCAGGAGCGGTTGAGCCGTAGCCGAGTACGGCAGGATCAGCGCCCACCAGGTGTTGAACAAATGGAGCTTCTGCACGGTCAAAAAGAGAGGTATCAAAGTCAGCGTCCAAGGCACGAACAGCAGAGCGATGTACGCCATGAACAATAGAGACTTGCCCCTGAACTGCAGCTGGGAAAAGGCGTACGCGCCCAAGGCGGCGGCCAGCACTCCGATGAGCACCGACAGCCCGCCTACGATCACCGTGTTCAGCAGCGACCGGTCAATTCCCGACCAGGCCACCGCATAGTTGTTGAAGTTGAACTGGTTGAACAGCGAGAACACCCCGTTGGTGAAGATGTTCCCGCCCGACTTCAACGAGTTTGACACGACAAATATCAGGGGGAAGTAGGTCATCAGGACGATGAAGGCGGCGGCCACGACACAAATCGAAACGTAGAAGGCCCGGCCGGCCGCCCGGCCGCCCCGCCGGCCGCCCCAAGGCGACCGGTGGGTACGGGCGGTGCCAGTCGCAGTGAGCACGCTCATGCCTGGATGTCCTTGTCTACCGGCAATTGCTCAGTACTTGCTCAGGTCTACGTGGTTCTGCTGTGCCCAGGTCTGCGCGGCCGAAGTCAACAGCGACTGCCACTGGGACGAGAAACCCGAGAAAGAAACCGAGCCATCCATATACTCCTGCACCAGGCGCAGGCCCGAGGTGGTGGTCGCGGTGCTCAGCACATCATCGAGCACTACGTCAACTACTGTCGGTACCCGGCCGCTCGGCAGCAGGCTGCTCAACCCGGGGAGGTTCAGGGTGGGCGCCCCGATCTCGATCGGGATTTCCCCGCCTTTTTGGCTCTGGTTGATCCAGTAGCCCAGGTTGGCCGGCTTGAACAACCAGGCCAAGAAGTTCATGACGACGCTGGTCTTGGCGGGCGTCATGCTGCTGTCAGCCTTTTGCGAGGTCACGCCCCACTGCCCGTTGCCGTTCGGGCCGCCTATGACCCCACGGGTGACGGTATTGAGCGCGTACTGGGTAGTCGCGGAGGTGATGGTCGGTTCGGGGAACACGCCGTACTTGCCGTTGAAACCGATCGAGTTGAGGTTGGGTATGTACCAGCTGCCACCCCAGACTATGGCCACCTTGCCCTCTGACAGCAGCGCCTGCGAGTCAAGTGGCGGCGTGGTCTGGGTCTGCGACGAGCACGCGTCGTAAGTGCCCGCACCGGAGTAATTGTACTGCGCCAGCTGGCCCAGCAGCTTCCAGACCTCCGCGTAGGCCGGGTTGTTCATGCTAATGATGCCCTTGTGGATGCCGACCGCCACGTCGAGGCCGGTGGTCACCTGGGCATGGTTCACGTCAAATTTGCTGATCTGGTTGGCCAGGAGCGATGACGTAGCCAGCCGCTCGTACCACGAGGGGTTGCACAAGCCGCCGTCGGCGAACACGAAGGGTTGTATTTTGGCCGCCTTCAGCTTGGCGAGGTCGGCCATGAACTGGGCCCACGTCGTGGGTACGGCGGTGATACCGGCCTTGGCGAAAAGCGCCTTGTTGTAGAACATGCCGGTCTCGACCGCAGAGCCAAGGATTATGTCAATGTCGCCATTGGGCGAGGTCATATACGGGACTACCGAAGCCGGGAAGAGCGACAGCCAGCTCTTGTTGCCGGCGACGTAAGGGTTGGGTTGCTCAAGGTAGGGCTTGATGTTCTGGAGCAGCCCGGCCGGCACTGAGCCCGAGGTGACCGGCCCGTACTGCTCCCAGACCAGGTCGGGAGCGGCCCCACCGGACGCTTCGCTCTCAACCGTGGCGTTGGCTTGGGTGATGCTGGACGTGTTGTTCGGCAGCCACTGCACACTGACGTTGGCGTGCGCCTTTTCGTACTCCTGGGTGACCTTGGCCAAACCGGCATTGTCCGAAGCGCTGATCAGGCCGGTGTTCGGGGGCAGGACGGCCTTTATGACCACGGTGGAAGCGGCCTCGGCGGGATCGGCCACAAAGGTCATTTCCACGCTCGGAATTACCCCGGCAGACGCTACCAGGAGCGCTAACCAGGTGATAGGACGGGCACGGAGCATTGTTCTGGGTTCTCCTTTTAATCGTGCCAGCGGTCTCTCGGACCGCTTGGGCCTAGGTGGTACGTGGGCGGAGCACTCTCATGGTGACCAGAGTGAAAATGAGCATGGCGGCGAACAGGAGCGTGCCTATTGCCATGCCGTAGCCGTACTGGTCGTTCTGGAAAGCCGATTGGTACATGTCGAGCCCCGGGACCAATGTCGCAGTCCCCGGCCCTCCATTGGTGAGCAGGAGGATGGGGATAAAGTTCTGCACGGCGTATATCCCTGACAAGATCACGACTATGCGGAACTGGGGCAGGAGCAGGGGTACATCGATGTGGAACGTGCGCGACCAAAGTGTGGTCCCATCTACAGTGGCCGCGTCCAGGATGTCTCGAGGCAGGTTCTGGAGCCCACCCAGGAATATCAGGAACCCCAGGTTGGAGATCCACGGGAAGCCAATAAGCAATATGCCGATTAGTGCGGTATGCGGGTCGCTCAGCCAGGCCGGCTGGGGCAAACCGATGTCCCCCGCTGCACGGTCGATCAGGCCCGTCCCCGGCTCAAGCATGTAGTCCCAGACTTCGATCAGGACCAGAGGCGGGAAAACGATGGGCAGGACTAGCAAGTACTTGACCACGCGGCCGGTCCGTCGCGGGAGGCGGGTGACGATCTCGGCCGCGGTGAACTGCGAGACCAGGGTGATGGCGATGTTGCCGGCGACCAGGATGAGGACGTGCCTCATCTCGGTGCCGAACGTCGGGGAGAGTACGTACTGCTTGAACTGCGAGACGCCGGCGTAAGTCGGTGGCGAGAACCCGTTCCAGGCATAAAAGCCGCCTATCAGGCTGCGCACGGCTGGGTAGTAGCTGAAGACGCCGATCAGCAAAATGCTCGGCAATAACAGCATGACCAGGACGGGGTGGTACCGCCGACGTGACCGCCACATGCGAGGGAGGCGGCGCAAGTCGGGCCTGGTTGCCGCGGATGCCAACTTGGGGACCGGCGCGCGCAGGGCCACGGCCGTTCCCTGCGGGCGGGCGTGGGGGTCGGAAATGGTCAATTGCGGCGCGTTGTACCGGTCGGTCATGTATATTGGGAATGAGCTTTTTGAACCCTTTCAATCTGCCTTGGCGACAGGTTGAGTTATCGCCGGCGCTGGCCTCAGCTTGCGGCGTGGTCATGATCTTCCCACCTAGATCGGTTGGGTTACTAGCACTCAATTGACCTTTAGGCGGACGATCTTGACAACCGGGGTGCCCTGGGCCTTCTCGCAGCTAGGCTGGCGGGTGGCTCTCCGCACGGCCAAGGTCGCGGCGCGAGCTCTGGTCAAGACACATAGGCGCCAGCCAGTAGGAGGTGAAGCGGCTTGGCCCGAGCAGCCAAGACGAGCACCGCGGGTGCGGCTCCCTCGGTCCATATGTACACCGAGCGCCTGATCCTGCATCAACGCGATGTCGTGGCGTCGTCGGAAATGTGGCGCCATGACGTACAGCAGCTCCCTCATGCGCATGAGTTCATGGAGATTGTCGTCGTCAAATCGGGCACGGCCGTGCACCGAACGCGTACGGGCGCGCACCGCATTGCCAGCGGGTCGGTACTGCTCATCCGGCCCGGCCAATGGCATGCCTATGACACGCCCGAGGACTTCCAGATCTGGAACCTGTACGTCCCTTATAAAACTCTGGCCACCGAACTGGCGGCTTTGCGGGCCTACCCCGTCCTTGGCGCGGTCGTGTCGGCCAGCGGCACAGCCGGAGGAGCAATCGACAGCCGTGCGGTGCCCGATGGGAGCACCAACGTCCTGGTCGACCAGCACCGGGGGTTGGCCGAACTGAGTGCCATCGAGCCTCACCTCGTCGAGCTGGCCAAGCCGCCCGAGCGTACGGGGCGCAGCCTCAGCCGCCTGGGCCACCTGCTATCGGTCCTGGACGTTTTGGCTCCGATCTTGGTGCCCGCCGACGCGGTCCGGGCCCGCTACGCCGTGCACCCGGCGGTGACTGCCGCTTCCGAGCTGCTCGACAGCGCTCCCGAGTACCCCTGGACGCTTCCGGAGCTCGCCGAGCGGGCCCACATATCCGCCGCCTATCTCTGCCGGTTGTTCACGCGAGAGCTGGGTGTGAGCCCGTTGCGCTACTTGGAGCGGCACCGCCTCGAGTTCACCGCCCACCTACTTTTCGAGGGCCAGTTGTCAATGGGCGAGATCAGCTCCACAGCGGGTTGGTCAGACAGCAATTACATGACGAGGCGGTTCCGGGCGGCGTACGGCATGTCGCCCACCCACTACCGGGAAACGTTTCAGCGCCGCCGGCGTTAGCAATCCCAGACCGCGGCCGGCAGCAATAGGCCTCCCTCGTCGGGCGGCGGTCCTACGCCTAACCCGGTCGGGCCGGCCCCGGCAAGCACGGCTTCAGCCCTCTCCTGGGGCATTTCATCGCCGGCCAAGTGGCTTGCGCTCGAGAGCTCACGTATTCCTCGCCCCGAACATGAGCAGTTACAACCGCGTCGCCGCGGGCAGCTTTGCCCCAACCGCGCTCCCCTGGGGGCGGGACAACCGCACCTGCGCCTTGCGCATAGCACGCCACGGCCCCCCGCTACGAATGGAAAACCGCATACCTGGGGCGACGTCAACCCCTACCTGGGTGTGGCCGCCTCATTGCCGGCCCGCCCACGCCGGGTCAGGTGGGCGCCGACCTCGAGAAGTGCTCCTCCTGCATGCGCTCCAACGGCGTCGCGAACGTCGCTTACCCGGTCATATCGGGCCAGGGAGCCTCGCTCAAATTGACACCCGCTGTGGCGAGCGAGCCGAAGTTCAACGCGGCCCGGGACGTGTGCCAGAAGTACCTCCCGCCCGGGTCGAGCAGCGAGCAGGCCACCACACAGGACCAGGCGGCATACCTCAGAGCTGCCACCTGCATGCGCTCCCATGGGACCGTGGGCTTCCCGGACCCGGTGTTCTCGGGCGGCAGTGTCGGCTTCCCCCTGCCCAAGGGCATGGATCCCAACTCGCCCAGTTCCTCAGGGCGCGAGACATCTGCGAAAATGCTCATGCCTGCTGGTCTTCCTTTCGGCAAGCAAGCCGAGAGCGGCAGGTGACCGTCGGCTGCCGCCGAAGTGAGCAATGGCTGCACGGCGGAGATCGACGACCAAGGGGGCCCGGCCAAGGCTGCCTGCGGGCTGACTTCACCGAGGGTTACTCATTGCCCCACCACCACGGTCGACGCCCCTGATGCAAGGCCTCGATCGCTTCGGGTGCGCCGGCGAGCTCGACGTCAGCCGCTTCCCGCCGCCCGAACAGGAACAGGAGCAGCTCGCCGGGGAGCCCACTGACTTGGGCGGTCGGTTGCCCTCGCCCCGTCTTGATGGCCTTGTCTGTCCCGGCCCACACGAGGTCGAGGCCCGCGCCGTGCAACCGGCGTGTGAGTAATGAAGCTGCCCGGGCGACGTTGCGAAAGAGCGCGGCATCCTCCGCTGGAGGGTTGGTGCGCGGCCCGGAGCCGTTGGCTCGCCGCACGTCCTCATGGTGGACGAAGAACTCGTTCAGGTTTGCGACGCGACGTACCCAGCCGGTCCTGAAGAGGCCAGGCGGCGGCCCGGACCGAATGGCCGCGACGAGATTTGTGAAACCTCTCCCTTTCAGTGCGACCCGCCGCCGTTCGGCGAACCGGCCCCACGAGCCGGGTACGACGAGCCCCGGCGCAGCGAGCAAGTCGCGCTCACGCAGGACGAGGTGGGCCGCGATGTCGTGCGTTGTCCACGGGTCGAGGAGCGTCGGAGCCTGTGGGCCGAGGCCGTCCAAGAGGTCGCAAAGCTGCTCTCGCTCCACCGCGTCGAAGAGCAGGCCGCTCACATGGAGCGATCGTAGTTAGCCCCGCGCTGAACCAAGCCCCTCCCTTGTATGCCACCGCCAACCTGTAACGTCCCTCTCCAAACCGGGGTAGCGCCGGAGTCCTGTGCCGCCTGCGCCG
>DATJST010000126.1:0-4137 GCA_035503975.1 Acidimicrobiales bacterium | reverse complement strand
GCGCGCCCGCCGCGCCGGGTAAAGGAACTCCCGCCATCCCGTGTCGTCGTCGCCGCGCTCCCGAGCTAAGCGCGAGAGCTTGAAGACTGCTGCTGCGAACGACTCTAGGCGCGGGTGGCCCACCTCTCGCCAGGACACTCGGGCCGTCTCGGCCACTGAATAGCAAGCGTCGGCTTGGGAAAGGTCGGTAAACCTCATGTCGCACGCTCGAACGCCTGCCACTCGGTGCCGGGAGGAGCATCCATACCGCCGAGGAATCGTGCGGGGCCTGCACGAGTCGCGAACTCTTGGTTCGCGACTTCGGTACCCTCGGCAAAAGCGGGTGAGCACCGGTCAAGTACCGCGATCCAACTCGACGCCGCGAACCTTGACCGGTACCGAGAGAACGCGCGCGCCCCGTCGAAGACCACCACGTGGGGTGTGTCCTCGACAGGCATGGCGAACTCGGAGACGCGGTCGGAGAGCAGCAGGCTCCTTGGGATCCCGCCATCAGGCAAGAAGCGGCTAGCACGCAGCAACCCGAACAGCGGCGTGGCGTCGGCCGGGGCATCTTGCCCCGATACCCTGAGCCAGACGCCCCCCAACTCTTGCTCCAGGACAGACGCGTGGCCTATCAGGACGGTGTCGACAGTCGGGAGCGAGAGGAAGTCACCGGCGGCCCCATCAAGAAACAGTTCGAGCAAGCCAGTGACCGGTGGCCGGCGGCGACGCGGTGCTGTAGAAGGCAGCGACCTCTTACCCCCGGCCCCGACTTGGGCACGGTGGCATTGCTGCTTCGGCAGGTAGTGAATCATGTTGTCGTACGCGATCTTGATGCACGGCCCGTCGGGACGCTCGCTCGGCCCGATGAGCCTCGCGTTGTATATCTTCTGGCCCATCTTGACGACTAGCTGCGTCCCTGGGGCCAGGGACGCGAGGTGGCTGAAATGCGCGTCCGGGCCCGGCGTTGCCGCAGCCGTCGCAGCTACGCCAAGGACTGCACCCGTAGCGGCGAAGGCACCAGCGAACGATCGGATGGGAGGCACCAGAACGCTGCACGACCTTGCGCCGCTTTCGTGTGCCACCGCGGCGCGCCAACCGAGCTCGAAGAAGAAGGCTGCCCAAGCTGGCGGCCTTCGCCACGGACTGGAAAGGTCCGTTAGCTCTACGAGGGCCGCCATCTCGGGGCCTGTCGCATCTGTCGTCCTTGCCATAGAGCTCTTCTTCGCCTGACTGGCGGCCAACGCATTGCGTCCCCACGGCCGCGATTGGGGTCTACGCTGAGGTCCACTTATACACCCCGGGTGAGACGGGAACGCCCTGGCGGTCGCGGCTGTCATGCCCTAAGCGTCTTCGCTTCCATCCAGGTTGGCTTCATGGCGCAGCCCTGAGGCACATGCAGAGGCGGAATGCCGGTCAACGCCGAGGCCGAGAACCGGTCCTCCTGATACCCCCGGCTGCGGTGGCGGCAACCTCTCGATCGAGCAACCACTCACGGCGGTGTCCGGCTACCTACCGGTGCTTGCAACGGGCGGCCGGCGGAGGCATCGTTCAGAACGGTGATCTGTCAGTCCGAATGGTTACGCTCGTGGCATCACAGGGAAAGGCCACGATGACCGGCGTCAGTCCTAGCGAGCGCCGCTCGGCGGTTGCACAGCTGAGAGCGGAGGCGACGCGGGGTCTCACCGACCGTGGAGTCATCGAGAGAGTGGCGGAGCTGCTCGAAGTAACCTACCGGTCCGCCGACCTTGGCAACCTCGACGACGTGCTGTCCGAGGCGGTCTACATCATGTTCAGCCTCAACACGCGCGAGCAGGTCTACAAGCGAGTGTTCTCATCCGTACGCGCGCGCTACGGCCGGTGGCTGGACGTTCTGGCTGCCCCCGTCGGCGAGCTCGAAAATCTCCTGCGGCCCGCCGGCTTGCAGCGCCAGAGGGTGGCCTTATTAAAGGGACTCCTCGGCGCCGTGCACCGGGACAACTTGCAAAGGGGTACCGGGCCGGTCACCGGAGGGGACCTCACGCTCGAGTACTTGCGCCGGCTCCCAGATAACGAGGTCGAGGAGTTCCTCGACGCGCTGCCTGGGATCGGGCGGAAGTCGGCGCATTGCATA
This sequence comes from Acidimicrobiales bacterium, assembly GCA_035503975.1. Lineage (GTDB taxonomy): Bacteria > Actinomycetota > Acidimicrobiia > Acidimicrobiales > Palsa-688 > DATJMJ01. Next base: position 2,045 of record DATJST010000126.1, on the reverse strand, counting down.
ATGGCGTACTCGCTCGGGCGGGACCGCATGGCCGTTGACACCCACGTGGAGCGCATCTTCACTCGGCTCGGCATTGCCCCCGAGCGGCGGGCGAAGGTCGATCATCAGGCTTTTCAGGACCTTGTCCCGCCCAAGCTGCGCAAGGGGCTCCACATGAATCTCGTCCATCACGGGCGCGCCGTGTGCCGGAGCCGCGCCCGGTGCGAATCGTGCGTGCTCGTGTCGTTCTGCGGTGAAGGGTTGCTAGCGGTAGCGGAGCGCGGCTCGCCGACAGCGGTCGACCTCTTCGGGGGGGCGGGCGGTTTGGGAACAGGCTTCCGGAACGCTGGTTTCCGCATAGCCCTGGCAGTCGAGAGAGACCGCCACCCAGCGCAGACCTACCGAGCGAATAACCCCGGCGTCCCCGTCATAGAGGCGGACGTCGCCAAGCTCTCGGCTTCGAGAGTGCGCAAGCTCGTCCCCGGGCTCGCCGAACCGGCGGTCATCCTGGCTGGTCCCCCGTGCCAGGGTTACTCGGCGGCGGGCGCCCGTAAGCCAAGCGACGAAAAGAACAGCCTCTACCAGCATGTAGTGTCTCTGGCTGAGCGGCTACGGGCGCAGCTGATTGTAATGGAGAACGTGCCGGGCCTGAGGAAGGTTAACGGCGTAGGTTTCGTCGACCGTATACTTCGTTCGCTCCGACGCAATTACGCCGCGGAGGTCCACGAGTTGACCGCATCGTCGTATGGGGTCCCCCAGAACCGGCGGCGCTACTTCTTCCTAGCCCGGCGCAAGGACCTCGGTGCCGCGCCCGAGCCTCCGGCGCCGACCCACCGGCTCCCAGGACCCGATTCCGGGGCCGCGCTTGCGCTGCCGGAAACCCACAGCCTCGAAGCGGTGCTAACGGGCGCGCTTGAGCTCGGACCGGGGCAGGACGCCGAGTACATCCTGCTAGGAGACGGCACGGCCCTCTTGAACGCCTCAACGATGCGGCACTCTGAAGGGGTGGTGGCAAAGATCAGCGCCATACCACCAGGCGGCGGCCCTATCTCCTATCGTCGCCTGGAGAGAGACGTTGCGAGGACTCTTGTGGCGGGCCACCGCGCCCTTCCGGTCCACCCGTGGCTAGACCGGACGATTTCGGTCCGGGAGGCGGCAAGGATCCAGGGCTTCGGCGACCACTACGCCTTCTGCGGGCCCCGCGCCGAGCAGCCCCTCCAGGTCGCGAATGCCGTCCCCCCACCCGTCGCCCGAGCCCTCGCTGAGCGCCTCTCCACGCTCCTGAGCAGCGGCGACGGGTCTCCGGGCAAGCACTAAGGCAGCTGCTCTAGGCGTCCAGCCCCCCAAGATAATTCGGCTAGGGTGCCGCAAACCCGAAGGGACCCGAGCCGGCGTGTAAGGCAGACGGACCGCCTGTGCTCTACTTGGCAGGATGCCGGACGAGCTAACGCCTAGGGTGAAAGAGCGAATCCGGGCCGCGCTCACTGGCTTCGCCGAAGCGCCGGGCATCCCGCACGAGGCCGAGGCAACGCTGACATTGGAGCGTCGGCGTGCGGTGGACGAAGCCCTCGCCGTCGCTGACGGTGCCCGCGACGCGCTGCTCATCGTCCTGGCCTACCGGCTTGTCGCTGGTCGGCCGGTAGACCCGCAGCACCGCCTTCCGGGTGACCGGTCGGTGAGCGACTACCTCGGGCGCGCCCTCCTTCCCGACCTCGGTATATCCGGGGTGAAGAGCGCGCTCGAGGGCCGAAGCTTCAGCCACGGGTACCTCTCCACCGAGGTCCGCCGCTCGGTCCTCCGCGACACGGCGCCGCTCGTCTCGGATCCGGCGGTTAACGACGACCAGATCGAAGCAATGTTCCAGGCCCTGGCCCGCGGGATCGCCTCCACCGCCCGACGGTTCGAAGATCTTCCCGACCTGGACCTGGAGGCCATGACGTGGGGCGCTCATAGCCGGTGAACACGGACTGGAACTCCTGGGCGACCCCGATGGCGACGACGCCGGGGCGAGCAGCCTGGTCGAAGTAGGGTTTCATGATGTCGGCTTTGCGCTCGCCGGCTTTGAA
>DATJST010000125.1:0-16045 GCA_035503975.1 Acidimicrobiales bacterium | reverse complement strand
GGCGATGCTGTGGACCACCTCGGCGTCGAGGACCTCCTCCCCGAAGGCGAACCAGGGGTGCGCCGGGCGAGGGAACGTGCTCACCACCCTGAGGACCGGCGCCGGCAGGTGGAAGAGGTTGTCGAAGGCAGCAAAGTCGGCCCGCAGGTCAGTGACCAGTGGCGGTGAGAGCTGCGATTCAGCCAGTTCGGGCAGCACCACGGTCTCGCCCCGGCCGTCGAAGCCGCGCTCCAGGAGCGGCTTGACCCCGTAGGCGACCTCAAGCTGCTCGGGGCTGTAGCAGGTCGCGGTCGAAATGCAGTCGGCGGGCCCGCTGCTCGTGGGCCCTGCATGTGGGCTCCTGACGGTGGATGGACCGGCCGGGGCGAGGGCCGTGGCCGCAACCATGGAGGCAGCCGCGGCGCTGGCGACGAGCAGGTGCGTCCGAAGGAACATGGCGCCACCGTACGGTCCAGCGCGCGCTAGGACGCGACGACCGAGCATCGGCCATCAGGTCGCCTGCGGCCGCTGGTGGCCCAGTAAGCCGGTTTCCTTACACGCTGGACGCAACGTGCGCGACCCTTGACTCTCGATCTGAGCGAGCGGCTTGAGGGGGCGAGCGGAACCGAACCGCTGTAGAGGGCTTGGTAGGCCCTTGCCGAGCATCCCACTCTCCCTTTTCAGAGGCTCGCGACGGTACTTGCGGGGCATGGCGGGGCGCGCGCAGCGGCCAGGTTTGTGCACCCATCGCCCCAGTGGTCGCCTCCGCCAGAGCCCGATCTCAGCCAATCGCTATGAGAGAAGTTGAACATTCTGCATCCTTTTCTTGGTTGCGCCGGTACGCCCCTGACTAGCGCCGATCCCGGCGCTGGCAGCTGCAACTTGTGCTTGTCATTGCCGCCGCGCCGGATTTCCCATTTATGCTCGCCAGCTGCCCGGAGCGCGACACGGCCGCAGGACAAGTGGTACTTGGCCACGCCCGAGCCCGGCCGGCAAGAGGGGGCCCGGTCGGCAAGGCGGTGCCCGGTCGGCAAGGCGCCCAGACCATCTTGATGAACGTTAGGCATTCCATAACACCGTGTTCCAGCATCCCGAAGAAGGAGGAAGAGCGTGCCCGGAACTCGTCAGGTCACTCAGCCGTTCAGCTGATTGACGCCAAAAGTTTGACCGGCGTACACCTGTTGTTCATGTTCTTGTCACCAGGATTTCACCTGGTGTTGAGACTGTGGTCAGCGCCATGACGACAGGGACCGGGGCCGGTCCGTACTCCGATGGGTACGCCAGTTCGAGCATTGCAGCCGCCTTGGACGATGCGCCGCGGAGCCGGTACCACTTGCGGACTGTCGTGGTCTCCGGTGTCGGGTTCTTCACCGACGCTTACGACCTTTTCGTCATCAGCACGGTCGCCACCTTGGTCACCGCTGAATGGCACCTGACGACAACCCAGAAGAGCTGGGTCACCGGTGCCGCCATCCTGGGTGCGTTCATCGGCGCCTTGGTGTTCGGCCGCATAGCCGACAGGCTCGGGCGCAAGAGCGTGTACGTCACCGTGGCAGTGGTGATGATCGTCGGCGCCCTCCTGTCCTGTTGCTCGCCGGGCTTCGCCTGGCTCGTGGCCGCCCGTTTCATCCTCGGGCTCGGGATCGGCGGCGACTACCCGGTGTCGGCCGTGCTGATGAGCGAGTACTCCAACCGCAGCGACCGCGGCCGGCTGGTGGGGCTCGTGTTCTCGATGCAGGCGCTGGGCCTCATCATCGGCCCGGTGGTGGCGCTGTCGCTCATCTCCTCGGGCGTCAGCCCCGGGACCACCTGGCGCTTGCTGCTGGGGCTCGGCGCCCTACCAGCCGCCGGTGTGCTGTGGCTTCGCACCCTGATGCCGGAGTCGCCCCGTTTCGTCGCCGAGGTCCGTGGCAATGCGACCAAGGCGGCCGCCGACCTCATGGCCTATTCCGACGGCGTCGCTTCGACCCCCGGCGCGAAGGTGGGGACAAGAACTTCGCTGTGCGGCCCGCAGGGGGCGTCCAAGGGCTCTCCGGGCTCTTCGTTATGGGCGCTCCTGCGAGAGCCCAGGATGCTCCGGTTGCTGGTGGGCACCGCTGGCGGCTGGCTCCTGTTCGACTACGCCTACTACGGCAACACCCTTTCACTGCCGGCCATCTTGAAGGAGGTCTCGCCGCACGCGTCGGTCAGCATGCAGCTCGCCCAGAGCCTGGTCCTGTTCCTCATCTTCGCCGTGCCTGGCTACGTGCTCGCTTTCTCGTTCATGGACCGGATCGGGCACCGTAGGCTGCAGCTGGCGGGCTTCGCTGTGATGACCGCCGCCTTCCTGGCCTTGGGCTTAGCCCGCCCGCTCACCGCCCACGTGGCGCCGTTCCTGGCCATGTTCGGCGTGAGCTACCTGTTCGTGGAGTTCGGGCCCAACAGCACGACCTTCGTCCTGCCCTCCGAGCTGTTCCCCATCCGGGCGAGGACGACCGGGCACGGCATCTCCGCCGGCCTCGGCAAGCTGGGTGCCTTCGTGGGGGTCTTCTTGGTGCCGTCCTTGCAGGCCCACATTGGCCTGCGCGGCATGCTGATGGTCGCCGCTGTTGCCTCCATGGCCGGGATGGCCCTGACCCTGCTCCTGCCCGAACCGGCCAGGAGGTCCCTCAACGAGGTTGCTGAGGGCAAGGTGGTCCAGGTCCGCACCCGGCCCATTGACGTCGCTCCGGTCGCGGACGCGGTCGCGCCGGCCAACCAGGGGGTCCTGGCCGGCCGGCTCTGATCCCTGAGCCGGCGGGACGCGGCCCGGGTTCCTTGGCCGATGCCCCTGCGAGCCCCGACGCGGCCTTGGCCGCTGCTCGTTGGGTTACGGTCCGCGCTCTTGGGCCTTTCCGTCACCAATCAGCAGCCGTGCACCCAGTCAAGCTGAACACAAGGTGAACAAATCCTGGTCAGCGGCGTAAGCAATCAGCGGTGCCGCCGCTTGGAGCGGCTAGACATGGGGCATCGCCAACCCCGCTCAACCTGCCCCGATCGAAAGAGACGTAGCCCGGCTCTTCTCGTTGGTAAGCGAAGCCCTCGCCGCGGCCACCGATGCCCTGCTGGCGGGCGAACCTCGCCAAGCGAGCCGCGTCGTCGAGTCCGACCACGCGGTGGACGCCCTGACAGATGAGCTCACCGGGCGCATCTGGGAAGACCTTGACCGCCTCCTCCCACAGGACGAACAGCTCCGAGAGCTGATCGGGCTACTGACGATCCTGCCCGAGCTCGAGCGGAGTGCTGACCTCGCCGAGCACATAGCGCAAAGGGGCGTCTCCCAGCTCGGCCGGGACATGCCACCGGTGACCCGCGGCATCGTCCAGCGCATGTCCGACGTGGCCCTCGAGATGTGGCACGAGGCGGCCAGCAGCTACGTTCGCTCCGAGGACGCCGGGGACGCCCTGAACCAAGCCGACGAGGAGCTCGACATCTTGACCAGGCGCCTGACCGCCGAAGTGGGCTCGTCGGATCTGGCGCCCTCGGTCGCAGCCCAGGTCACCTTGCTGGGGCGCTTCTACGAGCGCCTCGGGGACCACGCGGTCAACCTCGCCAAGCGAGCCGGGGGTTTGCGGGGCGGCCCATCAGTCTCGGGGCGCTGACCGGGTGCCACGGCAGGCTGTGCGCGTGCTAGCGACGGCACTGTCGACCCTGGCTGTCCTGGGGGTCGGCACCGTAGTCGGCGTGTCGACAGGCAGCACATCTTGGGGTGTCCTGGCTTTCGTGGTAGCCGGCGTGCTCATAGCCTCCTGCTACCTGGTCGTTGGGGCACCGCGGGACTGGCCAGGGGCGCGGCACCTGTTCAGGCGCGCCTTTGGCGAACGAGCCTTGATGCGGCTTTTGTTGCGAGGGCACCACCCACGGCGCTGAGGACGGCCCTAACTGGCCGCGGGAGCTTGGCGCACCAGAGCCGCGGGCATATCTCCATCGGTGCCTGCCTGGCCACGACGGCGGCGGTGACGGCGGCGACGCGGATTAGACGGCTCGGGCGTGCCATGGGTTCACGGCTGCTACATAATGCTTGACCGTGCTGTCCACTCCTACGTCACCGCGGGCTCGACAACTCAGGAGTAGTCGACGCTGAGCCTCGGCAGGTACCGAGCCTGGAGAGCCTGTACCTCTTTGCCGTCAAGCTCCAGGTGCAGGGCTTGGACCGCGTCGTCGATGTGAGCTTCGGCGGTCGCGCCGACCACGGGCGCCGCCACTCCTCCCTGGACCAGCAGCCACGCGAGCGCGACCACAGGAGCTCTGGTGCCACGTTTGCTAGCGACGTCGCGGAGATCCTCGAACACGTCGAAGTCCTCTGGTCGTTCGCCATGAGCCGAGGACGACCGCACGGTGGTGCCTGTCCCGTCGCGGGCCCGGGTGCCGGCGAGGAGGCCCCGTGCGAGCGGGCTGTAGGGGATGACGCCGACGCCCATATCACGGCACATCGGGAGCAGCTCGCGCTCATCTTCCCGGTTGACGAGGTTGTAGCGGGTCTGCACCGACACGAACCGCGTCGGACCAGCGGCGGCCGCGGCGGCCTGCATCTTGCCAAACTGCCACGCCGGCATACACGACGCGCCGACATAGCGCGCCTTGCCGGCCCGGACCACGTCGTCGAGCGCCGCCATCGTCTCTTCCACGGGCGTCTCGGGATCGAAGCGGTGGACCTGGTACAAGTCGACGTAGTCAGTGCGCAGGCGCCGGAGCGAGGCGTCGATCGCCGAGAGGATGTGCCCCCGGGATAGCCCGCGGTCGTTGGGCCCTGGTCCTGTCGGGTAGAACACCTTGGTGGCGAGGACATATTCGTCTCGCCGGCTGAAAAACCGGCCCAAGAGGCGGCCGGTGATGACCTCGCTCTGGCCGTCCGAGTACATGTCGGCGGTGTCGAAGAAGGTGATGCCAGCCTCGACGGCGCGCCGCACGATCGGCTCGGCCCGCTCTTCGGGGAGCGCCCAGGGCTGTGCGGAGGGGTCGCCGTAGCTCATCATCCCGAGGCCGAAGCGGGAGACCTTCAGCCCTGATGTGCCTAGCCGTACGTAGTCCATGCTCAACTCGCTACCTGCTCGGGCGCCGACCGTTCCGTCGCTGGCGAAACGTGGACGAGAAGGCCAAGGACCACAAGGACGATGCCGCAGAGCTCCTCGATGGTTGGGACCTGGCCGAGGACGATCGCCCCGATGGCGGACGCGCACGCCGGCAGGAGGGCGAGCATCAGCGCGAACGTAGCTCGCGGCATCCGTGCCATAGCCAGCTGGTCGGTCACATATGGCACGACCGAGGAGCAGATGCCGACACCGGCTCCCCATGCGAGCCAGGTCGGGTGGACGAAGGCCGGCCCGGCGTCGAAGGCGCCGACCGGGGTGGCGATGACCGTGGCAATGAGCATCGCCACTGCCAGCTGGTCGATGCCCGCAACACTGCTTGTCCTGGGCTCGCTAGTACCTACCATTGCGGTGTTGGCGATGCGGTGGCCCAGGACCACGTACCCCATGAAGGCAGCGCAGTTGGCAAAGGCGAGGACGAAGCCCACAGGGTCGGAGACGACCTTGAACGCCGTGAGTAGGGCGACACCGCCCAGGGTTACCACTAGGGCCGCCAAGTTCCGAAGGTTGCGGACGCCGAGCGTCGCCAGCACGACCGTCCCGAGGAACTCGATAGCCCCGACTGTCGCTAGCGGGAGCCGGGCGACCGCCAGGTAAAAGACCGAGTTCATGGCGGTAAGCAGCGCCCCCAGGGCGAAGAGCGTCGAGAGCTGTCCACGGCCCAATCCGCGAAGTGCCCGCCACGGGCGTCGCCAGAGAGCGAAGATGACGCCCGCGGTGGCGATGCGGAGCCACATCACCCCCAGCGCGGCGACGTGGGCGAAGAGCAAGACGGCGAGGGACGGGCCGAGGTAGTGGAACACGGCCGAGGTGACAAAGAACGACGACGGGGGCACACGGTCGAGCACCTGTCCCTTGGCCCGGCTGGCCGCAGCTCTCTCCAGCAATATTGCCATACGATCATGTTGACAGGTAGTGTCGCTTATGTGAATAGAGAACCCAAGGTAACAGACTAAAGATGGCTAAGAACCAAAGGTCAGCGAGGCTTTCTGCCTTCAATGACAGTAAGGGCCCCTTCGATGAGGTGAACGTGAACATCCTCGCCGAACTGCTCGCCGAGCCGCGGCTGGCGACCTCGGAGCTCGCTCGTCGGGTGGGCATGTCCGCGCCTGCGGTCAAAGAGAGGGTCCAGCATCTCGAAGCCGCTGGCGTGATCGTGGGCTACCGGACGGAGGTCGACCCGGGCCGTCTCGGCTTCCCAGTCACTGCCTTCGTCCGGATCAGGCCCGTCCCCGGCGCGCTCCCAAAAATCGCCCAGCTCGCCGCCGAGCTCTCCTCAGTCAGCGAGTGCTACCGCATCACCGGAGAGGACTGTTTCATCGCGAAGGTCCACGCGCCCTCGATCGAAGAGCTCGAGACTTCGCTCGACCGCTTCCTGGCATACGGGAACACGACTACTTCGATCGTCGTGTCGACGCCGGTCGCACCGAGGCCTTTGCCGCTTCCAGCGCCTGCCAAAGCCGACAGCTGGGACTGAGCGCGAGTGCCACGCCGCCTCGGGGACCGTCAAAGGCCGCTTGTCGGCCCCGATCTGTTATGGGTGGCCGCAGGACTGTAGGTCTTGCAACGAGAACCCAGGAAGTCGGCTTGGCGTTGGGAGCCCAGGCAGGGGAGGCGCGCATCGGCGACATCGTGACCGGCGCCGGGTTCGTCCGCTTTCACCGAGTCGCGGAGACACCTTTCAACTTGGTCTTCGAAGCCCTGCCTTGAGCTCCCACATTCCCGAAACATGAGAGGAGACCATGAGATGAGGTTCATCCAGATCCTCGAGTTCACGACTAGTCGCATCGATGAGATTCAGGCCCTCATGGATACGTGGGTGGCCCAGTCCCGAGGGACACCGCAAGGTCGAGCGCTCGGTCCTCACCACTGACCGAGATCGGCCGCCGACCTACGTGCAGATTGTCGAGTCGTCCTCCTTTGAAGAGGCCATGCAGAACTCCGCGCTGCCCGAGACCACCGAGTTCGCTCGGAGGTTGGCCGAGCTATGCGAAGAGCCTCCTCGGTTCCGCAACCTCGACCTTGTCCGCACCGACGAGTTCGTCTGACCGCAACTAGACAACACGGAGGGGAGCAATCGTGCCGGACGTATCGGCATCCCCGACAGGTTGTTCCGTGTGGCGCTGTCCGGGAAATGGCCGTTCCGGTTGCCGACGGGCGTGCTACGGGTCGGCGATCGTGCATCCCACCGGACGCCGGCCCCATAACGCGCGGCCAGATTACCGAGGCAGAACGGGGATATTCTGTACTCGCCTTGCCAAAGTAGAGCTAACTCAGTGGCGTTTCCGTGATCGCCGAATATTTGCCTCCTCGAACTCGATACTTCGACAGCGGAGCAGAGCGCAGATCGCCTATTACGGAGCGGTCAGCGCCTCCTTGAGGCCTTCCATGCACCTCTTGGTTTCTGTCGAATTGACGCCACGATTTTGCCTGTCGAAGGGGTATGGCCGTCCTGAGGACGCCGCGTCGCTTGACCGGTCCGTCCTCCTTGTCATGCAGAGCGATCACTGAAAGCAAGGGTGCCCGGGTCACCGGCGCCGTGCCCAAGGATGTGAGATCATCGACGAATGCGCCAGCCAGGACACCGATTTGGCCGAAGGACCGTTTCGTCGGTCCTCGGGCGACGGGCCGGATGTGCCATCGCCATGATGGCGATGACCGCTGCCACCCTGACCGCTGCCACCACATCGGTCGCCGTTGGCTCGGCCTCGGTCGCTACGAAGAGATCGTCGCCCGCTCCGGTGCAAAAGGCGCTCAAGATCGCCCAACTGAGCAGCACGGTCAGCTTCGCTGAGGCGTCCAATGTGAGCTTCCCGGGCCATTCCGGTACTGTCCTGGACGGTGTCTCCTGCCCGACTGCCGGGGCATGCATTTTGGTGGGCCAGGACCGGGGTAGCTACGCCGGCGCCAACGGCACGATCGAGGTTTCCGACACGGCGACCGGCTGGAAGGCTTCCCCCGTGACCGTCCCCTCCCCACCCCCGCCTGGCGGGGCCGACACCTTGAACGCGGTTTCTTGTCCTGCAGCGGGGCCCTGTACCGCCGTGGGCGACTACCAAGACGCCAATGGCACTTTCCCTCTGGTGGCCATCGAGTCCGGTTCGGCCTGGCAGCCGTCTGTCACCGTCGCCCTGCCGGCGAACTCGGGGCCCTCGCCGGGGGCGTCTTTTGCTGGCGTGTCCTGCACTACGGACGATGTTTGCGCGGCCGTTGGCAGCTACGAGGACAACAACAGCGCTGGCCAGGCCATGGCCGCGCTCAGCTACGGGGGGGGCTGGGGGCAAGCGGCCAAAGCCGTGGAGGTACAACTTCCTCCGGGGGCGTCAGGTGGTTCCCCCGCGCTCAGGGCCGTGTCTTGCTTTGAAACCGGCTGCCTGGCGGTGGGCGGCTACTCTCAGAGCTTCTATGTACGGCCGGGCATGGCCGTCGCCGAGTCGGGGGGCCAGTTCGCCCGGGCCGTGGAGGTCAAGGCCCCGGCCACCGAGCCCGGCTTTGTGATCACCACCCTGACGGGTGTGTCCTGCACGGCGCCCACGACCTGCGCCATCTCCGGTTCTTTTCTGAACCCGGTCAACAACGCCACCACGGCCATGGTGGCGAGCGAAGTCGACGGGGTGTGGCAGCCGTCGGTCGCGATCAAGCCACCGGCCAACGCCAGCGGGAACTCCAGCACCCTCAATGGGCTGTCATGCCGACAAGACAGCGGCTCGGCCGCTCCGTCGGTGGGCAATTGCGTGGCCGTGGGGTCCTACGAGGGTGCCTCGGGCCAGACCCGGCCGATGTTCGTGACCGAGACCGGGGGCACCTGGGCCCAGGCCACCGAGCTCAGTGTCCCCTCGGGTGATGGCACGGCCAGCCTCGACGCGGTGGCCTGTTCAGCCGGCGGTGCCTGTGCCACCGTGGGCGGCGCCAGCAACGGCGACGGCCTCGTGGCCCTGTCGACGGCGACGCCCGGCGTCACGGTGCGAGGCCCCGGCGGGCCTTCGGGCAAGCTGGCAGACCTCTCGGTCTCGTTGTCGACTCACGCGTCAGGTGCCACCCAAGTCACGTACACCATCGATTTCAGGACTTCCAAGTCCGGCGCGCTCGCCGCCAACTCGAGCATGATCAGCGTGAGCGTGCCCGCTGGGACGGTCCCGGCGACAGACGAAGGGTGCCCCCCGGGCGACGCCACCTTCACCGACCTCACCACCAAGGTCTCCGGATCGCTTGACCTGTGCTCGGCGACGGTCAGCGATGACGGTGGGCACTTCGAGCTGGTGACCCCGGTCGCCATCGGCGCCAACGACCTCGCCCAGGTGATGATCACAGGCCTTGCCAACCCGGCCAGCCCGGGGCGCTGGGCCCTAATTTTGTCGACCACTTCGGACAGATCCGCTTCAGTGCTTTACCGCATCGGCCCATCGGGCCGTCTGGCGTCTGTCTTGGCTACGCCGGCCGATCCCGCCGCAGGCGCTACTGGCATCGCGTACACCATCCACTTCACGACCTCTACGTCCGGGGCGCTGGTTGGCAACTCTGGCACGATCACCCTGAGCGCACCGCCGGGGACCTTCTTGAGGGCAAACCGGTGCTCTTTTCAGTTCAGTGCCGAGGTCACCGACCTGAATACGGGCATGTCCGGCTCCGAAGAGATGTGCTCGGGGAGCGTGAACGACAACGGCGGGGACATCCAGCTGGCGACCCCGGTCGCCATCGGCGCCCGCGATCGCGTCGTGATGGTCCTGACCGGTCTGGCCAACCCGCTCAAGCCCGGGCTTCGGATACTCAGCTTGTCCACCTCTTCGGACCGCTCGGGCGCCGCCCTGTACCGGGTCGCCGTTGCCGGGGTGATCAGCGGCCAAGTTATCGATACCTCCGACCATGCGGTAAACGGGGCAGAGGTGGAGATTTGCCCCTCGACCCGCGCCGTGTGCTTCACCACCACAACTACCCCGACCGGCAGCTACACCGACGCCGTCCCCTTGGGCCGGTACTCTCTGGCCGCCTTTCCCCCCTCGGGGACGCTGGGCCAATCGAAGGGTACTTACTCGGTGCTCGTAAGCGGTCCCAGGGCCTACCACGTGAACATTTCAATGCCGGTGTTGGCCCTGCTGCCGGGCAAGGTCAGCATCGCCGGTCAAGACGGCGGCGTGCCGCTGTTGCACTGGAGCGACCCGGCCCCGATGACTGTGCAGGGATGCCGCCACGGGATCGGCGTGCTTCTTATCAGAGGTAATGCGGTCGTCACCAGAGGTAAGGCCTTGGATTATTACGTCGAGACGCCGGCAGCCCGCATTGTCCCCCTACTCGAGTCACCGCCCGGGTCGGGCCATTACACTGCCACCATCCCGCCGCTTTACCCGGTACTCGGCGACACCAGCTTCAGCTACCACATCTACTGCTTTGAGGGGGTCACCCCCGAGGCTGGTCTCGCCGCGGGCGGCAACGTGGTGACAATCCATGGGGCCCGCTTCGCCGGCGCCACCGCCGTCGACTTCGGTACTACGCCGGCGAAGAGCTTCAGGGTCCTGTCCAGTTCGGTTATCGAGGCAGTCGCGCCTCCCGGGTCGGGCACGGTGAGCGTCGCCGTAAGGACGCCACGGGGCTCCACCAAAGGCGGCCCCCTCAGCGCCTACACCTACATATCTCTGGCCTCGGTTGCTCCCTCTGGCGGGCCGACGGCGGGAACGACAAACGTCGTCATCAAAGGCAGCGGCTTAGGCCACGTTGACACCCTGTGGTTCGGGGACCGCCTGGCCACCAGCCTGAGGGTGGTCTCCGATCACGAGATCGAAGCCGTCAGCCCGCCGGGGTCGGGGGACGTTCCCATCACCATCCGAGAAATCGGGCAGCTCTTTACCGGGGGGCCGCCATCCTCCCTCTACTTCGACTACGGCGGTGCACCCAGGTCTGACGGGGCCCCCGCGATAGCGTCAGTATCGATGCCGCCGGGGTACGCGGCCGGTGTTACTCCCCGTGTGGCTGTAATGCGCCGCGGCGGCCAGCGAACGGGCCAGGTCCGTAGTAGTGCCACCTGCGATGATGACAAGCACGACTGCAACGCCGTGTCTATGGGCTTCCCGACGCCCCAGTACCCGGTGATTGAAGAGGAGGAACCCGATTATGTTCGTCCATTCCCCTGGAGCTTCGCTTTTAAGGTCTGGGGCGCAGCGCTCGTGGGCGGGGGGGTAACGCTTGGGATCGCGGCATTTGCGGCCGGGGCCAGCCTCGCCATCCCTTTGTCGATTCTCATCGCCGCCGGAGTCCTGGTTGGTTTCGCCGTCCTTATCGACCCGAGCGGCACGGTGACAGACACGAACGGCAACCCTGTCCGGGGTGCCACCGCCGTGTTGGTGCAGTCCCCTACGGCCCAAGGCCCCTTCAGCGTCGTCCGCCCGGCCAGCCCTGGGATCGAACCGCATCGCAACCCTGAGGTAACCGCCCGCAACGGCCAGTTCCATTGGGACGTCATCAGCGACTACTACAAAGTGGTGGCGTCGGCCCCGGGCTGCCATGCTCCTGGAGACCCTAACCAGCGCAGCGTGTCTACCCCAGTGCTTCCCGTCCCGCCGCCGCAGGTCGGCTTGTACCTCGTGCTCCAGTGCGTCCACGAGGCTCCTCCGGCCCCACCGAGGGTGACCTCGCTCTCTGACGACCAAGCACCCACGGCGGGAGGCACCCAGGTCGAGGTCATCGGCCGAGGCTTCACGCCCTCGGCCCGGGTCAGTTTTGGCCAGGCACCGGCGCGTACGGTCACCTTCGTGTCGCCCGAGCTCCTCGATGTCACCGTCCCCGCCGGACGGGGGACCGTCGCCGTCGTGGTGGCCACCGCCTCGGGCCGCACGCCGTTGTCTACGGCCGATCAGCTCACCTACCACCCCATCCCGGTCATCACCGGTCTCAGCCCGGCCTCGGGGCGCGACACCAGCAGCACGCTGGTCACCATCCACGGCTCGGGTTTTTCGGGGACCGAGCTCGTCAGAGCGGGGAACAAGATCATCACGGACTTCACCGTCAAGTCGGACGACGCCATCGAGGCAACTCTGCCTCCCGGGCCCGCAGGCACCGTCGTCGTCAGCGTGACGACTGCCGTGGGATCGACTGTGCCGACCCCTGCGGACAAGTTCAGGTACTTCGTCCCGCCTGCTAAAGCTAAGGTGCCAAGCTCGTAGCCGGCGACTTGGCTGGACCGCTTCGTCCGATCTATCTGTCGCGTTCGCAGAGGTTGCTCCGGGCTCGGACCTCTGACATGAACCCCACCGTCGTTGGCGCCACCGAGGCGGCGCGACGGTGCAAATCATGAGGCCGACGAAACGCTGCAAAGATTTCCAGTTCTGTACTGCCAAGTCGCCCTGACGGAGCCCACTTTTCAAGGGCTGCCGGGCAGTTTGCAGGGCAGCGCGGGCTCGCACTTCGTGGCGGTCTCCTCGTCGCGGCTGACGAGCTTTCCTGACATGTCACGCGTGCGCCATTGGGCAGACTGTCGCTGTGGTTGAGCGGGTGGTCCTGTGGGACTTTGACGGCACCCTGGCGACGAGGCCGGGGCTGTGGAGCAGTTGTGTTGTTGAGGTTCTCGACGAGTGCCAGCCGGGCCACGGCGTCACGAGAGCGGAGGTCGCCGGCTTCCTGGAGAGCAAGTTCCCCTGGCATGACTGGGGCACCGTGCACGACGCCGTTCGGGGCCCAGATGCTTGGTGGGAGCCGATCATTGCCTTGATCGCCGATGCCATGGTGGGCGTCGGCGTCCCTCCCGGATCGGCCCGTGCCGCAGCCGCACAGTTCCGCGAGTGTTTCCTCAACCCGGCACGTTGGCACGTCTACCCCGACAGCGTGGACGCCCTTCGCCTGTCAGCCATGGGAGGCTGGCGGAACGTAGTCCTCAGCAACCACGTGCCCGAGCTTCCCGAGCTGATAAGGCACCTCGGGCTTGACGAGCACGTACATGCAGTCGTGACCTCCGCAGCGCACGGCCACGAGAAACCCCACCCAGGCGCCTTTCGGATCGCTCTAGAGACTGCTGGAGCACCGGAAGTCGCCTGGATGGTGGGCGACAACCCGATCGCTGACATAGCCGGCGCCGCGCAGGTCGGGATACCCGGGGTGCTGACCCGGTCCCCTGACTTCGACCCCCATTACCTGCAGAGACTGGAGTCCAGCTATGGAGCCGCCCGCTTCCCCGACTGGCAGCAGCACTGTGGGCTGAGAGCAGGGACCGCACTCGAAGCGGTCAAGATCATCTTGGGTGAGAAGCGGTCCTCGAGCTCAACCGGCTAGTCGCCGGCGGATGCGCTCCAGCTCCTGGGGACGGTCCCGAGCGAGGGCCCGGTTCGCCAGTTCGCCGTTAATCGAGGCGATGGTCCGGAGCCGGTCCTCAAACTCCTCGCCACCGCCTTGGCCCTCGAACCACGCGGCGACATCAGCCCAGTGCCACAGCGGACTGCGCACATTGCCGGCGACAGGCCGTGGGAAGCCTCCCGGGCCGCGTCGGCCGCTGACCAACATCGACACCGACTGACGGGTACGACCACACCGCTCAGCTATGTCCGCCATTGAGACGAGCTCGTCCTCGACGGCTAACGGCTCGAAGCCGAGCACTACGACCTCGTTGACCGCGTCGAGGACGGCCTCCACGAAAGAGTCGGCGTGCCGGTCGAAGCCCACGAAGGCGCCCTTCGGTCCTTCCTCGACGGCCACCTCTTCACCGAGCCCTTCGTAAAGGCGGTCGGCATCGGCATCCGAGAGGCGACCACGTAAACGGACCCGGAACACGAAGCTCTTCATGACGGTGCCTCCTGGTTTCTCAGCACGAAGCCGCGGGTCATCTTGGCGGCCACGTCGGCGTCCTTTGGAGTGCTCCACACTCGCAACCGCTGGCCATTGGGCGCCACCACTACGCCCCAAGTGTGGCCAGAGTGGAGCACCTCAACCCGACAACCCTCCTCTTCGGCGAACCGGAGCGCCGCCTCGAGCTGCTTGCGCTGGTGGCGCTCCCGAGCCACGTTGACAATGGTAACAGGACCGATGAGGAACACGAACAAAGGGAGCGGACGGCGCGCGCGTCGGCCAGGCCAACCCCCGGGGGTCTGACCGCCCTCGGCTACACCGCCCGCGTGCCCGCCACGCGGTGCGGTGCCCTCGTCACCTCGCAACGAGCCACCGTGGAAGCCGTCGACGCCGAGCGCGCCACACTGGTCCTGCGCACGGCCGGGGGCCAGTTGGTCAACGTGAGCGCAGACCAGGCGACGCCCGACAGGCTCGGGCTCGCTTATGCGACCACGGTCCACCGCTCCCAAGGTGCTACGACGGCCCGGGCCCACCTCAAGAGAACGCACCTGTTCGCTGACGGCGGCGGCCGGGAACTGGCCTACGTGGCCATGAGCCGGGCGCGTGAGGGCACTCATGTCTGGGCGGTGGCCGACGACCTCGGCCAAGCTCGGGAGGACCTGGTGCGGGACTGGTCGGCCGAGCGGCGCCCGGTGTCTATCGCCCCAGGGCCGGCCTGCCTGACCCAGGCACGCTCGACCAAGCAAGCATGGCTGCCCTGCCGACCGGCGACAGGGCCCGCCTCGTCGCCCTCGCAGCCGGCCAAGCACGCCTCGAGGCCGACGCCGCCCGGGCGGACCTACAGTCCGCCAAGTACGCCGCCGAACACGGTCAGACCTGGAGGGAACGCCACAGCGCCCGCCGCGCCCTGCCAGGACTGGCTCAGGCGGCCAGCGAGGCTCAGCGCCACTGGGACGCACTAGTCGGCCCGGAGCTGGCCCGCCTCGATCACGAGGTCGCCAAGGCCGAGGTCACGGTGCAGCAGTTGGCCGCAGCTGTCGAGCGTTCCCGTACGACCTCGGGGGAGCCCGACCCGCGGCCATCTCTGTGACGACGGCGGACATTCTGTTCGGCCCCTATAGGTCAACACCTAAGACCAGCCCGCCCTTAATGCCGACTCCGCGCTTGTCGAGATTCGTTCCACAAGTCGTGCGGCGGAACATTCTGTACAGCTCCACGGTGCTTCGGCGATGGAAGCCCGGCATAGTGACCGGGGTGACGGGATGGCAGCACCTCGTGCCGGCCTCGAGCTCGTGTAGGTCCTCGGCGGCACTGTAAGCGGCGGGTCGTCCGGTTCCTCTACGTAGAGAGACTGAACATCCGGGAGACACGCAATCCTGCGAACACTCGCTCGTGAACCGGTGCGCCATCCTCATGCAGCGGGTTCGCCACTCTGTAACACCGCTTCAACCTCGAGGGTGAGTGCGAGCTTGTCGCTCAGCACCATAGCGTTGTCCGTGCCGGGGATAGGGCCGTTGTAGCTGACGCCAAAGTCGTCCCGATTGATCCCGGTGCTCGCACTGAAGCCCACCCGGGTGCCGCCGCGGAGGTCGGGCGTGAATCCGTTCATTTCCACGGCAAGCGTCACCGGACGGGTCACTCCGCGGATGGTGAGCTCTCCATCGACGAAGAACCGGCCGCTCTCGCTCCGCACGGCCGTCGAGCGGAAGATGATGTTCGGGAAGTTCTCGACGTCGAGGAAGTCCGCCGAGCGGACATGGTTGTCGCGATTGGGCTCGTTCGTGTTGATCGAGGACGCGTCGATCGTCACGGTCACCGACGAGCGATCCAGGTCCTCGTCGGTGATGATCGTCCCGCTGAACCGGTCAAAACGGCCTCGCACCTTGCTCACGACCAGGTGGCGCACGACGAAGGAGACCTCGGAGTGAGCTGGGTCGATCTCCCACGTCCCGGCGACGAAACCGGGAACCTGGATAGCAGTGCTGGCAGTCATTGGTACCTCGTCTTTCGCTTGATCGTTCGATGGTTGATGGAAGGAATTCCCACAGCAAGCGGGCCGGCGCGACTGGTAGGGGCGGTCAAGGCGATGGCGAGCGCGACCACAGCGGCCAACTCTGCGATGCTCACTGCACCTCGCCCTGGTTCTCCACGAACTCGATCAGGTTCCCGTCGGGGTCCCGAGCGAGCAGGCT
>DATJST010000124.1:0-5804 GCA_035503975.1 Acidimicrobiales bacterium | reverse complement strand
ACTACGGCCCACGGGTCCCCGGCCCAAGCGCTTTCGCCGTGTCGGCGGGCTGCTCTCTCCGGCAGTCTTCTTGTCTCAGCCGGCCGGCGCCGGTCCGGCCAGGCTGGCCGGTGGCTCGACGGGAGCGGGGAAGGCCCGGGTCTGGTTTGCTTCGGACTGGTGCGTGAGCGGCGCCGACTGGCCGTCGGCCACCAGGTGACGCCAACTGGTTTGCCAGTCGGGGAGTTCGGCACTGGCTTCTCCCCAGTCGACGAATGTGGCTTCGTCGCAGAGATGGTCCAGGAGCCCTTCTGTGTCTAAATGTGGCTCGGCGTTGACAAAGGCGTCCATCTGGGGCCGGTCGTGCCAGGCGGTGACGCTCCACCAGACGTCGTGGGCTTCCGCTAGGGCGTCGGCGCCCAGGTTGCCTGAGGATGTCTGTGCCTGCTCAAGCACGGCGGCGGCGTGAGTGAAGAACTCATCGAGGAGCGAGGGGTCCCTCAGCCGTAGGCGGGTTACAGCGATGATTGGCATGCGTGTCCTTCTCCTGTTCGGGCCGAGCCTGCAGCCGCATTTATGTCTGCGGCGCAGGAGGTGGTGGTTGGGGTGATGGTGGACGGTGGGCAGGAGGTCTCGTCTATTCGACCGTCAACCTGTCGAGGGACCGGCGCGCGGTCTCTCTTTTTGAAGTCAAACTCGATCGACTGGTGTCAGTGTCGGCGCTGGACGCGGCGGGCGGTGGCGGTGCTCCGGTCAGTTCGCGGGGGTCTCGCCGGAAGCTGGCGCGCCCGGAAAGGCGTCTTCGATAGCTGCGGCAACCTTCTTGGCGATCCCGAACTCGTTGATCATCCGCGAAATAACCAAGCCTCCCCCGTGGACGTGGACGGTGGTGCTATTACCGCCATGGTCCACGTGGACGGTGGCCAGGGCAGCCGCTGACTGCTTGACCTTGAGGCCCTCGTCGGTCCCCTGGCCATGCCGGGTGATCTCGTATCGGTCGCCGAGTTTGCCTTGAAGCGCATTAGCTAGTTCCTCAATGGTCACGGGCTTATCAATTGTGACGGTCGGCATTTTGCCTCCTTCAATGTTGGGCTATGCAACGGGTCGTACAATCCGTGGGTCTTCGTTCCCCGTGTACGCTCCCGAGTTTCGGCGAGCGGCCGGGGAGACAAGAGGCCGGGCCCCAGCTAACCCGCCACGAGAGCGTCGGTGAGAGGGTCAACACCGGCCAGGTTGGCGGCGAGGTCGGCGTCGAGGTTATAGCGCGAGGCCAGCGCCCGTGGAGCTAGGTAAGACACTTTTGTCTGTTCGCCGTCGGCCCACACGAGGATCTTCAACGGCAAGTCGAGCGCAGAAAGAGGGGCCGCGTTCATTACCTCGGTCCCAGCCACCGGGTTGCCGAAGATCACGAGTGTGGTGGGGCGTAATTGGAGCCCGACCCGACGGGCCTCGGCGGTCTGGTCGATAACCGCGAAGAGCCGCATTCCTCTAGCCTCGATCAGGTCGGTCAGTCTGGCCACGGTGTCGTTTATGGACCGCAAACTCTCCTTGGTGGTGATTCCAGCGGTGGCCGTATCGTTAGTGGGCTTCACGGAGCGAGCCTCCTCGTTTGTGGCTGGTCAAGAGATCGGCGCTGCAGGCAACAGCTTGCGCTCTCTGGCCCCGGTCATCAATGCGAACATGCCGATCGCAACCATCGCCGGGGCCGATCAAACAGACGGCGGCCCACCATTACGCTAGGAACGCGTGGAGCTACGGCAGCTGCAGGCGTTCGAGGCGGTGGCCACCGACCTGCACTTCGGGCGCGCCGCTAAGCGCCTGTTCACCAGTCAGCCCGCTCTCAGTGAGCAGATCCGCCGCCTCGAACGAGAACTCGGGACCCCTCTGTTCCACCGCACCAGCCGCCGTGTTGAGCTGACCCCAGCTGGGACCGAGCTCCTGGCCCGCGCCCGGGTCATCCTGGCCCAGGTGGACGACGCCGCGGCCGCCGTGCGCCGCTTCCGGGACGGTGCCTTCGGTTCGGTCCGCTTCGGCGTCACCCCTCCAGTCACGCCCGTCCTCGCCCCCCACCTTGTCGCCGTGCTGGCTGAGACTTCTCCCGGGATCGCGGTGGACCTGGTCCAGATGTGGCTGCCAGATCTTCACTCAGCGCTGGTGGAGGGGAACATCGACGTGGCAGTGACGCCGGGAGCGGCTCAACCCCCTCGTGGGGTCCAAATCCATCCCCTCGGTCGCGAGCCCCTCCTGGTCGGGCTTCGCCCGTCGCACCGGTTCGCCAACCGCTCCTATGTGGCCTTAGACGACCTCAACGGGGACGTCCTCGGGCAAACGTCTGAGGCCCTGTTCCCCGCATGGGTCCAAGCCCAGCAAGCGGTGCTCAAGGCCGCCGGGATGCGCCCTCCTACCGCAGCCCTTTGGGCTGCTGACCTCAGCGCCACCCGGTGGGCCGACCAGCCCGAGGTCGACTGGGTCCTTGTCACACCCTCACTAGCAGCTCCTCACCAGACCACGACGTTCGTCAGCCTGTCACCACCCGAGTACATCGTTTTCTCGTTGCTTTGGCCCCGGGACCACGAGCACGACCCTTCCCTGGCCCGGTTCTTGAAGAGCACTCTTGCGGCGGAGCTCCCTACCGGA
Organism: Acidimicrobiales bacterium; assembly: GCA_035503975.1. Classification (GTDB taxonomy): domain Bacteria; phylum Actinomycetota; class Acidimicrobiia; order Acidimicrobiales; family Palsa-688; genus DATJMJ01. The sequence continues at coordinate 3,188 of DATJST010000124.1, read as the reverse complement.
TGGGTAAAACCTGTCCCTGCCGACAACCCGTCCAGGTACCCAATATGAGGGCGAGCGGATGTAGGCATCGGCGAGCAGCGGGGTTGGGGAACCGTCGTCGCGACCGTCGCACCCGGATTGGCAAGACAGAGCGCTATCTTCCGGGGCCGCGGTCGTCTGATGCTCGCGACCTGATCGGGGGCGCCTGGAGCGCCGACGAACTCAACCAGGTGGAACCCGGGCCGCCGCTCCTCAAGGCACAGGCTGGCGACTTTCATGTCCTGAAGGCCCGAGAAGCGGCACAGAGCCGGATAGTCGCACGGCGAAGAGGCACCTCGGAGCCGGTCGTATCCTCGTCACGGTGAGGGGGACAGCGCGACCGTGGTTCATGTTGGTTGGGAACGGGCCACCGCCGGCTGGTCGAGGACGCTAACGCCTCCACATGAGAGCGTGGTGGCCGGAGGTGCTCCGGCAGTTGCGGGCAACCCGATGACATGCCCGTGAGCCAGGCGATTAATCTATCTCAGTGATGGAACCTATCGAGGCGGTCGAAGTAGCCATGGGGCGAATGCCCCCGGCTAAGTACGCCGTCGTCGAGGCGCTCGAGAGCGAACATCGAATCCTGTGTTTGACGGACGACGAAGCAGAGGCGAGTGAGATCGCTCTTGAACTACGCCGCCGTGGCGTCAAGGCAACTGCGCGTCGGACGCTTTCGCCTCGCAATTAACCGCTCTCCCAGTCTCGGCAGCCGGGGGCATTGGAAGGCAGGCCCACCAGATGGGGTCAATGCCACTCTGGCGGCACCGAACCCCAGGCGTCCCACGAAGCTGAAGCCAAAATGGCGCCTCACGCCAGCCAGGTGCCGAGTGAGCCCCAACGAGCTGACTTCGACCTTGACCGCCGCCGGGCGGCACGTTCGGCATCGTCCGACCTCCCCCTTTTCCTAGCGACCGGTCACACCAGGCCGTGAATCAGCAGACCCAGAACCGCATCCTCACGTTGGAGCGCACTCTGCGTCGACGGAATAAATATTGTGGTCGTGGAGCCCACTGCCGACCTCCGTCAGCTTCGCTACTTCGTCGCAGTGGCCGAGGAGCTGCATTTCGGTCGTGCGGCAGAGCGCCTGCACATGTCGCAGTCTCCGTTGTCACGGGCCGTCAGGGATCTCGAGCGCCAGCTCGGGCTGGTTCTGTTTGTCCGCACGACGCGGAGGGTGGAGCTGACGCCTGCTGGCAGGACCCTGCTCGGCGGGGCGCGCCGGGCGTTGGCGGAACTCGACGCAGCCGTCGCAGACGCTCGCGAAGCCGGTCCTCACGCCAATGAGCTGTCCCTGGGGTACGGGCCGTTCAACAGAGAGGTGGCGGTCTTGATCTCGAGCGCGCTTGCCGGCCGAGGGCACGCGCCTATCACCCGACTGCACGAGGATGTCACCCCCGAGCTATTGCGCCGGGTAGTGGCGCATGACCTGTCCGCGGCGCTGGTGATGGAGTCGCCTGGTGCCGCGCGCCAACACGGGCTGCGGGTGGACACGCTTCGAGATGAGCCCCTGTTGGCGGCGCTTCCGGCGTCGCATAGGTACGCCGGGGCAAGCTCCATCCCGATGGGCGACTTCGTTTCCGAAGTCGTAATGCTCCCCCGTGAACCGGCGGGCCAGATGTACAACTCCTGGTTCAGAGCGGTTATCCGGGCCGCCGGCTGCGAGCTCGGAAGAACGATGCTGACGTTGAGCGCGCCGTGGGACCGGCGGATGCTCCCGGTGGCAAACGGCGAGGCCGTGTCTATGTTTGTCGGCGAGTGGGCCGCGATGGCAGAAGGCGTCGCCGCCGTGCCTTTCGACCCTCCTCTGAGCTTCCCGATGGACCTGGTGTCTCCATGGCCGTGGACCGCGCCCGTCGAAGAGCTGGGGAACACCGCTCTGCAACTGCGCGATGCCGGTGGCTGGTTGACACAGAGGGTGGCCAGGACCGACCTCCCCCCGGATTGAGTCCTCGCCGGTCCGAATCGAAGACGAAATCGGACTTTTTCCGCTGCGCGGCCGGTCCTACAGTCGGGAGCGGTCAAACCGAGAGGAGGTACTGTGAGCGAAAACGGGCAGATCCCGATGGTTTTGGTACACGGCGCCTGGCTGTCGGCGCTCAGCTGGGAGAACTATTCCAACTATTTCGCGAAACGGGGCTTTGCCGTCTCGGCCCCGGAGTGGCCGCGCAAGGTCGGCGACGTCGAGGATTTACGCGCCAGCGCCGAGGAGTCCGCTGGCCTGGGCGTGCAAGAGATCGTCGACCACTACGACGAACTGATCCGGGCCTTAGACCAAGAGCCAGTGCTGATAGGGCACTCCTACGGGGGCCTGTTCGTTGAGTTGCTCCTCGATCGCGGCCTCGGACGCGCTGGCGTCGCCCTCAGCCCGGCACCCCCAAAGGGGATCCTAACGCTGCCTCTTTCGACGCTGAAGTCCGGGGCCCCGGCCCTTGCGCACCCCAAGAAATGGCACGGCGTCGTCACCCTGACGCTCGAGGAGTTCACCTACAGCTTCGTCAATACTTTCACCCTGCAGGAGGCGGCCGCCGCCTACGAACGGTACGCGGTACCGGAAACGGGACAGATCTTCTACGAGGCTGGGTTCGCCAACTTCCACCTGCACCCGCCGACCGAGGTCCATTTCAAGAACGCCGAGCGCGCTCCACTGTTGTTGGTCGGGGCCACCGAGGACCATACGGTGCCCGCTTCGCTGACGCATGCGGCGTTCCAACGCTACGAGAAGTCGCCGGCGACGACCGACTACCTAGAGCTCGAAGGCCGGCCGCACTTCCACATGGTCGCGCCCGACTGGCAGGAAGTCGCCGAGGCGGTAGACAGCTGGCTCGACGGGGTCCTCGACGCACCCACGGACCGGCTGTAGGAGCCGAGAGGATGGACCTGCAGCTCGAAGGCAAAGTCGCCGTCGTCACCGGGGCCAGCAAGGGCATAGGGCTGGCGGTTGTGAACGCTCTAACCGGCGAGGGCATGGAGGTAGTCGCCGGTGCGCTCACGGTGGACACGCTCAAGGACCGGGAGCGAGTCACCGCTGTGGCCGTGGACCTCGTCAGCCCGGACGGCGCGGCACAACTGGTAGACGAAGCGGTCCAACGTCACGGCCGCCTCGACGTGCTGGTCAACAACGTGGGCGGCGTGCAACTCCGGTTGAAGGGCTTTCTTGAGGTGAGCGACGA
>DATJST010000123.1:0-8809 GCA_035503975.1 Acidimicrobiales bacterium | reverse complement strand
GGCCCTGTCGGCACCGCCTGGGCTACGGCCCTTGCCACTCCGAGCGCCGGGCACGCACCGTTCGTAGCGGTTGCCCAACCTGGCGTACCCGCGCTCCCGCCGACCCTGTTCGTGAACAAGGCGGCGATCGGTGGCGCTCATCACGCCCAGCTCACCTGGGGTGCCGCCCAGGCGGGCGTGGCGCAAGGCGTGGGATTAGCGCTCGAGCAAAAAGTAATCGACCCTGACGATGTCGACGAGCTCGTCCTCATAGTGGCGGTTTGGGTAAACCCCGAGGCCGACCGAGAGGACGCCGTTTTTACCAACAACGCGGCTGCCACCTTAGAGGCGTTGCGAAATGCCCATGACCGTAAGCCGCAGCTCACAGAGTTCATGGCTGCGGCGCGGGCGCCGTTCAACCCGTTTTTCCGGCGGGCGTGAGATGAGGGCAGCCGTGCTGTTCGCGCCCAACCAGCCGCTCGAGGTGGTAGACGTGGACCTGGCCGCACCGGGCGCCGGTGAGGTCCGTGCCCGCCTGGCAGCGAGCGGGATCTGTGCCAGCGACTGGCACACGATGACCGGCGCGATCCCTTCGCCGACGCCGAGCGTGCTCGGCCACGAAGGAGCGGGCGTGGTCGAAGAGGTCGGTGCCGGCGTGCACCGGGTAAAGCCAGGCGACCACGTGGTGCTCTCATGGGTGCCGAGCTGCGGCCACTGCCGCTACTGCGAGTCGGGCCGGCCCAACCTGTGCTCGGTCGCGGCACCTTCGTTGCTGGCCGGCACTTTGGTTTCGGGCGCGCGCAGGCTCTCGCACCAGGGCCAACCCCTCTACCATTACTCGTTCTTGTCCACCTTCGCTGAGGAGGTGGTGGTTGACGAAGCGTGCTGTGTGCCGGTCCGCCCCGACGTCCCCATGGCGGTGGCGGCGCTTGTCGGCTGTGCCGTGATGACCGGGTACGGCGCAGTGGTGAACCGGGCGCAGGTCCAACCGGGTGCGACCGTGCTCGTGTTCGGCGCCGGTGGTGTCGGGCTCAGCGCCGTGATGGCGGCGCGGCTGGCCGGCGCGGAGCACATCGTGGCGGTGGACCCGGTGGCCTCCAAGCGTGAGCTGGCGCTCGAGTTGGGGGCTACCCTCGCCGTGGACGCCAGCCCGGGCGCGAGCGCGGCGGTTGTCGCCGACCTGACAGACGGTGAAGGGGCTGACGTGGCTATCGAGTCGGCGGGGCGCCCGGAGCTTGTAGCCGCCGCGTTCGACCAGACGCGCCGTGGAGGCACGATCGTCTGCGTCGGCATTCCTCCCGTGGACGCTCGCGTCGCCCTGCCCGGGCCGGCACTGGTGCGCCACGAGAAGGTGGTTACCGGGAGCCTCTACGGCTCCTGCCGGCCACTGCAGGACATGCCCAAGATCCTCGACCTCTACGCCGAGCGACGCCTGCCGCTCGACCGGCTGGTCACGCGCACCTACGAGCTCGATGACATCAATGTCGCTTTCGAGGACATGGTGGCCGGGAGGCTCGCGCGCGGCGTGGTGGAGTTCCGGGCCGAGCCCTAGAACTGCTCGTCGGGTGGCGTCACAGGCGCTTGGAGGCGGCGGAGCTCCTCGAGGGGGATGTGGCATCGCATGCCGTGGCCCAGCCCCACCTCGATGAGGGGGGGCTCGGCTCGCTCGCAGATCCCGCTGCTCAACCGGCGCGGGCAACGGGTGTGGAAGACGCAGCCGGCCGGCATGTTGGCCGGGCTCGGGATCTCACCCTCGAGCCGGATGCGCCGCTGCGCGCCGTCCAGGCTCGGCACGGCCGAAAGCAGAGCCTCGGTGTAGGGGTGGTTGGGCCCGACGAAGACGGTCTCGGTCGGGGCGTACTCCATCACACGGCCGAGGTAGAGCACGGCTATGCGGTCCGCCAGGTAGCGCACGACACCGAGGTCGTGGGAAATGAACAGGTAGCTGACCTGCTGGCTGCTTTGGAGGTCGACGAGCAGGTTGAGTATCGCCGCCTGGACGGAGACGTCCAAGGCCGATGTTGGCTCGTCGCACACCAGCACGCGCGGCGCGCCGGCAAAAGCGCGAGCAATGGCTACTCGCTGCTTGAGCCCACCTGAGAGCTGGTAGGGCCGCAGCGCCAAGTGGCGAGGTTCCATGCGCACGGCGCGGACGATCTCGCCGAGCGCGGGCTCTATGTCCCGGCCCGAAAGGCCCGCCAGCTTCTTGAACGCCCGGGTGATGATGTGGCGCACGCTGTGGCGCCGGTTGAGCGCCGACCCCGGGTTCTGGAAGATCATCTGCATCGCTTGGAGGGCCGGCTGGTCGCGCCGGTTGACCTTGGGCGCCAACGGCCTGCCGTCCAGTTCGATAGTCGAGCCGGCGTCGGCCGCGCTTAGCCCGAGCATGACCCGTGCCAGCGTGGTCTTACCGCTGCCCGACTCTCCGACGAGGCCGAGGATCTCGCCTTGGTCGAGTTGCAGGTCGACCCCCGCGACGGCGCGGATATTCCCGCCGTGTGAGCGGAACGTCTTGGATACGTCCTGCAGCCGCACGAGGGGCTTGCGAGGGCCTGCGTGGCCGGCGAGGTTGGCGTCGGCTGGTGTAGCCCGGGGGAGCTGGGGCGCGCTCTCGTAAAAATGGCAGCGGGAGCTGCGCTGGCCATCCACGCGGTAAAGAGGCGGGGTTTGCTCGTGGCAGCGAGGCTGGGCCAGCAGGCAGCGCGGCGCGAACACGCACCCGACTTGGATCTCGCCCGGCCCCGGCAGGAAGCCCGGGATCGTGTCGAGGCGCCCGTGGTCCTTGCGCTGGCCTGCGCGCGGGACGCAGCGGAGAAGGCCGACCGTATAAGGGTGGCGCGGGCCCTCCAGGATCTGGCGGGCCGGGCCTTGCTCGACCAGCTCGCCGGCGTACATGACACCGACCCGGTCGCACATCTTGGCTATGACAGCCAAATTATGGCTGATGAACAAGACGGCCGTATTGAACTGCTCGCGCAGGCCGGCGATCAGGTCGAGGACCTCCGCCTCCACGGTGGCGTCGAGCGCGGTGGTCGGTTCGTCGAGGATGAGCAACGACGGCTGGGAAGCGAGCGCCATGGCGATCATCACCCTTTGTGCCATGCCGCCGGACAGCTGGTGCGGGTAACGCCGTAGGACAAGGCCCGGGTCAGCGATCTGCACTACCCGGAGGATCTGCTCGGCGCGCTCGAGCGCCTCGCCACGGCGCACGCCGGCGACCTCGTACACCTCGGCCACCTGGCGCCCCACCCGGATCGATGGGTTGAGGGCGCGGCTCGGTTCCTGGAAGACCATGGACACCGCCCGAGCCCGTACCCTCCGCAAGGCGCGCCCGTCGAGAGATGCCAGGTCCTGGCCGTTGACCCTGATCGAGCCTGCGCTCCAGCGGCCGTTGCGGGGCAGGTAGCGGGTGATCGCCAGCGCGGTGGTGGACTTGCCGCAGCCAGATTCGCCAACGAGGCCAAAGGTCTCCTGGCGCGCGATGTGGAACGAGACGTCGCGCAGCGCCAGCCTCTCGGCGCTACGTACGCGGTACGTCACGTCGAGGTGGTCGACTTCGAGCGCGGGCATCGTGGCGCCGACGATGCCCGCGGGTGGCGGGGCGAGCATGCTCACTGGACGAGCACGGTCTCGATCGAGTCACCGATGAGGTTGACGGCAATGACCAACGAAGCAATCGCCAAGGCGGGGAAAAGGGTTTCCCACCAGTAGCCGGCGGCCAGGTACTGGTAGCTGCTGGCAATATCGGCGCCCCAGTCCGGAGTGGGCGGCTGCACGCCAAAACCCAGGAAAGACAATGTGGCGATCGTGAAAATGGCATAGCCGAGGCGGACGGTGAATTCGACCATAATCGGGCCGAGCACGTTCGGGAGCACTTCGACGAACATCAGGTGGCGAGCCTTCTCGCCCCGCAAGCGAGCCGCTGCGATGTAATCGAGCTCTCTTTCTTGCAGCACCGCAGTGCGTACGGTACGGGCGATTATGAGAGCGAACACAAAACCGATGACGAGGACCAAGGTCGCCGTGCTCGGCCCGACGGCGACGACGAACAGGAAAGCGACTATCACGATGGGAAGTGACAGAGCGGCGTCGATGATGCGGCCGACGACCGCGTCGACGGCGCCCCGGAAGTACCCCTGCGCCAAGCCTATGGCCGTCCCCACCGCAGTGCCGATAAGGGTGGACAGGGGAGCGATCTCGAGGATGTCACGGGCGCCGACGATCACCCGCGTGAGGACGTCGCGGCCCAAAGAATCGGTGCCGAACCAGTGGGACGACGATGGTGGCGCATTGAACGCGAGCAAGTCGGGTGTGGTGGCCCCGTAAGGGGCGAGCAGGCTCCCGAAGATGGCGCATAGCACCCAGGCCAAGATGATGGCTGCGCCAGCGAGGAAGGTAGCCGAGCGCACGAGCTGGCCGAGCTGCTCGCGCCGGATGCGGCTCACGGGGACGTCGAGAGCGCCTCCGACTGCGGGCGCGAGCGCGGTCACCACTTCGGCCATTGCCGGCCCGCCGGGTGCGGTGATGCCGAGCCCGCCCAGCGTGGTCGGGGCCTGAGGCACGACCGGGTTGCCGGGCGGTGTCACTCGGCGCTCTCCAGGCGGATGCGCGGGTTGAGCACCATATAGAGCAAGTCGGCCAGCAGCGTGGCGGCCAGGTAAACCACGCCGATGAACAGCGTGCCCGCTTCGAGCATGGGAAAGTCCTTGTCGGTCGCCGCGGTGAGGATCAGGCGCCCGACGCCGGGATAGTTGAACAAGACCTCGATTACGAAGAGGCCCCCGATCAGGTAGCCGGTCTGGGTGGCGACGACCGTCACGGTAGGGACGAGCGAATTGCGCAGCACGTGCCGGCGCAGGACCACCCACCGGGGTAGGCCCTTCAGTGTGGCCGTGCGCGTGTAGTCGGACTCCAGAGCCTCGACCGTGCCCGCTCGTGCCATGCGCGATATGTAGCCGAAAAGGATGAACAGCAGCGGGACCACTGGCAGCACGAGGTAGCGCAGCTGGGTTAGGAGCGATGCCCCCTGCGGCGCGCTGGCCGTGACGGGCAGCACCTTGAGCTCGATCGCAAAGATAACTATGACCACGATCCCCGACACGAACTCGGGGACTGTCGATAGCGACAGGCCGATTATGCTTATGGCCCGGTCCAACGGGCGGCCGCGGTTGAGCGCGGCCACCACACCGCCCAAGACCCCGAGCGGCACCACGATCACGAACGCGAACAGCGCCAGCTTCAGCGAGCGCCCAAGCGCTGGGAACAGGAACGAGCTGACCGGCTCCCGGTACTGGTAGGAAGTCCCGAGGTTGCCCCGGAGGGCGTCCCAGACCCAGCTGAAGTACTGGTTGACCAATGGGCGGTCGACGCCCAGCTGGTGGTCAAGGTTGGCCACTGCCGACTGGGAGGCAAAGGGGCCAAGGACCGCCCGGCCCGGGTTACCGGGGAGCACTTGGCCCGCAAAGAAAATGATCGCGCTCAGCAGGACGAGCGTCAGCACCGCCAGGCCGATGCGTCTCAGCACGTACAGGTACAACTGCTCCCCACTTTCCCCACGCCCGCGCCGGCAGGGTGGTGCGGCGAAGTAGAGGCAAAGCTACCAGCCAAGCCCGGTGGCTGCGGGCGCGCTGTGCCGCGTGTGCGGCGAGCCCTACCCGAACAGGGGGTAGGACTCCAAGAAGACCCTGTCCGTCAGCTCGGGGATGCTCGCGTGTACCGCGGACATGCGCTCGTACAGTTTGTGGTTGGCCAGGTCGCAATCGAAGGCGGCCCCGCGACGGACCATATTGTCGGTGGCATCGTCCCAGGACGGGTACAGGCCATGGCCCACTGCCGCGCAAATGGCCGCTCCCAAGCCGGCGGCGTCGTTGACCGGCCCGCGGCGGGCGGGCAAGCCGAACACGTCGGCGAAGATGTGCATGAACAAGTCTGAGGCGGAGCCACCGCCCGATACGACCAGTTCGTCGAACTCGCGCCCGAGCTCGGCTCCCATCGCCTCGGCGCAGCGGTGGACCGTGAGCGCGACGCCTTCATATATGGCCCGCCAGACATGGGCACGGCCGTGGCGACCATCGAAGCCGAGGATCGACCCTTTCTTGTAAGGCGCACCGGTGGGTGCCAACCAGTCCAGGGTCACCATGAGGCCTTCTGAGCCAGGTGGCACCTCAACAGCCACAGCATCGAGATAACCCTCCGGGCTCGTGCCCATTTTCCGAGCGCCGGCGAGCGCCTCCTCACCGAGCAGGTCCCGCCACCAACTAACGGTCCACATGCCGCGCCGGATCCCATGGCTCTCGTATAGGTAACGGTGGGGCACCGAGGCGAAATTCGTCCAGAAGCTGGCGGCGCCGGTGATGTTGCTCTCACCCTGGGCCATGCTCGCGATGTAGGTGCCGAGCGAGACGAGCAATGTGGTTGGCTTTCGCAAGCCACAGCCGAGCGCTTCCACTGCCTTGTCGTTGGCTGTGGCAAAAACAGCCAAACCCTCGGGCAGCCCGGTGCACTTGCTGGCGGCCCGGGAAACGTAGCCGAGCAAGTCGCCCGGCATAACCAGGTCGAAAAGCATCTCCCGGCGCAGGCCATAATCACCGAAGCCTTCGTCGTCGCCAAGCCATTCCCATCGGTCCGTACTGATGGGCCAAACACCCTGGTAGTTGGCGGCTGTATCGCGCCTTTGCCCGGTAAGACGATGGGTGATATAGCCCGACGAGGTCGTCACGTAGCGGACGGCTTGGTCGGTGTGCTCGTACGAGCGCGCCACCCTGCTGTCCATCCAGCTCATGACGGGGGCGGCGAGGGTCCCGTCATCCTTGAGCAGGGCGCGGCAGAACCGGATGGTGCACAAGCCTACTGCGGCAATTTCACGCTGGTCACCCGGGAACGCAGCCAACGCACGGCGGCTGGCGGCCGCTATGGACACCCACAAATCGTCATCGGGATGGACAACATAGCCCGGGCGGGGCGCTTCGGTGGGACGGAGCGGCTCGCGAGCCGAGCAGACCACCGAGCCGCGGTCGTCAAAAACGGTGACTTTGCTACTTTGCGACCCGTTGTCTATACCAATGAGGTAGCGCGCCATCTGCGTACGACCTGCGACGCGGTCCCATGCCGCGCCTGCCATGAGCAAGCTCCTGGGGGCGCACCTTAGCACCTAGCCACGCGCCCGCCCCGCCCAACTGAGCACGTACATCGGGTCGGCCACGCTCCGGGCGGCCTCGCTCAAAGACAGGGGGCCGAAAGTGTCCACCATCACAGCGATTTCGTCAGTGTGCTGCGCGGCCATGGAGGCTTCGACGCTGCCCGGTTGCGGGCCGTGCACGAAGCCCGCCGGGTGCAGCGTCAGCGACCCCACCTCGATCCCCGCGCCGGCGCGGCTCATGAAGTCGCCGCTCACGTAGTACAGCACCTCGTCGGAGTCCACATTGGCATGGTGGTAAGGGACCTTGACAGCGCCCTCCCCGAAGTCGTACGGCCTGGGCACGAAGCTGCACACCACGAAGCCCGGCCCTTCGAAAGTCTGGTGCACCGGTGGCGGCTGGTGGACGCGGCCCACGACCGGCTCGAAGTCGTGGACCGAAAAGGCAAATGGGTACAGGCAGCCATCCCAGCCCAGCACGTCAAATGGGTGGGAAATATGCCGGTGGCGGCTGTAACCGGACCGGCCCGCCACCAGCACGTCCACTTCGTCGCCTTCGACGACGAGGGGGCCCACCGGCACGCGGAAGTCCCGCTCACTGTAGGGGGCACCCTCTCTCAGCTGGCCCCTCTGGGTGAGGTAGCGGGCGGGTAGGTCAATGTGGCCTTTGGCTTCGAGGACGAGCCCCTGCATTGGCCCGTCTCGGCGGTCGACGGTCCAGCGGTGAGTCGTCGACGCGGGCACGACGGCATAATCGCCCGGAGCTATATCAAGAGTGCCGAAAACCGTTTCGAGCACCCCTCGGCCCGACTGGACGAAGTAGAGCTCGTCGCCGCGGCTGTCGCGGAACAGGTCGCTGTCGGCTTCGGCGGCGAAGTAACTGATGGTCAGGGTGTCGCTGGCCAGGAGCGGGGTGCGCCCGGTGACCGCGTCGCCCCCGCCACCCAGCTTGCTCACCCGGAGGTGCCAAGGTGCGAGGGGCTGGTTGGCCTGCATTGCGGGCGGTTCGTGCCCGACCGCCTCCACGCCGGATAAGGCGCTCGGTGAATGCCGGTGGTAAAGCAACGAAGAGGCGCCCGTGAAGCCCTGTTCGCCCATGAGCTCTTCGGCCAAGCGGCTACCTCCGGGCTCGCGGAACAGGGTGTGCCGCTTGCGCGGGACGTCACCGACCGAGACGTACCTCATTACCCGACCACTTCCTCTCTTGGCACACTCCTGGCCCCGCTGGTCGTTCCCAGCTGGGCCGGCGGGGCTCCCGGCCGGGCGGGGACCACGCGGCCGCTCACCTCGCCGAGCGACATCCAGCCCGGCCGGCCGACTTGGCCGCACCAGCCACGGATCAAGACCTCGTCACCGTCTTCCAAGAACGCCCGCGACGTCCCGTCGCGCAACTCCAACGGCGCACGGCCGCCGGCCGTCAGTTCCATCAGGCTGCCGGCCGTCCCCGGCGCCGAGCCGGAAATGGTACCGGTGGCAAACAGGTCCCCGGTCCGGACGGCTGCACCGTTGACGCTCAGATGGGCGAACTGCTGGGCCATCGACCAGTAAAGCCCGGCGGAGTTCGGCGTGCTCAGGCGCGTGCCGTTGACCCAGAGCTCCAAGTTGATGTCCAGGCCACGCGGCTCTGGTGCCCTGAGGTAGGGCACGGGTGTGGGGTCTTGCCGGGGCCCATTTACCCGCCAGGGGGCCAACGCC
>DATJST010000122.1:0-5124 GCA_035503975.1 Acidimicrobiales bacterium | reverse complement strand
TCGCATGAGCGCCATCGCTGAGGAGCTAGTGCCGTGCTCGGCTGTCTTTTTCAACGAGTCGTTCGCGGCGACGAACGAGCGCGAAGGCTCGGAGATCGCTCGTCAAGTTGTCGAAGCACTCCTGGAATCGAGCATCAAGGTCCTGTTCGTCACCCACCAGTACACATTGGCCAATACGTTCTACACGAAGGACGCCTGCCCGGCGCTCTTCCTACGTGCCCAGCGAGACGCCGATGGGCGGCGGACTTTCAAGCTCGTAGAAGGTAAACCGTTGCCGACGAGCTTCGGCGAAGACCTTTACTGGCGCATCGGCGGGTGGACGGGCGCCGCCTCGGTCACGGCGGAGAACAGCCCGTTCGCTTCGATGAGTGACATCGCCGGTGGGTCCGGGAGCCTGGATGGCCGCGAGAACGCCTGAAACTACGGGTTGTCAGGCGCACACCGCGGTGGCCCCGCCCGGCGAAGCCTCTCTTGAAGCGTACCGTCATGAGAAGCTGCAACTGGCTGATGTCCTGCTCAGCTTGCTGCACATAGCGGAGGCACGCCGTGATGGTGAGCGCAGCGAACAGATCCGTGGGATTTCGGCGCGGCTGGCAGAAGACCGGTTCCAATTGGCCGTGGTGGGCCAGTTCAGCCGGGGGAAGAGCACGCTCATGAACGCCATCCTCGGGAAGGACTACCTGCCGACGGGAGCGCTCCCAATGACCTCGGTGATAACGACCGTTGTGTACGGCAGCCGCCCGAGGGCGGCCGTCTGGCGGGGCGACGCGTTGCCGCCTATAGAGACGCCTCTCAGCGAACTCGTCCGCTACGTAGCCCAGGCCAGCCGAGAGCGGGAGGAGCTGGGCGTTACGTCTGCGTTGATCGAGCTGCCAGCGGAATTGCTGCGGCTCGGGTTTTCCTTTGTCGATACACCGGGAGTAGGTTCGGCGATCGTCGCCAATACGAAGGCGACGCAGGGGTTCCTTCCACAATCCGACGCCGTGATCTTCGTCACCAGTTTCGACTCGCCCTTGAGCGAGGCTGAACTAGCCTTCCTGCGCTCGGTACGCGACGAGGTGAAGCGGATTTTCGTCGTACTCAACAAGCGCGACCTGGTTAGTGATGCGGAGGCCTCCGAAATCCAGGCCTTCGTCTTTGCCAGGCTCAAAGAGGTCGGCATCGAAGAGCCTGACGTCTTCGCGCTGTCGGCTCGCGACGGCCTTGCAGCCAAACTGTACGGCGATCTGCAAGGCGTGCTGGATAGTGGCCTCGAGGTGCTCGAGTCGGAGCTGACCGATTACCTCACGACCGAGAAGGCCAGGGATTTATTGCTCCGTGTCGGCGAGCGGGCCAACAAGGTAGTCGCGTCGTTGTCGAGCGAAGCTCGAGCCGCAGCTGCCCTCGGGAGTGATGGCACGCCTGGCGTGCTTCTCGACGAGTTCTTTGACCCGTTGATGCAGCAGCTCGACGCGGAACGCTGTCACCTGGTCTCAGCGCTCGAGCGGACCGTTCTCGAGCAAGCAAAGGAGTTTTCAAAGGAGGTGGCGCCGCGCTCGGCGGAGGAGCTACTAAGGGTTTTCGGCTCCGAGATCAACCTCCCGGGGCAAAAGGGCCACGAGGGCGACGTTGCCGCACAGTTCGAAGCCCTCGCTTCGCGGACCGGGGATGCGGTCAGGGAGTGGGCGGACAAGACAGTTGGCGCGTGGTTCGGCGGCCTCGAAAGAGCAAGCGAAGCATTGCTCTCCGACCTTTCCCGAATACCGGGGAAGCTGATGTCCGAGACGGGTCGCCGGTTTGGCACCACTGTTGCGCCTGACAGCGACGGCATGAAGGACCGCCTTCCCCGCATCATGCCAGTACGGGTGGAGTGGACGGTCCCAACGCCGAGGACCAGGGCCCTGGTCGGGTTACGAAAGCCCTCGGCCGCATTGCTTCGTGGGGTAATGCAAGCCGCGGCCGAGGGGTACACCCAACAGCTTGCCGGTGCAGCCCGACGCTCAGTCGACCGCTGGCTGGCAGACATCGGTACGTGGTCCGAAGCCGAGCTTCGCGGTGCCGGAGACCGCGTTCGGAGGCGCCTGGCCATACCGGCCGACGATACGTTGGAGGCCGAGCTCTCGGCGCTCACCAGCGCCATTGCCGCGTCCACGTCGCGCCTCGAGTCATGGTCGACAGTCAGAGCGATCGAGGTCCCCCGTCCACGGTCCCGCCCCGCCAGCCAGCACGCGGTCAGGCGAGGGTCAGGCTGCGTAGTTTGTGAGCAGCTGGTGCGGGCGCTGTTCGAGTTCATGTCCCATTACCAGTTCGACCTGGCCACCCGGGTCGGAGCGCGACTTTCTCTTGCGACGGCAAAGGGTTTCTGCGCTGTCCACACCTGGTATTACGAGCACATCGGCTCTCCCGTAGGTATATCGCAAGCCTACGCCCCCCTGGCTGAGGCAACGGCCGAGGCTCTGTTCGAGGTGGCAGCCGGTACCGGCAGCCCGGCGGAGTTGCAGGACGCGCTCTCGAAGCTATCTCAAGCCGATTGCGCCGCCTGCGCCCGGCTGCTCTCGGTCCGACGGGACGTGCTCACGCACCTCTGTGCCAGCCTCGAAAGCTCCGGCTCCCCACAAGAGATCCCGGCGCTTTGCTTGCGCCACGCCGCCGAGGCCATTTCTCGGGGCCTTGACGGCACTCTAGCGCGCCAGTTGGTGTCGGCTACGGCCGGACGCCTCAAGCGACGCTCGGAGGACATGCGCACTTATTCGCTGAAGCGTTTGTCCTTGCGCAGAAGGTTTATCGACCAGGAAGAGGAGAGGGCCTACCGGGACGTCCTCCTGCGTCTCGCGGGGCATCCCCTTCTGGCAGGCGTAATACCCGACGGCGGTCCCAATTGACTCCAATAGCGTCGTTGGTACCAACATCACCATCACACTGTTAGGCATGGGTGCCACCTAGATATGGACGGTACTGGAGAGGTGGCAGGGAGCAGGGAAGGGCCGCAAGTCGAGAGCGCCACAAAGAAGACCGCTCTCAAGTTCGTGCTGATGGTCGGCGTCATGAGCCTGTTCGCCGACCTCACGTACGAGGGGTCGCGCAGCATCGTAGGCCCATACCTCGGGTTTCTCGGGGCCAGCGCCTTCGTTATCAGCGTGGTGACCGGATTCGGCGAGTTCCTGGGCTACGCTCTTCGGCTTGTCTCCGGGCGGAAAGCTGATAGCACCGGCCTCTACTGGCCAATCGCCATAGGTGGCTATGTGCTCCAAATGACAGTGGTCCCGTTGCTGGCCCTGGCCGGGAGCTGGCAGATCGCCGCGCTACTGGTCATCCTCGAGAGGGTCGGGAAAGCGACCAGGAACCCGCCTCGTGACGCCATGCTCTCACACGCAGCCAAACAAATGGGCTATGGCTGGGGCTTCGGAGTCCACGAGGCACTCGACCAACTCGGCGCCCTCATCGGTCCGCTGGCTCTCGCATTGATCCTCGCCCTCAAGCACAATGACTACAAGCTTGCTTTTGCCTCCCTGGCCGTCCCCGCCGTGATAATGCTGGCCCTTCTGGGGGTGGCCAGGCTCATTTACCCGCGGCCCCAGGACCTCGAGCCGGCTACCACCCAGGTGACGACTGAGGGGCTGCCCCGTGTCTTTTGGATCTACCTTGGAGGGGCTGCGCTAGCGGGCGCCGGGTTCGCCGACTACCCCTTGATCGCCTATCACCTGCAGGCGTCCTCCACCGTGAAAAGCGCCCTCGTGCCAGTATTTTACGCTATCGCGATGGCGGTCAGCGGGCTCGGTTCGCTGGCGTTCGGCCGTATCTTCGACCGGTCAGGTATCGCCGTGCTGGTGCCGCTCACCATTGTAAGTGCTGCTTACGCGCCTCTTGCTTTTCTGGGAGGGTTCTGGGTCGCCCTGGTAGGCGTCGCCATCTGGGGCCTCGGTATGGGGGTGCAGGAGTCCATCATGTCGGCTGCCGTCGCGCCGATGGTCTCACCGGACCGCCGGTCCTCCGCCTACGGCCTGTTCACGGGCGTGTACGGAATCGCTTGGTTCCTGGGTAGCGTGGCGATCGGTGCGCTCTACGACGTTTCGTTCGCGGCGCTCGTGATCTTTTCAGTAGTAGCCGAGCTGGCCGCCGTACCCTTTATCCTTGTCGTCCGGGCCCGCACCCGGCCGCCGTCTCCGAGCCCACAGGCCACAACAACATGAAACCCCAAAACCGATGGTCCTGGCCTACCAGAAGCCGTTTCGGAGTTCATGTTCGGTTTGACGCTCCATGTAGGTGCGCGCTCAATTCCGTGTACTGCCGCCCACGTCGATATCCCGAAAAAGGTTGCGGAGCCCGGAGTGCATTGGCAAGAGCTTCGTCTCCGACGGAGTGAACCACCCTGTTGCATCAGTCTCATGGACGCTGTAACCAAGGAACATCTCGTCTACGTCTCCGCAAATGATATGGAACCGCCAGCCACCGGCGCAGTCCTGGACCACAACACCGGTCTTTCGATAGGAAGGGACGGTCCCTACCTCTTCCTCCATCTCGCGTCGCGCCGCCGCCTCGGCTGTTTCACCGGCCCGGATTGCGCCTCCAGGTATGCCCCAGGTCCCGCCTTCGTCCACAGATCTCGAGCGTTGCTCCAAGAAGAACCGCTCTTCTCCACCACACGGGGCCGCGTACCGAAGCAAGAGCCCCGCGCCCCCAAGGGCTCCCCAATGCACGTGGCCGGCATCACAAACAGTCCAACGGTCCACTGAAAAATGATACGCCCAACACACCGACGAGCCGTAGCGCACCGCGACAGCACCGTCGCACACCCTGCCGGCGATAGCGCCGCTGGACGGTTGGCACCGCGGTCCCTCGTTCGTCGGCCCGGGTTCTCCTCCCCTTCCCAGGCCAGCCTGCACTCCTAGACCTTAGCCAGGCATGGCCCAGGACCAAGACAGCGGTCGGTGACTCGCCCGGCGCGGTCTTGCCCGGCGCCGGTCTTGCCCGGCCACCTTGTTCGCGGGCGCAACCGGCGGAGAATGCGCCGTTACCCCGTAACCCCGCTGGGTCTCGGCACCGTACCTGCGGCGCGGCGTTTACGTCGCGAGGGACCGAGGTGACGGGCAGGTGGCGGCCGAGTGGCTCTTGAGGCTTTTGCTGCGGCATTGTCGCGGCCCCGTC
>DATJST010000121.1:0-6318 GCA_035503975.1 Acidimicrobiales bacterium | reverse complement strand
ACCGGAAGGACTTGGCGAGGGCCACCCAGTCTGCCAGGCCAGCCAGGTCCTCCTGGGTGGCCGTGCTGATGTCCCACTCGATCCCCTGGTGGCCGAACAGCGCGACGACCAGGCGCAAGGCCAGGTCGTGCTGGCGCCCGGTGGTGCGCGAGCGCGGCGAGGCGACGTGGGTGCCGATCAGTTCCAGCGGCAACAGAGTGCCCATGCCGGGGACAATGCGGGCGCGCTCGATCGGGTCGATGCAGTCGCTCGCCCACACCCGGTCGGTGTACTGGAGCACTCCTAGGTCGACGCGGGACCCGCCGGACGAGCATGACTCGATCTCCAGAGATGGGTGCCGGCGACGAAGCTCGTCCATGAGCCGGTACGTAGCCAGCGTTTGGTCCCGTACGGCCGGCCGGCCGGCGCGCGGGCCAGAGCGGTGCACCGGGTCGGCCAGGTCACGATTGTGGTCCCACTTGATGAAATCGATCCCGTACTCGCTGACCAATGAACCCATGCGCTCGAGGATGTACGCGAACGCTTCGGGGTGAGAGACGTCCAAAACCTGTTGGTTGCGCCAACTACGAGGCATCCGGCCGGCGGTGCCCATCACCCAGTCGGGGTGAGCCCGTGCCAGGTCACTGTCCGGGTTGACCATCTCGGGCTCGAACCACAGACCAAAGTCCATGCCCAATGAGCGGACGTGCGCAACAATCGGGCCGAGGCCCTCGGGCCACACGTCGCCGGCGACAAACCAATCGCCTAGGCCGGCCGAATCATCACGACGAGCACCGAACCAGCCGTCGTCGATCACGAAACGCTCCACACCGACACCGGCAGCCACGTCAGCCAGCTGCGCCAACCTCTCGTAGGACATGTCGAACTCGACAGCCTCCCAAGTGTTGAGCACGATAGGACGAGGCTCCTTCGGGTGCCCGGGCCGGCGCCGCAACATGGCGTGCAGACGGGCAGAGGCGCCGTCGATGCCGGCATCGGAGTAAACGCCGTAGGCCCAGGGAGTCGAGAGCGACTCGCCGGCCGCGAGCATAACCTCGCCGGGGGCCAGGATCTCGCCCACCCCGATAACGGTGGTACCGGTGTTGAGGCGTTGCAGCAGGTACCTCTGGTCGCCGGACCACCCGAGGTGTGCACCCCAAACCTCGCCGGCACGGTAGCCAAAGCCTCTCCGCCCCGCAAAAAGGACCAGGGGCGTGTCCGGGCCGGTCCGCCCACGCCTTTGTTCGCGCAACCACGTGCCTTGCGCGATCGGGTGGCGTTGCGGCTGGGCCTCGTCGGCCCACCTGCCGGCAAAGTCAAGGATCTCGTAGGTGTCCTCGGGCAAGGGCAGCAGGGACGCCAGATCTTCGACCTCGTAAGGCGGGCGGTCGGCGGCGGCAGTGCTGCTCAGGGTCTGGCGGTGCTTAAGCACGCCCTCAGCAGTGAGCACCAGCTCCCCCTCCAGGGCCAGCTCGGCCGTAGCGTCGAGCCCCCGGTAAATCACTGCCACGTCCCCGCCGTGTTCGTCATGGCTCACCCGTTCGAGAAAGAACAATGGCTGGCTGGCAAAGCCATGGCGGTGCCCGGACAGGCCGGGCCAGCCCGGCCAGCCCTGTGCACGCGTCGGCGAGAGGTTGAGCGGGACCCCTTCGTCCGCGGCGCGCGGCCCTTTCATCTGCAGAGGTGCCAGCGGCAGCAGGGGGAGCTCGCTCTCAGCCAGCTCCCCGAGGTCGCCGCCCCAGTAGACCACTCGGGGTAAGTAGGGCCCGCGAGCGTCGAGGACCACCATCACCCCGGCTCGTCGGGCACAGATCCATTGCGGGGTATTGTCTCGAGGGTGCTCTGGGAGCAAAGACATCGGTATTTACTACCTTTTCAAACTTGGGCAGGCGACCCGGGGACCTTCACCGGGGCCAATGCTAGGTTTAGGTCATGAGGTACAGGCGCTTGGGCCGGACCGGCCTCGAAGTTAGTGAGATCGGTTACGGCACTTGGATGATAGCCAACAACAGGAACCTGTGGACTGGAGCCGACATCGACGAAAGCCTCCGGAGCCTGCACAAGTTCGCTGAGCTGGGCGGCAATTACGTCGACACGGCTTGGCTCTACGGTTACGACAGGGCTCACCCTGACCGCCATCCGTCCGAGGAGCTGGTCGGCAGGTTTTTGGGGGAGGTGGGACGGGACAAGATCGTCGTGGCCACCAAGGTACCGGCCAAGAACTTCGTAATGCCGGCCCACAAGGGCACGCCGATCGACGAGGTGTTCCCTAATGACCACATCGTGCGCTGCGTCGAGGACTCCTTGCGGAGCATCGGGGTGGAGCCCCTCGACATCGTACAGTTCCACGTCTGGCAGGACCAGTGGGCTGGCGACGACCGCTGGAAGGCGACGGTGTCCAAGCTCACCGAGCAAGGCAAGGTCCGGTTCTGGGGCATCTCGGTCAACGACTACCAACCCACCAACTGCCTCCAGACGCTGGGCACGGGCCTGATCGCAACTGTGCAGTTCATCTTCAATATCTTTCACCAACGTCCGGCGGCCCAGCTGCTGCCCTTTGCGCGCGAGCACGGTACCGGACTGGTGGCACGGGTCGTATTCGACGAAGGCGGTCTAACAGGCAACCTCAGTCCTGCGTCGTTGGCAGCCGACGGCGATTTCCGGCCCATGTACTTCAGCGGGGACCGGTTGTCCGAGCTGAACGAGCGCCTCGACCGTTTACGGGACCTCCTCGGCCCCGAAGCATCGACTATCCCTGAGCTCGCGTTGCGGTTCCCGCTGAGCTTTGACGAAGTGTCGACGGCCATCCCCGGGATGCGAAAGATAAAGCACGTGCTTTCCAACGTCGCCGTATCGGATGGGCGCAAGCTCTCGCCGGAGCTCATGGCGCAGATAAAAGAGCACGCTTGGGAACGGAATTTCTACCCCAACCCGGATCCGGCGCTGGCCAGTAGCGGCTATATGGAACCCTAGCCCAACCCGTCACAGCGGCTCTTCCCAACGCGGAGAAGTTGTCTTTGGCGGAGTGAGCGATGCCCGGCACACCACGATTTGCGGTGCCGCAGCGGCCACACTGCGCGCGAGCGCTCTCTCCAACGGCAAGCCCAGGTCGTTGACGGCAACGGCCGGGATGCCGAAGGCATCTGCCAGCTTGAGGAAGTCAGGCATGAACAGGTCCGTGCCGGCCGTGCGAGCGGCGCCGTGGCCGTACCTGAGCATCCCGTAGCCGCCGTCGTCGACGATAAGCACCGTCACTGGCAGCCTCTCCTGGGCAATGGTGCCCAGCTCGCCGACAGCGAACATCAGGCCCCCATCGCCGCAAACGGCGAGGACCGGCCCGGTACCGGCCTCGGCGGCCCCGATCGAAGCGGGCAACGCGTAACCCAGAGTCCCCCAACCGACGGGGTACTGCACGAGGCGGGCACGGGGCGCGCCGTAATAGTTGCCCAGCCAGTAGCCGGCGATAGTCATGTCGTTGACGACGACAACCCCGCCGGCAAGAGCACGCTCGACCGAGCCGACGAACTCGGCGGCCTGAGCGGTGCGAGCGTCGGACCGTAAGCGCTGCCACACCTTCTGCCGCAGCTCGGCCACAGCGTCACCGGGCCCGGCCGCCCGCTCGGGGGTGGCGTCCAAAAAATAACGTGCCGCAGCGCCCGCGTCGGCCAGCACGACCAGGGCCTCATCGTAGCCACAGTCTGCCCGCTCGAGGTCCACGTTTACATTGACAATGACCGGGGGTAGGCGCAGATTGGCATTTTTGGTCATCATGCCGTCGAAGTTGGTCCCCAGGGCCACGAGCACCTCAGCGCTCGCCAACAAACCCTCGACTTCGGGCTCGTGCGGCGGCAGGACCACGTCAAATGGGTGGTAGCCGATCGCCCCGCGAGCACCGAAGGTGGTAATGACCGGAGCGTGCCAACGGCGGGCCAGGGCGGCCACGTCCTGCCCGGCACCGGCAGCCAGTACACCCCCACCGGCCCAGATGGCGACACTGCCCGCCCTCTCGATCAGCCGGGCAGCCTCAGCCAGGCCCTGCTCGTCGGGTGCGACGGGAGTGGGCGCACCCCCAATGCCCATGTCCAAACTGGGCGCTGCTGACTTGAGGATGTCGGCGGGCACGTCGACATAGACGGGGCCTGCGGGAGGAGCCTGGGCGAGCCTCGCCGCGGCAACGATGTCCTCGGCGGCCGCCGCCGGCGAGCGAGGCGTGAACACGCCCTTAGCCAAGCACCTGAACATGCCCGCTTGGTCAGGAGACTGGTGCAACGTCCTGCGCATACCTGCGTCGCTCAAGCGTTTGGGAACCTCGCTGGCAATCAGCACGAGGGCAGAGCCGGACATGGCGGCCTCCCCGAACGCCCCCAGCGTATTGGCGGCGCCAGGCCCGGTGGTAACCAGGGCGGCCCCCAAGCGGCCCGTGGCGCGGGCCCAGCCGTCTGCGGCATAGACCGCAGTCTGTTCGTGGCGCACATTGACCAGCCGGCAATGACGGTCCTCGGCCGCGCCGGCCCAGAACGCCAGGTTGTGCGTGCCCGGGAGCCCAAAAACCACGTCGGCACCAGCGTGGGCCAGCACTTCGAGCATCAGGGCCGCCACCGTCGGGTGGGCCGCACTTGCGGCGCCGGCTGCCGCGGCTCTGCCGGTGCCGATTTCGGCGCCTGCCGGGCGCCCGATCAGAACAGGCCTCGCACTTGGCCACCGTCCACTGCGATGGTCTGTCCCGTGATGTAAGCGGCCGCGTCCGAGCAAAGGAAGGCAACCAATTTACCCATGTCCTCCGGCTCACCAACACGGCCGATGGGAATTTCCTTAGCGACCTCCGCCCGGGCCAGGTCGTCGATCAGCACTCCCATTTCGCGGGCACGAGCCGCGAAGCCCTCACGCAACCGGTCCGTCAGGATGCGCCCGGGGAGCACCGTATTTACGGTCACATGATCGGCCGCGACCTCGCCGGACAAGGTCTTGGCAAGACCGGCTACTCCGGCCCGGAGGCTGTTGGACAGGACCAGGCCCGGTATCGGTTGGCGCACCGAGGTTGAAGCCACGTTGATGATACGGCCATGACCACTGGCTCGCAGGGAGGACATGCAGGCGCGCACCATGCGCACCACGTTGAGCAACAGGAGGTCAAAGGCGGATTGCCAGGCGGCGTCATCGAAATCCGCGAACTGGCCGCCCGGGGGACCGCCGCTGT
Source organism: Acidimicrobiales bacterium (assembly GCA_035503975.1). Lineage (GTDB taxonomy): Bacteria > Actinomycetota > Acidimicrobiia > Acidimicrobiales > Palsa-688 > DATJMJ01. Next base: position 1,142 of record DATJST010000121.1, on the reverse strand, counting down.
TGTTGACCAAGATGTCCAGGCGGCCGAACCGGCCGGTGGCCGTTGCGACGAGGTGCTCAGCTGTCCCCGCCTGCGAGACGTCAGCGGCCACTGCCGCCACCTCCACGTGATAAGCACCGGCAATCTCGGCTGCGGTATTTTCGATGGCGTCCCGTTGGCGCGAGGAGATGACCAGGTTGGCGCCTTCGGCCGCGAGAGCCTCCGCTATCCCCCGGCCGAGGCCCCGGCTCGCGGCGTTGACGAGCGCCACGCGGCCTTCCAGGTTGAGGTCCATGATGGACAGAAACCTACCAACTGTGAACGGCTTTGCACAAAGAAGCAAGGCACCGGCTCGTACGGCAAGGGATAACATAAACCCGGCACGGTCCGGCTTGCTCTCGTCCCAGAGGAGGGGCACGTAAATGACCCAGGTAGTCCTTACCGGAGGCACCGGCAAGCTCGGTCGAGCTTGCCTGACCGAACTGCTCGAGCACGGGTACTCGGTCACCATCGCCGACCTTGTCCGGCCGCCAGACGACCCCTGCCCTTTCGTACGCGTCGACCTCGCCGACATGGGCCAGACCATGGAGGCCTTGCACCAAGTGGACGATCGCCATAGAGGCGTGGACGCTGTCGTGCACCTGGGAGCGGTACCGGCGCCAGGCTGGGCACCGGGGGCCGAACTGTTCCGAAATAACACCATAAGCACCTACAACGTGTTCGCCGCGGCTCGCCATCTCGGCATCCGCAATATTGTCTCTGCGTCGAGCGAGACGGTGCTCGGCCTCCCGTTCAACGTGCCGCCACCCTACGCCCCGGTCGACGAACAGTACCCTCCAATGCCCCAGAGCGCCTATGCCTTGTCCAAGACGATGGGCGAGGAGACGGCAAGGCATTTTTGCCGTTGGGAACCCGACATGAAGATCGTGTCGTTGCGGTTCTCGAACGTCATGCTGGTCGAGGAGTACAAGGCCTTCCCGCAGTTCAACGACGACCCCGCCCGGCGCAAGTGGAACCTGTGGTCCTATATTGATGCCCGCGATGCTGCGCAGGCCGTACGCAAGGGGCTCGAAGCTACTTTCAAGGGTGCCGAAGTGTTCATCATCGCCAGCCCAGACACCGTGATGACCACCCCTATAACCGAGCTCATGGGCGAGTTCTTC
>DATJST010000120.1:0-7053 GCA_035503975.1 Acidimicrobiales bacterium | reverse complement strand
CACGCTGATCGAACCGGTGATCTTGCCTCCTGCCTCCAGGCAGGCGGCCGTTCCCTTTGCCACTGTCAGCGACTCGTTTTCAGTGGTGGTCACGCAAACCGACGTCGTCACGGAGATGGTTGTCGAAATCGGCACCGCCTGATAGTCGGTCGAGTCCGTCGGCGTAAAGACAGCGCCAAGGAGATCTGAGCCCGGAGATGGGACCGTCCCCGCTGCGGGTGTGTAGGTGAACGTGCCGGGCACCGAGGCCGTGGCGTCGAGCTGGGTCGAACTGAGCTTGGTCCCATAAACGATCGCGGCCGGAGTGCTCCACTTCACCGTCGGGGTGGCCTTGCTCACGACGATTGTGTACGACGGGTTGGGACCGGTCGCAGGCAGGTAGGCGTTTGAATAACCGGCGTAGCTAGCCGTGAAGGTGCTCGTCCCCGCACCCAGGCCGCTCGCCAGCTGGCACGCGGCTGTCCCCGTGCCCAAGGAGGACAATTGCACGTTGCTGCAGGGAGAGGTGGTCTTGCCGCCGTACGTTTGCGAGAAGCTCACTGTCCCTTGCCCGTTGGCCGGCGGAGGCGTCACCGTGGCCGTGAGGGTGGCAGGTTCGCCGTACGACAGCGAGCCTGGGCTGATGCTGAGCCCAACGACCGTCGGGTCGACGACGTCGAGCGTCGCATTGGACATGGATGCCCCGTAGTCCGGGTTGGCGTCGTCGATAGTGCCACTAGGAGCCGGGATGTTGCTCTGACCGAAGTACGCATCAACGGTGTACGAGCCGACATCGCCTCCCGGGACGGTGAAAGGCCGCGCGTCGGCCACGCCGTCCTCATTGGTTTCCCCCGTCGTCGATGCAACGGTGACATTGCTGCTGGCATTGACGATGTCGAACACGACGGTCTGGAACGGGATCGGCGTGCCGCCCGAGGTCTCCAGCGTCGCCGACAGCAGGTTGCCCGAGGAGTCACCGGCTGTCCCGGAGATCAGTTCGGAGGGCGCGTCGACCGCCAGGTTGGTCGGTTCGGCCGCGATCGTGAAGGGTTCGCTGTAAGTCGCACCCACATCGTTGGCGTCACCGGCGTAGCTAGCCGTCAGCATGTACGACGAGCCGGTCGGCTGGTCGAGACTGATGCTCGCGGTGGCAACACCGTTGCTGCCGGTCACACCATAGGCGGTCTGGTTGCCGATCTGGAAAGTCACCGGGTCGTTTTCGCCCGTACCGCTGCCGGTCTTGGGTGCCAACGTGGCCTGGAGGCTGACCGTGCCATCGTAGATGGCGGGGTCGTTGCTAGAACCACTCGGCGTAGCGCTCGCGGTGAGCGAGTACGTGTTCGGCGCCGGGGCGACGTTGCTCCCGGAGTTGCCGGTGTTGTTTGCGTTCCCAACCGTGAAGTAGAAGCCGTTGTTATCGTCGAGGCTCACTTCACCGACGCCGTTGGCGGCTTGGACGATGAAGTCTCCGCCCGTGAGGATGTTGGTGTCAGCTGTGTCGAACGTGGCGGTGTACTGGGTGGGGTCGCCCGGGGATTGCAATAGGTCAACGGACTGCCACTCAGGGCTCGATGCCCCGTTGGGCGTAAATAAGGGGTCGGTCCAGGTCGTCCAAACCTGCTGGACGCCGGAGACGTTGCCGAGCACCGTCGCCGACACAGTGACATCCGAGGCCGTGCCGGTCAGGACGTTGGTCACCGAGACGTTGGAAATGCTCGGTGCCGCCGCCAGCGCGGCCCCGCTCGTGTTGTCGCTGTAGAAGAGGGCGAACTGCGTATCGGTGAACGTCCGCTTGATCGCCGTCCCGACAGTCCCGTTCGCGGTGTTTGTGACGTACTGCTCAGGCGTTATGCCCAGATAGGTGTCACCCCCGCTGTCCAGGGTCGGGAAGTAGTTGGTGTTGGACAACGTCTCGGGGTAGAAGTCCGAGGAAACAAAGGGGGCCGCGGGCTCGTAAGTCTCTATCACCGGGTCGCCCGTGAGCGGCGTCCACGCGCTGCCCGAGGGATTGGCGTCGGTGTCGGTGTACGAACCTCCCCAGAAGCCGACGCCGCGCAACACCTGCTCGACGCCATTGGCGGAGTACGCGACGTCCTCGGTCTGCACCGGTAGGACGGCCTGTCCCGCGTTTGCCACGACCCCGCTTGGCCCGGAATCGTAGGTGAGCAGGGGGCTGCCGACCTGGTTGACTGACTCGGGCGAGAGGGAGCCCGTGGGCACGGTGACGTTCGCCTCGTACAGGTCGAGCGATGCGCCCGGGCCTGACGCCACCACCGCTGTCGGCCTCGAGTTGAGGGTACCGCTCGTTCCCGTCAGCGAGTACACACTGGGTACCGCTAGTTGGCCCGAGCTCTTGCCGCCTCCCGCAAAGTTGAGCATGGGTATTCCGTACAGCGTGACCTCGAGCAGGGCCTTTTCCTGAAGGCTGTTTAGGCCGTCCAGATCCGCAAGGTACTGCCACTCGGATTGGAGCATGGCCGTGCCGACGGAGACGGGGTCATCGGCCGTGCTCGCCTCGAGTTGCCCTGAGAGGTCGACGTAGTACTGGTCGCTATCGGCGGTGTAGTTGCTGTCGCCGTACTGGTAACCGGTACCGGCGATGAGCGTCGCCCCGGCTGATGCGAACTCCTCAGGCCAGGACGGCAGGCCGGTGACATACGGCACCCCATCATCGGGGTCGACGGCGTAGCCAGAATGGCAACCGGCACTCAGCACGAGCGCGTTTTGGAGGTCAGTGCCGAGCGACAGCTGCGAGGTCCACAAGTCGGACCCGTCGGCAGCCTCGGCACCGTTCTCGTTGAAGTGCGCCCCGAGGAACACCAGCTGGTGCGGCGTCTGCAGATCGGCCTGGAGTTGGCTCGCAGTCCACACGTCCGGGCTGGCCTGGGTTGGGTCGTCGATGAGCTTTTCGTTCCCACCAGGGGTCCCATTTGCGAAATCGTTCGCGATCGTCTCCGCGGCCGCAGCCATGAAGCTGTACCCGGTGGCGAGCGTCGAGGTCGGCGCGATGGTGTGATTGGTGAGACCGAGATAGTCCGAAATGATGCCGCCGATCTCGCTCGGCGTGTCGACCAGCCGGCCGACTGGGACGCTTTGCACCGGGAGCGTTGTGGCGTCGATCGAGAGCTCGGTGGCGGCACCGTACTGGTCATCGCTCAGGAAGTAGTTGTCGGCAAGGGCTGCGCCTGCCTCGGTGTTGGTGTTCAGGGGTACCGAGTACCCGTCCTCGGGCGCTATGGGCTCAGCGTCGGCGTAGCGGAAGAAGGGGATGACGTCGTCGTCACCGACTATCACAACGTCCTTGAGGTTGTTCGAGCTCGTGCGGAAGCTGTTTATGATCGCTTGGACGGCTTCGGCCTCGAGGTCGACGGCGTAGACACAGGTGGGGTGGTTTGCCGCTTGGGAGGTCAGCTCGTGGACACCCAAGCTCTGCCCGACGTCCACGACCACCCCGTCGGAGTTGGCTGCAAGGTTGTAAAGCGTGCCTGCCGTGCCTGACGATGCACCCGGGGTCCCCAGAATGGTTGCGACGCCTGGCATCGTGCTCGAGTCATCAACAATGACGGTGCTGTCCGAGGTACCGGCCCCGCTGAGTGGCGTGGGCGGGACGCCTGCCGGCGGGCTGGCAGCAGTGAACCAATCTTGCTGGTAAGTCTGAAGATGGGCCGAGCACGCGTTGCCAGTCGACGTCTCTGCCACGTCGAAGGGGCTGCCGGCAGAGAACGCTCCGTCGTCGCCGTAGACCTCGATGTAATAAGTCGCAGAGATGGCCCCAGCCCCCAAGTTGTCGAAGGTGTTGGCCGTGATCGTCTGAGCCGCTGCGCCGATTGGGCCCGACGAGCCGAGATAGCTCTGGGACTCAGCGTCGATGGCGGGGGAGTCGAGCCCCCCGAGCGAAACAAGCTGCGCCTGGTCGAACGCCGAGTTCTCTGAGAGCCCCGAGTTCTCCGACAACCCTGAGTTTTCGGACAGGCCCGAGTTCTCCGATAACCCCGAGTTTTCGGACAGGCCTGAGTTCTCCGATAACCCCGAGTTTTCGGACAGGCCTGAGTTCTCAGATAACCCTGAGTTTTCGGACAGGCCTGAGTTCTCCGACAGCCCCGAGTTCTCCGACAGTCCCGAGGAGTTGGTCCCGGGGGTCTCTTCGGCAATAATGGGGAGATCTGATGCAGTCGAGGTCAGGGCCTGGTCGGCGGCATAGGCCTGACCGATGTCCGAGAACAGCGCCATCTGTTCCCCCGGCGAAGCGTCCGAGAGCTCCACCGACACTTGCTGCTGGGGGAGGACGGTGAAGCTGTACCAGAGCGTCTCGCCGGAGAAGGTAATACTCTGGTTCGCGGGCGGAGTTTCCTGCGAGCCCGAAGAGACCAAAGCCTCCGCGGTGTTCCACGACGTGTTCGCAGGCGCAAGCGACGCGGTCGGTACCACCGAGACTCCCGTGAGCAAGCCTCCCAACGAGTTCGACGGGTCCGACGTGTCCTGGTCTTCGAAGGACAATACGGTGCTCGCGGTGGTGGCGGTAACCGTGTAAGAGCCTTCATCCCAAGCACTGGTCGAGCCGCAGAGGTCGGACGCCACGGTGGTGCCACCCCAATAAACGTCGAAGTCGTTGGCGGCGCAGCTAGTGTTGTCCCGGGATGCATAGCCGAAGGTGAGCGTGTACTGCACGCCCGGGACCGTGTCGATCGTTTGGGTAACGCCGTTTACACAATTGGAGTTCAGCTCGACGAAGTTGGGGTCATCGCCTTTGTAATCCGGGAAATCACTCGCGACCAGAGATGAGTTGGAGGTGCTATCCCACTCGATCGTGCCCGCGCCAGGGGGGTTGGAGGGGGGGGAGCCGCCGAATGGGCAGCTGTCGTTCGTCGGGAACCAGTAACCAGGGGTGCCAGGCTGCGGGGTGGTCGGGGCGGCAGGGGCTGTTTCCTCGTCGTCAGCGTCGAGGACATTCTGCTCTAGGCAGGGCTGGCCAGCGGCACAAGGGAGGTAGTAGTAGAGCTCCTGGCTGGCCCCGGTGGTGCCGTCGTAGAAGTTCCCGAAAGTCAGCAGCTGGTTGCTGGTCACGTCGACCGTGACGGAGCCCGACATCCCGCCGACGCCACCACTCGAGTCGATCTCCCCCGCCTCGATCATGTCGGGGCCGGCTAACAGAGAAGCCGGGACGGAGTAACTGCCGTTGGTGCAAGCCCCGCCGGCGATGGGCGTCGGGACCGCGCCTGAGACCTCATATATGACGACGTCCGTATTGGCATCGGGGCAAGTGCCCGTGACGGTGACGGTTGGCGTGGCCGACGACGACGGTGCCGAGATTGTCGGCGCGCCCAAGGATAGGGCCGCGGCGGGAGCCTCGCCTACGACGACAGGCAGCCCGATCAGCGCTACTGCAACTGTTAGGGCCGGGCCAAGCACCCGCCACGCCCCTTTGCGTCCCAACGGCCTAAACGTCACGCTTCCCTCCATCCCACGGACTGCGCGGCGCTGCCCGACCGAAACAAGCGAGTTGGCCGATGATAACGGTCTACTTAGTAGTTGACAAGGGTCGGTGTAAGGGGTGCCATATAAAGCAGCGGCGCGACCGCTATCTGCGTCCTTTCGGGCGGCCACAAAGCCGCAGCGCTAGACCGAACGCCTCCTCTGGCAACAGCGACCGGCCCTCCTCCTCTGCCACCTTGGCTTCGACGCCGAGCTGCTGCCGTGCCCCTCCGAGCTGTTCGTCGAGCCTTGCGGCGTCCGCTGCCAAGCGACGCGACCCGATAGCCTGCCGCAACGCATCGGCGGCACCTACCAGACGGAGGGCATCGAGAGGAGCGCTGCCGGCCAGGAGGAGCGCAATGGCCTCGTACACCATGCACAACCCACGCCGGTCGCCAAGATCGCGGAACATCTCGAGGGCGGCGGCATAATGCTCACCCGCAGTTGCCCGGTCGCCCGTGTCCCGGGCGATGTCGCCGAGGTTGTGACGGACCTGGGCGACGTTATAGGTGTCACCGGTCTCGAGGAGGATGGCGAGCGCCGTCTCCTCGTGCGAAGTCGCCAAAGCGTACTCCTCGCGCAGGAGCGCGTGCACCCCCAGATTGAGGTGGGAAATGGCGACACCCCAACGATGCCCGAGTGCCGACCACAGGTCGAGGACCTGTTGGCCGAGATCGGCCGCCACCTCGTAGTTCTCCCGGTAGATCGCTGCGACCGCGAGGCTGTCGAGCACCCTGGCCTCGGCTTCCCGGTTGCCGATTTCTTTCCAGAGCACAAGGCTCAGCTGGAGCTGCTCCCAGGCCTCGTCCAACTCACCTCGCTGGTAGGAAACGACGCCCCGCACGTGGGCGACCCGGGCCATCCCCGGCGTGTCGCCGATGGCCTGGAAGTTGCGGGCGGCGGCGTCCAAGTCAGCCGCGGCGTCGTCATATCTCCCTAGCCGGCGCGTGGCGACGCTGCGCCCCACGAGGGACCATGCGGCCGCGCCTCCATCGTCGAGCGCCTCGGCCAGTCTGAGCGCCTCGGTGTACGCCGCCTCCGACCCCGCCCAATCGCCTCGTAGCTCCAGTACGACCCCGAGCTTGCGGAGGACCTCTCCACGGTCCTCGTCCGGCAACAAACCAGCAAGCCGCCTGTAATAATCGATCGCAGTGTCATTTGCGTAGCGTGCCTCTGCCGCCTCCCCCGCGCGCCGCAGGTACACTCGCTTCTTCGTCTCGTCGGCGCTATGCCAGAAGTGGTGCGCCAGGAGGTCGAGCGCCTCCGGCGACGTGAGCTCGAGCCAAGCGCCGATACGCCCGTGGAGCCGCGCTCGCATTGCGAAGGGGAGGCTCTCGTAGGCAACCTCGTGAATTACGGCGTGCTTGAACGCATAATTGTCGGACGCCGGCTCCTCGCGCATCAGGAGGTCGCGCGCGCAAAGACGGCTCAGGTGGCCTATGACTGCGCGACGCGCCCCAAGACGTGGGTGCGCCGCGTTCAAGCTCTCGAACCCGAACTCGCGGCCGACGACACTGGCCACCTTGAGCACCCGCCGCGGTGGTTCTGCCAGGGCGTCGATCCGGGAAAGGACCAAGCTGGCCAAGCTCCCGGGTAGTTCAA
>DATJST010000119.1:0-8568 GCA_035503975.1 Acidimicrobiales bacterium | reverse complement strand
TCGCCGGCGGACTGGCCGCTAACAACGCCACACCCGCCGCCCGGGCGAGTGCCTTTGGTACGGCTTTCTGGTGGGCCGTCGGTTTCACGGTGCTCGCCCTCTTGCCCGCCTTGTTGCTGCCCGGGAAAATGAAGGCTCGTGTCCAGGCCGCCCGGGACTAGTTAGAAGCCGCCGACTGCTCGATAAACCGGCGTAGCAGTGCCTGCATTGCGCCGAAGTCGGCGTCGAGCTCGTGGCGGGAGTGGTGCCGGAATCGCCCAGCTGCTTCGCTCACGGCGAAGCCGAGCACAGCTGTGCTGACCAAACGCTCGATTTGCGCCACCCGGGCTTCGGTGACGCCCGCGTCCTTCAGCGCCCGGTAAACGGATTCTCGGGTGCGGCGGGCCTCCGGAGTGTTGGCGGGCAGGTGGAGCACGAGCGGGAAGACCGCAGGGTGCCTGTGTGCCGAGGCCCGGATGTTGCCTGCGAGCACGTTGAGGCGTTCCGGCCACGAAAGGGCCTCGGGCGGCGGCGGGAACTCTGTTAGCAGGAGCTCCACTACTCCGTCGAGGAGGCCGGCCTTGCCAGCTACATGCCGGTAGAGCGCCATGGGCGTGACCCCGAGGCGCTCTGCGACGCGGGCCATGGTGAGCGCCTCAAGCCCCTCTTCGTCCGCCAGGGCGAGCGCCCCCGACACGACGCGAGCTCGGTCGATGCGCGCCCGTCTCCCCACGCCAGATTAGTGTAGCTTATATACTTATGAACGTTCTGCCTACCGACGGCTCACGCATCCGGTCAAGCTCTGGCCGGGCCAGCCGTACCGCCGAGCTCATGGCCGTCCAGCGCGGTCTCGAATCGGTGAGGCCGCCACGAGCGCGCCTTTTCGCCGACCCGCTGGCTCGGTCCTTCGTCTCGTTGCCATGGAGAGCCACTTTGGCCGGCTGCCACCTTGGCGCCGTTCGGGCTGCAGTCGAAGCCGCGTACGACTTCGCCGGCGGGCCAGGGCCACGGGCCTCGGCGGTCGCCCGGACCAAACTGATCGACGACCTGGTGGATGAGATAGCGCCCAGAGTCGAACAGGTGGTCCTCCTCGGCGCCGGGTTCGACACGCGGCCTTACAGGCTCCCGGGCTTCGCCGTGAAGAGGGTGTTCGAGGTGGACCAGCCCTACACCCAGGCCGCCAAACGGGGCGGGCTGGCTCGCGCCAAGGCCGGGACCGGCCATGTCGTCTTCGTACCCGTCGACTTCGAGGCCGACGACCTCTCGATCGCCCTCACTGACGCCGGCTATGCCATCGACAGACCGGCGCTGTTTGTCTGGGAAGGTGTCACCCAGTACCTGTCTGCCGACGCGGTGGACAACACCTTGGCTGTCGTTCACGAACTGGCGGGTGCGGAAGGCCGGCTCGTGTTCACCTATGTCGACCAGGCCGTCATCGACAGCCAGGTGCAGGGGTCCCCAGAATTGTCCGTTGTCGAGTTCCCAGAAGCCTCTAAATGGCTCCAAGGGGTCAACAAGCGCGGCGAACCGTGGATCTTCGGGGTTCCACCGGCGAGAACCTCGGATTTTCTCTCCCTCCGCGGGTTTGAGCTGATCGAGGACGTCTCCACTGCCGACGCGGGTGCGCGGTACTTCAAAGCGCTCGGCCGGCGTGAGCAAGGCTCGGGTCTTTACCGGGTGGCCGTGGCCAGAATCGGTCCGAACCGCAGTACGGCAGCGCCATAGCGCCAATCGCGAACGGCGATAGGTGGCCCGGGACGCGGGGGAGAGGCGCGAATGCATGAGGGATGCGAACCGTCCTGGCTTACAGAGAGGCCCGGGCGCGAGATGGCAGGCGGTCGAAGAACCGTCCGAGGACATAGGACGGCACTGCGGCTATGGCGATGATGACCAAGGCGAACGGGGCGGCCTGGCCGTAAGAGAGGTTCTGTTGATAAGCCCAAAACTGGGTGGCCAGTGTCTCGACCCCCGTCGGGATGAGGATCAGCGTGGCCGTGAGTTCGGTCACGCAGGATAAAAAGACAAGGCAGAAAGCGGCCCCGAGCCCTGGCGCGATGAGCCGGAACGTCACTCGCCAAAACACGCCGACGCGTCGGACTCCGAGAGAGCTCGCCACTTCCTCCAGCGACACGGGCACTTGCAGTACCGAGGTCCTCACCCCGACGAGCGCCAGCGGAAAGAACAACAGGGCATAGGCGAAAACCAGGAGTGGGGCTGTCTGGTAGGCGAACCCGCCAGCGTCCTGTTCGGAGAAGTACACCAACGCTAAAGCCACGACAAGCCCGGGCGTGGCCAGGATGAGGTAGGTCGAGCGCTCGACGACCAATGACCAGCGGCTAGGGTGCCGGATGGCGAGGAGGGCGACGGGGATCGCCCCCAGTGTGGCCAGCGCTCCTGCGGCGGCGCTGTAGGCCGCGGTGTAAGCCGCAGCAGTAACCAGAGGTGTACCGGCAAAGGCGACAGCGCCGCCCTCTAAGACCCAGTACACCGACGCGGCCACGGGTACGCCCAGCGCGGCGCCGACGAGGACGGTATAGGCGAGCAGGACGGGCAGTGTGGATTTCCCGAGGTGCCGGCGAGTGAGCACCCGCGGCGCGTTTTGACCGACGGGGGCCACGATCCCACGTCCGCGTGATGTGTGCTCACCAAGCAGGACGACGAGGGATAAAAGTACGAGCACTATTGAGAGCGCGCAGGCAGAGCTGGTATCGAACCCGGACTGGAACTCCGAGAAGATCTCGGTCGTGAAGGTCCGGAAGGCGAGGATCTCGAAGGCCCCGTACTCGGCCAGCACGACGAGGGCAACCAGGAGGCTGCCGCCCAGGATGGCCCGTCGCGCTTGGCCGACGGTGATGCGCCAGAACACACGTAACCGGCTGGTGCACAGGGAACGAGCCAGCTCCTCTTGACCAGGGTCGGCGCCCCGCAAGCTGGCTGCTACGGGCAGGTACACCAGGGGGTAGACCGCGATGGTCATCACGAGCACGGCGCCCCGGAAGCCGTGAACCCACGTGAACAGTGAGTTCCACCCGAAGGCAACGACGAAGTCCGGGGTGGCGATAGGGACGACAACGAGTACGGCCCAGATGTGGCGCCCAGGAAGAGTGGTCCGCTCGACGCCATAGGCCGCCAGGGTGCCGACGACGGCGCAGAGAACGGTGACCACCGCGGTCAGGCGCACCGTGTTCCACAGCAGTTCTGCGGTAAGGGAGCGCCAAATCAGGGCCCACACGCCGGCCCAGCCCGCATTGGCCGCCTCCGCCAACAAGAAGACCAGTGGCACGGCGAGGGCGACGACGACGATCAGGCAGAGAGCGTAAAGGACTTTTGGGCGGGCCGGCCGACGGGACGGCACGGCGCCGTCCAGTGGAGGCCCGGGGGTCGGCCGCCTCGGCGCCTTGGCGGCGGCAACGTTCATGTATGCAGGGACATCACGTTTTGCTGTGGAGTGTTCCCAGGGCAGCGGGGCAGCGTCACAGCAGCTCGACTTCTCGCAGCAGGTTGATAGCTTCCGCCCCGGTGCCGAGCTGGGCGATGGTGATGGGGTACGGCCGCAAATCCTGGAACGGCGTCTCCGGCGCTTTCGTTGTGACTCCCGAAGCGATCGGGTACTCGAAGCTGATCGATTGGCTGGCGCCGTCCCCTGAGTCGGCCACGACTTCCTGGCCGGCCTTGGACACCAGATAGGCGAGGAACTCCTGCGCGGCAGCCTTGTTCTTCGATGACTTCAAAATGCCCGCACCCGAGACGTCGATAACATAACCGGGGTCGCCGGGGGCAAAGTAGGCGATCTGCGAGTGCATATTCAAGGCGCCGACCTCCGCCCGCATCCGGTACCAGTAGTACTGGTTGACGACGCCGAAGGCGACCTGGCCCCGGTTGACCTCGTCCGCGATGGTCTCGTTGTCGGGGTAGATGTGGTCCCCGGCGTTGGCCTTTATCCCGTCGAGCCATTTGAGGGTGGCCTTAACCCCGTAGGCCCTAGTCACCGCGGTGACGATCGGTTGGAAATCGGTCTCGCCGGCGGCAAACGCCAGCGAGCCCTTGTACTTCGGGTTGGAAAGCTGGAGGACATGTGTGGGCAGGTCGGTCTTTTTGATGAGCTTGGGGTTGTAGATGAGGACGCTGACCCGGGCTGAAACTCCCACCCAATCGCCCTCGGGCGAGTTGTACTTGGCCGGTGTATGGGCCAGTGTCGAGGGGTCTACCTTCGCCAGCAGCCCGCGTTGTTGCAAAAACTCGAGCGCCGGCGAGTTCTCTGTATAGAAGAGGTCGGCCGGCGAACGGGAACCCTCGGCGACGATCTGGGCATCGAAAGTGTCCTCGTCGTCGTTGCGCACCAGGACCTTGATGCCCGGGTGGGAGCCTTCAAAACCCTGTACCACTGAATCGGTGGTCTGTTGGTGCTGACCGTTGTAAAGCACCAGGGTCACGGTGCTCGTCTGTGCTCGCACGGCGGCCGAGGCGCTAGCGCCACCCCCAAGCGGTATGAACATCCCCGAAACTATGAGTGCGATGCCTGCTTTCCATCCGTTGCTCATCGTCCCGTTTGCATTGTGGCGCCGGTGTCTTCTCACGTGCCATCGCATCAGAACGCCCTCGGGCAAATCTCGTCGAGCTCCTTGCCTGCCTTGTCCACTGCGTCGTAAGCGCTCTTGTTGTCGTTTGTCTTATAAACGGTTTCATAGGCTGACGCGAGGGTGTCGATGTCCTTTTTTAGAGTGATGTCGGTCGTAGAGATCCTACGTAGGGGCAGGACCTGCGCCAGCGCATAGCCGACGGGGTCGGCATCAGGGTCGGGGCCGTCGGACAGGACGTCGGCCACCCGTGTGCAGCTGGCTGCTATCCCTGTCCTTGTAGCCTTCGCCGGCGTTGTCGGGGTGGTAGTGGCGCCGGCACCCAAGGTCCCGATAGCAACAATGACAACGGGTGCGCAGATCAGGAGAGCGAGGACTGAGAGACCGAGAGGGGTGCGCTTCCCGGTTGTGCCTGATGCTCTTTGTTCAGCCCCGCAGCGTCTTGCGTTGTTCAAGAGACGTCCTACCCTTTCTTGACGAAGAGAGCCGGCTGCAGTGGGCGGGGACATCAAGGCGCTCACTTCTTAGGGGCGCACTAATATCAGGCGCGCCTAACATTAAAGCTTCGGTACCCCTTAGATGTCAACCCGCCAGTTCTCGAAGATACCGGGTAGGTCCCTGAGCGCTACCGCCGCGCGAGAGTTCTTTCGGTCATGCTTGCCGCCTCTCGGTGAGCACTAAACCGCGCTCAGAGTGCACCAGGTAAACGCGGAATGTATTTAGGCGTGCCGCCGGCGCTCGCGTTCGCCCGCCGACCTCAGGAGCCCGAGGAGGTCGGCGCGGGCGCGCGCGACGCGGGACCGGATCGTGCCGATGGGGCAGTTACAGACCGATGCCGCTTCTTCGTAGGAAAGACCGAGCACCTGCGTAGCACGAACGCCGTCCTTCGGTCCCCCTCGAGCTGGTGGATGAGCTCCGCTACGGTGACAACGCCGCTGTGGTCGGGGACCAAAACGGGCTGCGTACGCGCAGCAAGTGCATCTTGTTTGCGCCGGCGCCAGCTGGCCCGGAGCTCGTCAGCACACGTGTAACGGGCTATGGAAAGGAGCCACGTGCGGGCCGAGGAGCCGGCGCGGAAGTTTGGCAGGGCTCTTACGGCGCGGGCGAAGACCTCCTGGCAGAGGTCGTCGGACTCGTTAGGGCTCGTCAGGCTGGCACAGAACCTCCACACTTCCTGGTAGCCGGATTCGACGAAGCGAGCGCCGGAGTGTCACCGGCCCGGGCATGGAGCGCGAGCCGGGTAAGGGAGTCCACTGGCCCTACCATAAGTGGGCCGGTGCCCAGGGCTCCAGTTGCCGAGGTTGGCAAACCTACTTGGACGCCCCGGGTTCTCGGGAACTCGCTCGGCCCGAAGTGCGACTACGTCCCACCCGAGTTTATCGACGCGCTCGTGGACCACGAACATCGCCGCCCGAGCGGGATAAGCGGTACCGGCGGAGCGTGATTGCAAGCGCGCAGCACGGCGCCCCGCGTCTTAGGGAATGAAAACGGTGCGCACCCCGGGGACCGCGGGGGCGGTCCAGGTGGCTTCGACATCGAGCAGTGGGACTGTTTCAGCGTTTACTTCTATGCCACCGTTGTCGATCTCCTCGACGAGAGCCGGCAGTTCGCCCACATAAACCGCGGTGGGTACCGCGCCCTGCCCGTTTCCCTGCAGCCGCAGGTTGGCCGAGCGCAGGGCCACCGACGGCAGTTCGATCGTCGGGCCCGCGGTGGCGCCGATCTGTACCCAGTCCATCGCTCGGCTGCGGTCGGCTCGGGCCTTCAGCAGGGCCATCATGGCGGTACTGGCCGGTTTGCCCCACAGGTAGTCGACCACGACGTCCACCTCGGCAGCCGCGTTGGCCAGGCGTTCGCCCGTTACCTCAGGGTCGTCGGCTAGGGCCACAACCTGGTCCGCACCGAGAGAGGGAAGTGCGGCGAGCCGTTCGGGGTTGCGGCCGGCGCCGATGACGGCGCCGGCGCCGAGGCGTTTGGCCACCTGTACAGCCATGGCCCCGGCGTTGCCCGTGGCCCCGAGGACCAGGACGGACTGGCCGGCCTGCAGTGGGACGCGCCGGCGGAGCGCCACCCACGCGGACATTGCCGGGTTCATTGCCGCCGCCACCTTGGCCACGTTGACGTCCTCGGCGAGGGGGACGGTCAGGCGCAGGTCGGCTACGGCCTGCTCCGCCATTGACCCCCACATATTGTCGGGCACAACAAAGTAGATTTGCTGGCCGTCCGGCAACCGGCCCACCCCATCGATGCCGGGGATCATTGGCAGTGCGCCAGTGCTGGTGTAATGCCGGCCCGAAGCGTCGGTGCGGACGCGTGGGTGTAGGGCCGCGGCCAGGACGTCGACGATCACCTCGTCGGGCTCGGCCGGTCGGGGGGTGGGGAACGTCTCGTACCGGGGAGGATGGTCGAAGGACCGGACCACGGCCGCGTGCATGCTCATCTGCCTTGCCTCCTGTGCGCCGGGCGCAGGGTAGCGCCCACGATAGATGGTGTCACCATCCATTATAGATGGTATCACCATCTATTTCCAGGGTACAATCTCCGACATGCCTCGAGCCCCGCGCCGCCCGGTCCTCACCCCATTGCCGGGGGCAACAGACCTGGGACTGGTGGACGCGCTGGCGCAGCTCACGTTTGCAGTACAAGGCGCACTCGGGCGCGTCGCTGCCGCCCATGACCTTTCAATTGCCCAAACCCGCCTGCTCGGGATCCTCCGCGACCGGGAGCCGACCATCAAGGAACTAGCCAGGTTCCTGCAGCTTGACAAGACCAGTGTGACCGGGTTGGTCGACCGGGCCGCCGAACGCGGGCTGGTGAGGCGGACGCCCTCCCCGTTCGACGGTCGCAGCGTCCAAGTGGCCATCACCAACGCTGGCCGGCAACTCGTCGACCAAGCGACGACAGCCATCGAAGGCGAGATCGCCGTTCTGGTGGAAGGTCTGAGTACGGCTCGACGAGACGCGCTTTCTGCAACCGCCAGCTTCATCGTGGCTGGCGACGCGCGCCGACGCGGCATGGACATTTTCGAGGTCGAACCCGGCGACGATCGAGACGGGCCAATCTCGACTGACGGAGGCTAAAGCGTGATGCGACGCCCACAGCAGCTCCGCGGCGAATTACTCGACGGGTGACCCCATACCCTGCGTACCCGAGTTGTTGTGGCGTGGCCGCCCACTGATTGCATGAGGTATACCTTCTCGATATCGAGTGGACGTATTTTTGACGGCCTTAGTGTCGAGACGAGTCGAGCCGATGGGCTGGAAATACGGTGTAGCGCGGGCGTGCGGCTTGAGGATCCTGCGGCGGCGGCCGATTGTCGCCGGTGAGTGGGATAGTCCTGGTCACGCCGCTGGTAGCCATAGCTCCGGGCCGACGATGAACTCGCCGGGGGGAGAGGAGTAACCCTTCAAGTCCCCCCTCCGACACACATGAAATGACATAAAACACATCCTATCGAGTCCTAGTCGGGAAGCGCTTACGGGGGACAAGATGATGATCCCGGTAACGGGCGGGCGCTGTTCATGGAAACCGCGGATGCGGGGAAAAGTTGGGTCACGTCGTGACGTGGGACCTGGACCGCCCGAGAAATAGGCAGGAACTGGCGCGGCTCAGCTTCGGACAAGCCTCAATACCACGGCTTTTCGTAGCACTGCTCAGCTCTACCTGTGGCCGTCGGGGCGACGGGGCCGGGGCCAGCTCGCCCACCTTGGCCATGAAGGCGTCGTCCAGGTCGGCTTGGCTTGATCCACGGCCAAGGCCCGACTCAGCGCCCCGCCTCTGCCGGCTGGTACAACTCCGCCGCGTTCCACGGTTAGCGGGCGACGGCCACGTCAGCATTAATGCCGGCGCTTTCGCCGACATACGAAGCCGATGGTGGTCGACAGTTTGCGGGCAGGCTCGCTCACCAGTCGAACTCGTCGTCTACAGCCTGGCCATACCGGTGCGGAGGGACCCGTTGGTTGCCAGACAAGCCGAGTTCGTCGGCTTGAGTCGTACCATTGAGCCCTGCTGG
>DATJST010000118.1:0-2751 GCA_035503975.1 Acidimicrobiales bacterium | reverse complement strand
GCGGCCTCGGCGCGGGAGCCTACGCGCGATGAGAGCATCTGACCGTCCTGCCGGCAATGCCTTCCTGCGCCTGTACCGCGGGCAGACCAATTACGACTTCATCAACCGCTGGAAGATCTGGTTCCTGTGCTCGGGCACGGTGATCGTGATCGGGTTGGCGGCGCTGTTCATCGGCGGGCTCAACTTCAGCATCGACTTCCGGGGTGGCAGCCTGTGGCAGACCCCGACTGCGATCAGGACGGCGCCGAGCTGCAGCAAGATCGGGGCGACACACGACGTCTCCGTCGCCACCGTGCGCTCCGACCTCGGCAAGTTGAGCCCGTTGTTGGCCCAGGCCACGATCGTCCAGCTCACCAACCAGCAGACGGGCCAGCGGAGCATCCAGGTCGAGGCGTCTTCGAGCGTGACCGGCAATACACAGCTGGTCAAGCAAGTCACGAGCGAAATGGCGAGCATCGGCAAGGTGCCGGTCGACTGCGTGACGGCCGAGCTGATCGGCCCGTCGTGGGGGAGCAGCATCACCAACAAGGCCATCGAGGCTGTCGTGGTGTTCCTCGTTTTGATCGCTATTGCCATCTCGTTGTACTTCGAGGCCAAGATGGCTGTCGGCGCCTTGGTTGCCCTGGTGCACGACATTTTGGTGACGGTCGGTATCTACGCGTTGTCGGGCTTCCAGGTGAGCCCCGACACGGTCATCGCGTTCCTCACCGTCATGGGCTACAGCCTCTACGACACGATCGTGGTGTTCGACAAAGTCAAGGAGAACACAAGAGGCCTGGCGTCCACCAACAGGTACACCTACACCGACGTAGTCAACCTCTCCATGAACCAGGTCATGGCCCGCTCGGTCAACACCTCTTTCGTGGCCATCATGCCGGTGTTCTGCATCCTCGTCATAGGTTCTTGGATCCTCGGCGCTTCGGCGCTGAACGACTTCGGCTTGGCCCTGTTCATCGGGCTCATGAGCGGGGCTTACTCTTCGATCTTCATCGCCTCGCCGATCCTCGCCCTGCTCAAGGAGCGTGAGCCGCGCTATGTCGAGATCCGCCGGCGCATTGCCGCCTACCCCCAGTCGCGCCAGCGCCTGACGACGGCCATGGTCGCGGACGGGAGCCTGCTCACCGCCCGGTCAGGCCCGGGCACATCCGATCTGCCCACTGGCATCAGCGGCCGCAGCGTCGGCACCTCCAGCGGTGGCAGGCGGGGGTCGAGCCGTAACGGCGCGCCCGCTTTGGGCGGGGCTGACGAGCTGGCGCTGCCTCAGGCGGCTCCGGCCGCGTCTTCACGGGCACGGGCACCGGGCAATGGTGGCTGGTCGGGCAACGGAGGCGAGAGCGGTCATGGGAGCTTCGCAGAAAGCTCGGACGAGGACGCCGCCGAGCCGTTCCTCGCGTCGGCGGGCGCGGCCGCGACGGCCGACGACCTGGGGGCCGGGATGGCCGGCGCGGTCGCTGCGGACCACGGTGGTAGCGACGAGGCCGCCGGCGACCACGATGGCCACGGTGACGAAGCTTCGCCCCCGGCCGCTGCCGGGCGCACCCGGGGCGGCAAGGTCCCGCCGCGGCCTGCCGGGCCACGGCCCCGCAAAAAACCCGCGCCCCGGCGGCGCTGAGGCGGCGGGCCAAGCCGAACGAGGCGCTGCGTCGCAGCGGGTCGACGGGCCCTGACGGGCCGGCGAGTGCCCTGGTAGTACGCTGGGGGGGTGGAGCTCGTCGAGGCCCAGCTTAAGGACCTGGTCAGGGATGTCCCGGACTTCCCGCGCCCAGGCGTCACCTTCAAGGACATCACGCCCCTGCTGGCCGATGCGCACGCGTTCTCCACCTGCACCGATGCCTTGGCCGGCCGCTTTGGCGGCGAAGGGGTGGACAAGGTGATAGGTATCGAGGCGCGCGGCTTCATCATCGCCGCGCCCATTGCCTACCGCCTGTCCGCGGGTTTTGTGCCGGTGCGCAAGAAGGGCAAGCTTCCTTCGGGCGTGTACTCGGATACCTACGAGCTCGAGTACGGCAGTGACACGCTGGAAGTCCACACCGACGCCTTGTCGGCGGGGGAGCGCGTACTGCTCGTCGACGATGTCTTGGCGACGGGCGGCACCGCAGCTGCAGCACGGCGCCTCGTGGACCGCCTCGGTGGCCAGACCGTCGGTTATGGCTGCGTGCTGGAGCTTACGTTCCTGGGCGGCCGGAACAAGTTGCCGGGGCTGAATGTTGAAGCTTTAT
The DNA here is from genome assembly GCA_035503975.1 of Acidimicrobiales bacterium. Lineage (GTDB taxonomy): Bacteria > Actinomycetota > Acidimicrobiia > Acidimicrobiales > Palsa-688 > DATJMJ01. Next base: position 532 of record DATJST010000118.1, on the reverse strand, counting down.
TGAACTATTGAGCTTGGTTGAACAATTGACAACGGTGAGCTGATCACGGAGGCCGGCGAGTGACCACGGTAGAAAAGCCAGCGAGGGGTCGGGCGGCGGCGACCGTCGAGCGCGTCCTTCCGTGGCGCCGCCAGGGTGCTGGTGAGGTGGACTTGCTCGCACCGGTGCTCGCCGCTTACCGCGAACGCCACCCCAAGGGTGATGCGAGCTTGGTGATCAAGGCCTACGAAGTCGCGTCCCGAGCTCACGACGGCCAGGTGCGCCGGTCGGGCGAAGCCTTCATCACCCATCCCCTAGCCGTGTCGGCGGTGCTGGCCGGGCTCGGGATGGACGACATCACACTGGCTGCGGCCCTACTGCACGACTCGGTGGAGGACACAGCTGTATCGCTGGACGAGATCGAGAGCCGCTTCGGCCCCGCAGTGGCCCAGATAGTCGACGGCGTGACCAAGCTCGAACGGGTCTCGTTCGACTCGCGGGCCGCGGCCCAGGCCGCCACCATGCGCAAGATGCTGGTGGCCATGGCCAAGGA
>DATJST010000117.1:0-36693 GCA_035503975.1 Acidimicrobiales bacterium | reverse complement strand
CCGATGTTCTGGGGGCTGAGAACATCACTGATCTGCCAAATGCACGCCACGCCGGATCGTCCCATGTCCGTCGTCTGGTAGACGAACTGCACCCAATCGACACTGGCGTTGGTGCCAAGGAACTCGTTTGTGTTGTCCTGAAGGCTGTAGGCGCCGGCCCCGTGCGTCGTATCAGTCTCCGCGGTGGCGGGCGTCAGGGGGAACGCGTCCAATTGGCTGAGCGCGATTGGTGGCCCGACCCGGACAAGACTGCCTTTAGGCCCTTTTCTTCCCTGCTGGATGCCCGGTGTCCCGAGCAAGGGGATCCCGAAGTGCTCCTTTACGTAGGCTGCTGCGACGCACGTCATCCTCTGCCAACTGCTCGCCCGGTCATACCGGTAGCAACCCGCCCGGTCGGGCGGAGCGGGCAGCTGCGGTGGCTGGGGCGGACGGCCGTTGGCCGGTGCCGTGGTGCCCGAGCCAGCCAATGCTGCCACCATCATCTCGGCGACGCGTTCTAGTGCCGCTTCAGAGGCGGAATTGGTGCCGTTGGTCGTAGCGCCGATGTTGAAAAGGACATCGTTGGCCGTGAGCACGTAGATGGCCGGCGTGCCGACCTTGCTCTTCCAGAACGCGGCAGCACCGACCCCGGGCAGGCTCGTACCCTCGAAGCTGGCTTTTTCCCTGGCAAAGGCCGTCTTCAGAGCCTGGGCCGCCTGGTGGGTGAGCGGTACGAGCAGCTGGGCGTCGGCGAGGCCGCTAGGTCCCGACGTGTACGAGCATTGAGAATTGCGCTGCCCGTCGAAATCCACGGTGTGGTTGGCGCTCGGGTCCTCGGCGGCGTTCGGGCCGATCAGGCTCTGTGCCTCGGCCAGGGTGAACACCTGACAGGCCGTGACTTGGCGGAGGCGGGAGGGCACAGGCGCGACGGCTGTTTGGGGGGTACTTCCCTCCACCGACGTGGCCGCGGCCGTGCCCCCCGTCGAGGGAGTTCCAACCACGAAGAGAGCCGACGCTGCAGCTAGCACAACTCGGCGCCAATAACGGGCACGTCCCGCGTGCCACGGACCGGATAGGTGCATCACTCAACCTCTTTCGACTTAGGCCATGGCCGCTCGCTGGCTGGCCGGGGCGCTGGGGGGCGATCACGTCTGAGGCGCCCGCGGCCGCCGCCAGGCACACGTTGCGTAGACCTGCGCAAGGTCCGGCACGACGCAGTCGGAGCATGAGCGGGTCGCTTCTCTCGGTCCGGGATGTGACCTCGGGTCGTCATCCTCTCGCACTCAGCGCGCCCGATGAGACCCGCCCCCCGGCATGAGCCCATTATGGCGTGCCCTCGCGGGGAAAGTTTGCCCCGGCCCGTGCCCGACGCAGGCGCGTCTGGCCGAGGAGGCACGTGCATGCATACCAAGCTTGCGCAGCTCTCCCTGGGGCCCCGATGCTGTCACCTGCTGTTTCTCCCGGTCCGGCCTGTCCGACCAGCTCCGAACTCGTCGGCGGGCGACCGGGCTGCTCTGGGGAGTGTGAGCTCGCCTCTCATGACGCCCAGCTTCAGGGTGCCACCTGAGTAGCGCCGCCGGATTGGCCAGGACCGCCTGCCAGCACCACCCGGGGTGAACACTCGGCCGAGGGCGACCAGAAGGGCGCAGCTGGCAAAAGCCCGCCAGGCGTAGCTGCCAATGGCCAGTCGGCTGGCCGGCCAGCGCCAAATGGACGAGCTGCTCGGGTTCAACATCAGGGAACCCGAGGTCATTTGCAAAACTCGGACCGTGCGATGGTGGCCAGGAAAGCCTATTCGCCAGGTAACCAGATTATTCGGGCATTACCGCCACTATTCTGTACCCGCCGCCCCAAAGTGGAGCTAACTCAGCGGCCTTTCCGTGAAAGCCGACTAGGTATTCTCGGCCTAGGTAGTCACGTTCGTCCACCTAGAGCGGCTCGTCCTGTCTCCTGGATGACGGATCCTTACCGCCGACAACGATTTCCTCGGTTGTGGCTGCCCGACGTGGACGGTCGAAACCCTAAGCCGGGAGCTCGCAGAAGCACCCCCCGAGAGCTGATGCCTTCCTCACCCTGCGCTCCGTAACAGCAGATCTGGTACGCGGAGGCGATCGACTTCTTGATCACGGAAGGTGGGAATAACGACGGGGCGGCGTGCCGCGCCCGTCGTCTGTGTGCGACGCCAGAACGCGCGCCGGGAAACGGTGACGCCCCATCGATTGGCTCGCTAGCCAGGGGGCGGAGCCAGACGCGCAATGCCGGCGGCAACGAGGTGCCGGGCGGTGGGACCCCGCCCGAGACGGTCAAGCCAACTGAGCTTCGGCCCGTGGCCGTTCCGTCGTCCCGCAATTTCGGCGATCAAGTCGGCAGGGATCTCAAAGTGCTCGAGGCGCCGCAGCGCTTCGGGCTTTGGCGATGAGCTGGCCGTCATGCAACGCCGCAACGGCGAGGTCGCTCGCTCTTGAGGCACGTACACGCAGTGGAGCTTGGCCGCCGACGAGTCCCCTCGCTGGAGCGTCGCGTGGGTCCGGCGGAGCTGGTCGCGGCACCGTTGGTCGAGTGCAGTGGCCCTCGGCGACTAGGTCCAGGTCGCTTACCCCGAGGTGAAGTCACCGGTAGCCAGGGAGCCCCCGACGTAGAGCGCCACCATTTCAACGAGTGGCCGAGCAAGGTCAACAAAGGCCCCCACGACTGGCACGGAGCGAGACGCCCGTCCACCCGACCCAGAATGCCCCTTACTGCTCGCCTAAGACGTCGATCACTGGTCGGTCCGGCAAGCGCCGAGCAGCCCGGGCGTCGCACGCTTCGGGTGACCGCGCTCGAGGAACGGCAGCTACCGCCGCCGCCAGTACAACGAGACGGTACCCTCCGGCGTGTCCCAGCGTCGCCAGGCGTCCCCCGCCCGCCTTTTCGCGCTGTTGTAGTTGACCGTGACGTCGAGGGCGCCCAGGGCCGGGCGGCCGGCGCGGCGCCACTCTTCGACGAGGACGCCCAGCTTGTCTTGGGCCCCGGCGTCGCCCCATGTCTCGATGCGCCCTGGCTTGCCCACGGACCAAGTGAGCGCGGCGAAGCTACGGCCGAGCGGCCCTATGACGCCCGCACCGAAACGGCCGCCGAGGGTGCACCGCACGACCTCGCTGCCAGGATGGAGCAAGAGGAACATGAGCAGCCCCGGGGTGCCAGAGGCAGCAACCGTCCCCAGGCGGCGCCCTGGCAAAAGCGCACCGGCGAGGAGCCGCCGCCGGCCAGCCTCGGAAAGCAGCTCGATTGGTCGGCCACTTAGGCGTGCCAATGTCGACGCCCTTGCCCCCGAAGTAGTCGAAGCGGTGAGCAAGGGCTGCGCAGCCACTGGGCTAGCAGTCACGCCAGGAGCCCTGAGCGGCATGAAGAAGCCCAGGAAGACCGTCGTCGAGCTCAGCACGTCGCCGTCGCGTCGCAGGCCCAGGATGGCTTGAGTGCCAGGGTCTCCCCCGAACCGGAAGGGGAGGACTACCAGCCCGCCCTCTGCCAGCTGGTCGCGCCATGCCAACGGGACGAAATCCGAGCTCGCGGTGGCGATGATGCGGTCAAAGGGGGCCCCGGCGGGCCACCCGTCCCTCCCGTCGCCCACCACGACCCTGGCCTTGTGACCACCCTCAGCCAGGTGGCGCCGGGCCTGGCGGGCGATGCCGGGGTCGACCTCAACAGAAACGACCCCGCCCTTTTCCCCGACCAGCCGCTTGATCAAGGCCGCGTTGTACCCGGTACCAGCCCCGACTTCCAATACCCGCATGCTCGGCCGTAGCTCCAGGGCTTCAAGCATCGGCGCCATCACCGCGGGTGCGGACGAAGAGCTGAGCGCTCCGCCGGTGCGGTCCCTGGCTGTCACGAGGGCGACGTCCGGGCGGTACACGGCCTCCAGGCCGTCACGCTCCGCGATCTCGGGCACGTACCTCTCTCGGGGCTCGGCGAGGAAGGCCTTTCGGACCTCGGGGTTCCGGAGAGCCCCCGAAGCCTCAAGAGCCCGGGCCATCTCCTGTCGGAGACGACCGCCGGACCTCGCCGACCTCACCGGGCCGGCCGCTGATGGCGGCGTTCCTTGGCCCGTCGCGCCGCCCGCTCCCGGCTGGGGCTCATTACCTGCGTCCCGCGGTGAACCTCGTCTATTCCCTTGTCCAGCGCCTGCTTCAGCTCGGGGTGCTCGGCCTCGATCAGGATCCTCCGCTGGTCTTCGTCGTCCCGGTCGAGGAGCGCCAGGTCGATCTCGTCCAGCACGCCAGAGCCTGGTGGGCAGGCAAACTTCTTGCGGGCGGATTGGCTCATGGCAGGAAACTACCGCCGCTGTGGGCGTGACGCTGACGCCGCCAGTCGCCGTGCTTTGGTGCCAGCTCAGTACGACCATTGGCAGGAGAAATCCTGTTATGCGTGGCCGAGAAGTGCTGAAGTTTCAAGAGGAACCGACGCGTAACGACGGCACTGCGCCCAACGATCATGGCGCCTAGAACGTGCGGCGCCGGTTGCTTGCTCCTTGGCGCCGCTGCGCCCCGACGGGCCAGAGGATCACTCTCGGATTACGCTGATGTGACCACCACCAAGCCCTTACGCCCACGAAAGTGGCCCGAAAGCACGCCGGAACTTCAGCGCAACCATCCAGGGAGGTCCCAGACCCTGGCGCCTCCGGTGCCGGCGACGAGTACCTCGAGATCGTCCTCCATCCTGCGCAGCCGGTCTGTGCCGAGCTGGTTGGCCCAGGCCGCTCGCAGCTCCTCGAAGACCTTCGCCGAGAGGGCGAGCATCTCTTCGCCTCGTGCAGTCCGCATGAGCACTGTGGCCCTGGCGTCGTCGGGGTCGGCTTGGCGAGCGACATAGCCGGCCTCTTCCAGCCCGATCGCCGTCTTGGCCGCCGCCTGTTTGCTTACCCCCAAACGCCGGCCCAGCTCGCTGATGGTGGCGCCGCGGGGCCCGATGGCCTGGAGGGCAAAGCCGTGGACGGGCCGTGCCTCGCCGTGGCCGTACTTCTCCAGCTCGACATGGAGGTTGTCGACCAGCCCCCGGAAAGCGCCGACGAGCAGGAGAGGCAGGTAGAAGCCGGGGCGGTCCTCGCTCACGTCCCCATTCTGCCACCCTTGACGGGATGGACAACCAGGTTTACGATATTCGACAACTAGGTTGTCCAAAGGAGCGGCCCATGCCACAGACCCCTATCCTTGCCAGCAGGGCTCGTCGCACTGAGACCCCCAACGCGCTTATGACGACGCTCGCCTCGCCCACCCAGGGTGGAACTGCGTCGCTCAGCATGTGGCTGGTCGACATGAGAGCTGGCCAACAAGGCCCGTTGCACATCTTCGACGTCGAGCAGATCTGGCACGTGCTGCAAGGACAGGTCGACATCGCCGTCGACGCCGAACATGCAGTGCTTGGGCCGGGCGACACGCTCGTCCTGGCGGCAGGCGCCCGGCGCCAAGTCTCGGCACTCGCAGATGCCCGCCTCGTAGTGTGTGGCCGCGCCGACGCGGCCGCGTCCGTTCCCGGAGAAGCAACCTCACGCGGGGCCCCGCCCTGGATCAGCTGATCAAGCCCTGAGCCGCTCCAACCGGCGGCAGGTGCCGTGGCCGGGCGCTGTCCCTTGGCCCTCGCACTCACGTCCGCGTCAGGCACACCCAGGCGCCGGATAGCCGTTATGGAGCGGGCATTCTTCTTGTAGGAAGACGACCAGGGTGTCGCGGAACGACGGATATTGCCATCTCGGTCGCCACGGATTTACCTTGTGACGCAGGGCAGATACGGTGCACATATTATCCTTCCGGAAACGGCCATTCTGGGCTCGGCGTCGCGCGAGATGGCTGATCGCCCTTCATTTCTGTGCCTATTGGACCAGGCCCGAAGTTCATGAGCTCAGGCGCGTGGTACCCGCCGGATTGGGCCCCGCGCGGCCTGCACCCGACACGACAGAACGACCTCTCCTGTCGTGTTCTAGCGAGAGGCCCCAGCGGCGGGTTACGATCGGGTTTGCGCGCGGCCAACGTCGTCCGGCGATCGCTTCGATCGAGAGGACGAGGAGGGGGGTGAGGGCGCCGACGGGACGGCGGCGGGGGCTGCGTCTGGGCGGGTGACGGAGCAGTACTGGGACCGGCTCATGTCGGTGGCTGTGAGAGACGACCGCCGGCGTCGGAGCTTGGAGCGTTCCAGGTTGTTCGACCAGGACGCCGAGCGCTATGACCGGTGCCGGCCGAGGTACCCCGACGCGGTGATCCACGAGTTGCTCGGTCCCGATCCGTCTGGTCTCGAGGTGCTCGATGTGGGTTGTGGCACCGGGATCGCGGCGCGGCAGATGGCTGAGCGCGGCGCCAAGGTGGTCGGGGTGGAACTCGCGCCACGAATGGCGGAGATCGCTCGCAGGCACGGGATCGAAGTGGAGGTCGGCGAGTTCGAGCACTGGGATGCTGCTGGTCGCAGCTTTGACCGAGTGACCTCGGCGCAGGCATGGCACTGGCTAGACATGGCCGCCGCCACGGCCAAGGCGGCGTCGCTCCTGCGGCCAGGCGGGAGCTTGGGCCTGATCTGGAGCGGCGGCGCTCACCCTGACGATCTCGCCGACGCGCTCGAGGACTTGTACTCGTCTATGGTGCCGCCCGGCACACACCGTCTCTTCCGCGGCTATGGCGCCAACCGGTCGACCGACCTCAGGGCCGGGCTCAGCGGCGTGATCGACGCCATTACGGCGGCACCCGAGCTCGGTGCGGCGAGTGAGCAGTGGTTCCCGTGGTCGCAGCGCTACCAACGGGACGAGTGGCTGGAGTTGCTGATGTCATATAGCGAGTACGCGGCCCTCCAGCCACACCTTCGACACCGTCTACTCGACGCCATCGGGACGACGATCGACGACTATGGCGGCTCGTTCGTCGTGAAGTTCGAGACAGTCTTGATTACCGCGACCCGGCTCGGCTGACCGCGGCCCATGGCGTGTTTCTTAACACGCGCTGATGACACGGAGGGTGGGGTTCTGGGCGCGGGCCGGGTTGGACATCTGGAATATCTGTTATGCACGTTTGCGAAAGTTGACATCTGCGGTGATGGTAACCCGGCTATAGCGACGGCTATTCGTGCTCTGTCCTGGACAAATAGCCGAGCTACCCTGCGCATAATGCACGCCCACATCGCCGGGGCCGAACAACGACCGGTTCACGGATTGCCGGGCGTGAGCAAGTTTGCGGAACCGGCTCCTACAAAGACCCGATCGGTCCCAGGATTCCGCGCTTGCCGTCTACTTGCCCGCTGCGCGCTCGGCCTTGCGACCCTGAGGCTGCGAGCGCGCCAGTACGGTACTCCCTGACGAGCAGGCCATTTTGTATCGACGGCCAAAGCAAGAGCCATAACGGGGCCTCGGCTCATGGGTTGGCGGTTCAGGCTTCGGGCGCGACAACTCAGGAGATGTCGGCGATGACGCGCATGAGGGTCAGCTCGTCAATGGGGGAAGGCTCGAAGCCGTAGTGAAGGTAGAACTGTCGGGCTTCCTCGTCCTGGGCGTGGACCAGCAACAGCCGAGCGCCGACCACAGCAGCCACCTCCATCGCCTTGAGGGTGAAGTGCTTCATGAGCGCGGCGCCGAGGCCCTGGCCGGTGTGCTCCAGGTCGACCGCCAGGCGGGCCAGCAGGACGGCGGGTATGTCCTCGGGCTGGTTGCGCGCCGCGCGCCCGGTCGCTGTCGAGCGCAGGACCGAAGCGGTGGCGGAGGCGTAGTAAGCGACCACTCCGTTGCTTGGCCCGTCGGCAACGACCCAGGTCCTGGTGGCTCCGCTCTTCTGGTTGGCCAGGGCGCGGCGGCTGAGCCAGTCGTTGAGCGCGGCCTTGCCGCAGTCAAAGGATCCCACGACGTGGTCCGGGCCGGGCAGTTCGGGCCCGTGCAGGGTCACGGCCGATCGAGGACAGTGGGCTCCGACAAGAGGCGTCGTAGTGCGTCGGCTGGGCGCGGGGGCCGGTCCAGCGCCTCCTGGAGCAGGGCCCAAGCCTCTTCGTCGACAACGAACACCCGGCGGTCGGCAAGGTCCGCCTCCGCCGCCTGCACGGCGTGGCGCAAGACGTAGTCGCTGACCGGCACCCCTTTGGCCTCGGCCGCCCGTCGCAGTGTCGTGTCCTGAGCCCTCGTCAAGCGAAGGTTCAAGCGCTCAGTCTTCGTCTCCATGCCTGGTCATTGTACATGGATTGTACGTACATTGGCAAGGACTAGCCAGGCGGCGCCGGGAAGTCCCTTGCGGGTCCTCCCACGCAGAACAACCACTACGGAGCGCGGCGCTCCGTTCGACGAAGTACCTGTTCAGGAGCCAGATCGACGTTCCTGAAGGAGTTGTGGATGGCAAGGGGGCTCTGCCGAAATCCGCTGCTCTTTTGGCCTTTTGGGACGAGCTCTGGGTCCAGGGGCGCGCTTGAACAGCACGTGGCTCCTGCCGGTGCTCGAGGAGGGGCTGTCAAGGTCGGGCCGTTAGGCCCGCCCGTAGGGGGAGCCTTGACTGCCCTGTGCCTGGGTTGTCGCCAGCCACAGTTGCAAGCGGGCTGGGTTCTCCTCCTCTGTTGTGAGGGTTGTGGGTTGGTCACCCACGAGTGTGCCAACACTCATGCTCTCACGGCAGAGCGAGGCGCCCTTGCGCTTTTCCTTACCATTAGCCACCCAGGCTTTGCCTCCCTGTAGGCGCCGGCCCGGGAGGGCCCGTCACGCTGCGCCACGAAGCGCTCCTTCATGACATCAGTTCTGGATCGCCCTGAAGACGATGTATAGCCACCCATATTGCCGCCTGCCGCCCGACCGGGGGCTCCCCGTCCCATGACCCAGCGCCGTCCGGCTACTTTGCGGCCGGGGTACGTTCGGAGGCCGGACCCTAACGGAGGATCCCGTTCCGATCCTCCTCGACCCCCACGTTGCTCATGATGTCGCTATGGCCGGCCCTGCTGGAAGGCGGAGAAGGTGTTGGATCGGGGAACGCCGAGATGCCGTGCGCCCGCATGCCATTCGCAACGATCGGTGCCTTCAACCCAGCTGAGCGTTGCCTTGGCTCTCGGTCAGGGGTGCGGTGACCAGCGGGTAGATGACGGTGTCGAGCACGCGGCGCAGGAAGTCGCGATCGGGTACCTCGCCCTGCAGGGCTCTGAAGGTGTTCAGGCCCATCAAGATGTCGGGGACGAGGGTGAGGTCCCGCCCGGCCGGGATCTCACCCCGCTCGACGGCACGGGCGAGCACGGCCTGCACCGCCCGGCGGGGACGCTCCAGGGCCGTAGTGAAAAGCCCCGCCCTGAGCTCGGGGTCATGGCTTGCCGCGGTGGCCAGGCCGACGAAGACGGCCATCTGGCGGCGCATCGTGTCGTCGAAGTCGGGCAGGCCGGCGATGGCAGCCTCGCAGTCGCCCCGGAAAGAACCGGTGTCGGGGAAGCTGAGCGGTGCAAACCGCTCACGCCAGGCGGCCACCGCGTCCACGACCAATGCCGCCTTGGAGGGCCAGCGCCGGTAGAGGGTGCCCTTGCCGGCATGGGCGCGAGCAGCGATGTCCTCCATGCTGAGCCGGTCATAGCCGACCTCGGCCAGTCCCTCGAGCGCGGCAGCCATAATGGCGGCGGCGCGTGACGGGTCGAGCTGGCGGCCGGCCCGCCGGGGCCGGGCCTGTTCTGTGCACGAAAGCCCGCTCATCTCAGTCAGATGGTAGCGTACCAGGTTACGATACGGTACTGTTCCGTATTGCTTTGGGAGGTCCAATGGCAAGAGCGATGATCGAGGTGGAGGGGGTTGAAAAGCGCTTCGGGCCCACCCGGGCCCTGGCCGAGGTGGGCCTGGCCGCCGAGGAGGCCAAGGTGCTCGGCCTGCTCGGGCCCAACGGTGCGGGCAAGACCACCTTGGTGCGGATCCTGACGACGCTGCTGCGGCCCGACGGCGGGAGGGCTCGTGTCGCCGGCTACGACGTGGTCGCCGAGGCCGGCCCGCTGCGCTCGGCCATAGGCTTGGCCGGCCAGTACGCCGCCGTTGACGAGCTGCTCACCGGGCGGGAGAACCTGGAACTGGTCGGGCTCTGGTACCACCTGCGACGCGAGCAGTACCGCTCCCGGGCAGACGAGCTCCTGGAGCGTTTCGGGCTTAGCGAGGCGGCCGACCGGGTGGTCAAGACCTACTCGGGGGGGATGCGGAGACGCCTCGACGTGGCCGCCAGCCTCGTTGCGCACCCACTGGTGCTCTTCTTGGACGAGCCGACCACGGGTCTGGACCCCCGGACGCGCAACGATCTGTGGCGTTTCATCGAGGAGCTAGTCGGCTCGGGAACCACCGTGCTACTGACCACCCAGTACATGGAGGAGGCCGAACGCCTGGCCCACCAGGTCGTCGTCATCGACAGGGGCCGGGTCGTCGCCCAGGGCAGCGCTGCCGAGCTGAAAGAAGCCATCGGCGGCGACGTGCTCGAGGTGCGGGTGCACTACCCGGCCGACCTCGCCCGGGCCGCCGCGCTCTTGGGGGACCTGGGCCACGCTCGGCCCCGCACCGACCCCGACCGCCACGTGGCCAGCCTCCCGACAAAGGAAGGTGTCGGCCTGCTCGTGGCGGCTGGGCGCCGCTTCGAAGAGGAGCGCCTAGCCCTCGACGACCTGGGCATCCGGCGCCCGTCCCTAGATGACGTCTTCCTCTCGCTGACGCGGTCTGCCAGCGGAGATGGCCCCACAAACCAGCACGGGCTCGCGGCCACGGAGGCAACCTCATGAGCAGTCTCGAAGCTGCCGCCCGCCCTGCCTCGCCTCCTCGGATGACGCCCCGGCTCGCCCTTTACGACGTGGGCGGCGTGGCTAAAAGGAACCTGCTCCGCATCGCCCGCACGCCCCAGATGATGGTCATCAGCGCGTTCCAACCGGCGATGCTGCTGGTGCTGTTCCGCTATGTCCTGGGCGGCGCAATCCGTGTCCCGGGGGGCAATTACGTCGACTACGTCGTCCCCGCGGTCTTTTTGGAGGCGGTACTGATCGGGGGCATGACCACATCTATCGGCCTGGCCCAGGACCTAAAGAGCGGCATCATCGACCGGTTCCGCAGCCTGCCCATGGCCCGCTCGGCCGTGCTGGCCGGGCGCACGTTCGCCGACTTGGCCCGCAGCGTCGTCTCGCTGGCAATCATGGTCGGCCTCGGGGTCGCGGTCGGCTTCCGCTTCCACAACAACGTCGCTGCCATACTCGCTGGCCTTGGTGTGGTCATCGTCTTCGGCTACGCCTTTTCTTGGCTCTACGCCGCAATCGGGCTCGCCACCAAGGACCCCGAGACGGCCCAGGTCGCCGGCATATTGCCGTTCTTCGTCCTGATGTTCGCCAGCAACGCGATCGTCCCCGTCTCGGTCATGCCCGGTTGGCTACAGGGGTTCGCCCGCAACCAACCCTTGAGCGTCACCGTCTCAGCGGTCCGCGCCCTCCTCGAAGGCGGCCCCGCGAGCCACTGGGTTTGGCAAGCGCTCGTCTGGTCCGCCGGCATCTGCCTTGTCTTTTTCGCTATCGCGGTCCGCCTCTACCGCACGGGCGCCTCGTAGGTCCCAGAACGCATTAGTACCGAACGTTGCTTAGGGCGCAGGCTTGCGGAGCCTGCGGACAACCGAGCCACACCATCGCCATCGCTGCCGCGTGCCCAGGTCGGTCCTCCCACACAAGGGCCCGGAACTGCTCACACAGACACCAGAAGGCCCGAAGCTCTGCCGGCGTTGGAGGGTCGCACGAAGGGCGGAAAGTTCCTCGTTACAGCCGTCGATGAACGCCAGGTCGCCCAGCACGTTCAGCAGCACTATCTCTGCGCCCGGCCCGTTCCCTCCGTACATCCCGGGGTGCAGGATCGCCCCGTTCAGGCGTTTGAGGAGCCGCTCACGGACCTCTTCAACGGTGCGGCAAGGGGCTGTCGGCACGGCCAGTGGGCTGGCCGCTTGGGCACCGTTGCCAGCCGTGGTCACCAAAGGATCCTACCTGCAGGGCCAGCTACCCCGCCGGGCCGGGCGCGAGGGGGACAACTCGCCCTGGCTATAAGAAGCGCCAGATATCCCCTTATGGCGCTGGCATTATTTGCCAGGGTGAGAGCACCGAGGTGTGGCGGACCGACGGTTTTCGCGTTGTCACGACCTCGGAGCGGCTGGCGCTGTAGACGGCCGAACACGCTCCCAGGCCGGCAATTTCTGGAGCCACGTCAGGCACGGCCGGATTGGCTTGCAGCCGCGCGGGCGTCTTGTGTTGTGGATCTGCCAACGACGGTCATCGGGGCGCGCGATGTCCGCCACTGGGTGCCACTGAGCGTTCGCGCCGGAGCGCCCTTGTGCCTCCTGGATGCCCTCCATTTCGTCGAAGCGGCAGGCCAATAGCATCCGCCCGTGCTTGGCCGCCACGAGGAAAGGCAGGAGGCGCCACGGGTCGTTCGGGAAGCGCCACACCGACATCAGCTCGCCGGGCTGCACCTCCAGCCGGCGCCGGGACGACCGGAACGTCAACGTCCCGTCACTGGAAAGCTCTATGCGCCGGGCCGGGAGCCTCCAGCACAGCGTGCCGACCACCACGAAAAACGCCCCCACAGCCGTGAAAATCGCTGCCGGTCCCTCTGACAGGCTCGTCGTCGGGAAAAGTAGGTGCTCCACCCCGATCGCGAAGACTGTCAGGCCCACCACGACGCCGAGCAGGTAGTAAAGGTCAGGGCCGGAGAGCCGCGGAGCGCACCAGGTGCGGGCCACCGTCTTGGCTCCGGCGGCCGGCAAGCCAACCGGCGGTGGCCAGTAGCCCGTGCCGGCGCCTCCTGGCGTCATCGCCACGAAGCGTAGCATGGGGCACCTCGGTCCTCATCGCTCCGTAAGGGACGGTCCGGTAGCACCATCATGAGCCCGGATTGCCATTATGGTGCGGCTTACTGGGCGGTGGAGCAGGGCTGCCCAGACGCGCGCTGTGCGCCGCCTCGGGTGAGCGTGTTCGGCATGGGCGCCGTAGCGTCTTGCACCGTGGACTCGGGGCCCGTCGCGGTGCGTTACAAGCTGAACCGCTCCGAGTTCAGCATTGCACGACTAGCTATGTTCGTGCGGGCCCGGTCCCTGTGGGCGCAGGTGGCTGTGGGCGGTGTCGTATTCCTCGTCGGGCTACTGGCCAGAAGCGGCGTGGCTGTGGCCTTCGGAACGAGCCGCTGGGCCCCAGCGCATTGGGCCTTCACCCTAAGCGATGGCCGCGAGGTGGACGTCTGGGCTGACCGCGTCAATGGGATTAGCGACAAGACAGCTAAGGACCCGGACATCGTCTTTGGGGTCCTCATGGACATCGACATCGACCAGCAGGACGGCTTCGCGGTGACCGCGCGTGGAACTGCCCCCGGTCGCCGCGCGTCGAGGTGGCCGTTGCTCGGTCCCGCGAGCCAGTGTTCGCGACGTCCGGTGCGGCTGTGGCGACGAGCTGCTCAGCTAGCACGCTCGCTCGGGTAGACGTCCAGCCAAAGGTCACCCACGATGCGCTTCAGGCGCTGGTCCTCCCGCTCGAGCTCCTTCAGCTTGTTGGCATCGTCGGCTTTCATGCCGCCGTACTGGTTGGCCCAGCGGTACCAGGTCGCAGGCGTGACCTCCAAGTAGCGCGCTACCTCGGCCACTTCCTTGCCCGCGGCCAACAGCTTTTGACCTTCGGCGACCTTGCGGATGACCTGCTCTGGAGTGTGATGGCGTCGCTTCACTTCGCTGTTGCCTCCTTGCCCCAATCTTGGGGCCTGAGGCTCTCATCCGAGGTGGGCCCATCTCAGGGGGTCAGGTCACGGAAGCCGGACCCCAAGAAGTCCCGCCGCCAGCACTGAGAGCAGGCGGCACATCGCAACCAAGGAGGTGATATGCCAAACAACACTCCGAGTCCGGCCGATCGCCTGGTCTCGCATGTCCTTGTCGGGCTCGCAGTCGGCCTGCTCGTTGCGTCGAAGACGGGGATTGTCGGGTTCCTGCTGGCAGGACTGCTCGCCGCAGCTGCTCACGCACTGCTCGACGCTCCGCTCGCTCGGTTGATTGCTCCGATGTCCTGACGCCTGCCGGTGCCAGAGGTGGGTTTGGCGATAGCAGCATCCACCTCCTGACCAGGACAAGCGTCCTACTGTCGTCACTGTGCGTAGCGCCGGAGCGTCTGCCTTGCATTGCGCCAGCGGCAGCGGCGCCTGTCGGCTCATTGTCACAGGGGCCTCGTATTATCGAACGTATGGTCGATGATACCCCCGTTCGACTCGCGGGGTCTGCTCCCTGCGTCGCCGCACGGGGAGGGGTATCGGTGCACGCTGGACGAGATCAGGCAGCGGCTGGTGCTGGACCTGGGCTCGCCTGCCTGGCGAGTGGAGCTCTTCGCGGGGCTAGAGAAGCTGACCGGGATGGTGTGGTCCATGGTCCCTTCGGCCTGGTGGTGGCTCTGGGGATGCTTCGTGTCCAACCACCCGGAGCCGCTCTTTGGAGACCTTGAGGTGATAACCGCCGTGGTGGTGGTGCCGGTCGAGGACCTGCCCGTTCGGCGCGAACATGGAGAGATGCTCCTGCACTACATCCAGG
Organism: Acidimicrobiales bacterium; assembly: GCA_035503975.1. GTDB lineage: Bacteria > Actinomycetota > Acidimicrobiia > Acidimicrobiales > Palsa-688 > DATJMJ01. Next base: position 22,195 of record DATJST010000117.1, on the reverse strand, counting down.
GAGCCGAGCAAACGTGCCGGGTGGACTGTGCGTTCGTGTTCGAGTTCCCCGCGGGTCACGAGCTGCGGTTGGAGACGGTGGACGCGTTGGAGATGAAGTACCGGGACCGGGCGACCAGCGGCGTGACGGACCACGGCACGAGGGAGCTGGTGCCAGCCGGGTTCCTGGAGGTGCGGCCGTGAAGCCCGTCCGACCGATTGAGCACATCCGCCGGGACCTGGCAACAGCGGGAGCGTACCGGGAGCGCTACCTGGCAAGGCCATCGGGTGACCCCTTGGCGCTCATGATGCGCGAGGCCAATGAGCAGGAGATTCGGGTACTTGAGTCCGAGCTGAAGCAAGCGACAGCGGGAGAGCTGGAGCTCACTCTGCTCGGGCCGGCGTATGAGAGCCACCAGGTGGGGATACCGCTGCTCACCCGAATCCTCGGCAACCTGCAGTCGACCTTCCGGGCGGTTTACCGCTCCCGGACCCCGAGCGGCAGCGTGCACCGGGAGGAGGCAACTTTGTCGCTGGTGGCGACAGCACCGGGGTCGTTCAAGGTGGTGGTGGCGACACCGCCTGCCCAGCTGGACCTGCTGGAGCCCGCGCCGCTCGCTGACCAGGCCATCGGCGAGATCATCAGGCTGTTCGTCGCGGCCGAAGAGGGCCAAGCTGGAGCGGTAGCGCCGGCGTGGGCGGCCGCCCAGGACGAACCGGTACTGAAGGCGATGATTCGGCTGTCGGCGGCACTGGCGGTGGCCCAAGGCTCGACGATGGTCCGCTGGCACGGGGTGAATACGCCGGAGCAGCTGGTGCGACTGCGGAAGGAGGATGCCAAAGACTTGGTGTTGGCGCTCGCCGGTCAGCCGGGACGAGAAGTCGTGCAGGTGACCGGGCACCTGGAACTCGGGCAAGATCGGCCGCCGAGGATACGGCTCCGGACGGCAGAGGACGAGTACTCGGCGAAGGTGCCGACCGAACTGCTCGACCGGGTCAAAGAGCTGCTCTTTGGTGAAGTTCAGGCGACGCTCATTATAGATATGAAGACGAGTCCGACGACCGGGAGCCCGGATACGGATATAGAGCTGATCGATTTGAGTGAAGCGTGAGGCATCGGGAGCGATGACAGACGAGCCCGTCGAGAAGGACGAAGAATCCAGTGAAGCTGAAGGCGATAAACCTTCACGGTCCTTCAGGCTTCGTCCCTTTTCCAGGACTTCTGCTGACTGGGTTACCGTGGGCGACCTAATGCGGGTCGATGAAGGTCAACTCTCCGTTCCCGATCTCTTGCGTGAGGAGTGCCAGCAACAGGGCCAGCCTCCGCCGAATGACGATGAGATTGCTGCGTTTACCGCTTCGCTTGAGGAAGTCAAGAAAGAAGCGAGTGACGTAACCGCTACCCTTGCCGAGCAGCTGGCACCCAAGGTGAAGCTCGCGGAACAGTTGGGAGCGAAGATTGTTAGCCTCCCTCCGGGATTCCTGGAGAGCGTGTCAAAGGCTCAAGAGGGGTGGCGGTCGATGGCCTCATCTCTTCGCCGGCTTGAGAGTCCTCAGGCCATTCCCATGGTTCGCACGACAGGACAAATGACTGTCGAAGCGTTAGCCAGTCTCCAGGCTGACTTGTCGGCTCAGGAGGGACTCACAAACAGCATCCTAGAGAAAACTGGCTTCCAATGCCGACGATGCATTGCGTGAGCAGAAGCTGTGGAATCGGCGATACGTTTGGGTTGGCGCTGCGACCCTAGTGTGTGCACTGGGTGCGCTTATCGTGGGCATCATAAGCCTCGTCGGTTGATCGGCGGTTCGGCAACGTAGGTGGCGGTGGGTCTCCGCATACAGCCTGTGAGCTACAAGACCACCTGAGGAGCGGGTTCGTCTGCTAGACCAGGACCGTGGCTAGCGACGGTCCCGACCTCCTCTACCACTACACCGACGGAGCAGGTCTGAGGGGGATAGTGACGAGCGGCGAACTCTGGGCGACCGATGCGCTGTACCTGAACGACGCCAGCGAGTTTGTCTACCTACTCGGACTGCTGACGGAGGAGGTAGACACAGTTGTCGGTAGCCAGGCGGACGCGTCGCCAGGCACGGTGGAAGTCGCGCGGCAGCTCTACCGGGTGTCGTGTATCGGCAAGCAACTCGTAACCGACGATATCTCGTGCTTCGTGACCTGCTTCTGCGAGGACAAGGACCTTCTGAGTCAGTGGCGCGGTTACGGAGGCGGCATGGGCGGCTTCAGCATCGGGTTCAAGCGTGACGCGATCGAAGCCGCGAACGAGGGCGACTTTCGGCCGTACGAGTTTCAGCGCGTGCACTACGACGAGCTAGGACTGCGAGCCCAACTGCGAGAACATGCCTTGGAGGCGTTCGGGGACTATGGGGCCGTCGCCGAGGACGAGCAGCAGAGGGTTGCCGTCTGGCATGAGCTGGGTGGGAGATTTGCCGAAGTAACCTACCAATCCTTGCTGTACAAACATCTGTCCTTCGCCGAGGAACGCGAGTGGCGGATCGTTACCCGCGTACGCCGGCCGGACCTGACCGCGCATAAACTGCTCAGGCTCCGGCTGACCACATTGGGCCTGGTACCTTATGTGGATCTCAATGTGAGCGGTCCGGTTGGGCGGCCCTTGATCGGCGAGGTGGTGATCGGACCGTCACTGCATCCTGAACTTGCGGAGCGTTCCGTCAGGCTCCTGCTTGAGACGGTCGGGTACATGGAGGGTGAAGTCGTCGTGAGCCATTCGAGGGTGCCGCTTCGCGCTTGACAATTGCATCCAGCCAGGCGACCTCACGGAGTCATCTGGCTTTTGCCTTCCGAAATACTGATACGCCCCGGGATCGGTGACTGCTCCACTCCTAGAGAGGATGATGGAGCTCATGTCAGACAAGAAGCGGCCTGGGCCTTACCCCGCCGAGTTCCCGGAGCCGGCGGTGCGTATGGTCCTGGACCACCGAGACGAGTACCCGACGCTGTGGAAGGCTGTCGAGTCGATCGCGGCCAAGCTGGGCGTCAACCACGAGACGCTGCGAGTGTGGGCCCATTCGCGCTGAGACCGATGCCGGACAGCGGCCGGGGCTCACGAGCGACGAGCGGGCCAAGATGAAAGAACTCGAGCGCGAGAACAAAGAGCTGCGACGGGCAAATGAGATCTTGAAGTCGGCAGCGGCTTTCTTCGGGGCGGAGCTCGACCGCCGACAGCCGAGGTAGTGGCCTACATCGACGCCCAGCGGGCGCGCTTTGGGGTCGAGCCGATCTGTAGGGTGCTCAGGGAGCACGGCTGCAAGGTCGCCCCGAACACCTACTGGGTGGCCAAGAAGCGCCCTCCATCACCAAGAGCGCTACGCGACGAGGTGCTGAAGGTCGAAGTCGCCCGGGTGCACCGGGAGAGCCTGGGGGGAGTGTACGGGGCCGACAAGGTCTGGGCCCAGCTCAACCGGGAAGGCACCAGGGTGGCCCGCTGCACCGTCGAGCGCCTTATGCGCGAGATGGGCTTGTCCGGGGCCCGTCGGGGCCGGGCCTACAAGGTCACTACCCGTTCTGACGACCGCCAGCACCGGCCCGCTGACCTGGTGGAGCGGCACTTCAAGGCGTCGGCGCCCAACCGGATGTGGGTGGCCGACCTGACTTATGTCAAGACCCACGTCGGCTGGGTGTACGCCGCGTTCATCATCGACGTGTTCTCGCGCATGGTAGTTGGATGGCAGACCTCGGTCTCGCTGCGCTCCGACCTGGCCATCGACGCCTTGGAGATGGCGGTCTGGAACCGCACCCGGGCCGGCAACGACCTGGACGGCCTCGTCCATCACAGCGACAGAGGCGTGCAGTACCTGTCAGTGCGCTACTCGGAGCGCCTCGCCGACAACGACATAGTGGCGTCGGTCGGTCCGCGAGGCGATAGTTACGATAATGCCCTGGCTGAGGCGTTCAACAGCCTGTACAAATGGGAGCTCATCTACCGCCAGGGGCCGTGGGAGGACCTGGACGACGTGGAGTTCGCCACCATGGGCTACGTCGACTGGTTCAACCACCGGCGCCTCCATGGTGAGATCAGTGACGACAACACCTACACCACCCCAGCAGAGTTCGAGGCTCTCAACTACCGTCAGAACCGGTCCGCTGTAGTGGCGGTCACTCAATAACCCGAGCAGTCATGAGAACCGGGGCGCATCACGAAGCCCACTGGCCACCGTCTGGCGGAACTTCGACCACGCCCTCAATCTAGCTGCCGGATCGCGGCCGCGTAAAAACTTGATCTGTTCGTGAACTTCGATTGGGGCAAGTGGAACCGGGGGTCGCCCCCGCTACCTGTTGCCGATGGTTGAACCAGTACGGGGCATCAAGGCCGACGACGCCAAGAAGCTGCGCGAGCTGGAGACGACGAACCAGCGCCCGAAAAAGATCGTGACCGACCAGGCCCTCGATATAGAGGGGGGCTACTTGACGGGGTCCCGTCACCTAAGCCTTCATCGCCAATGCGGCAGAAAGGCCAACCAGGTAGCCGGCGAGAGAAGAGGCTCCGGCGGCGATAGCGCCTCCTGCTGGTGACTGCTAGCCGTTGGTGAGACAGTTACGGCCTCGGCTCGGGCAATACGTTGCCGCCTTCCCTTTGTGGGCTACGGTGGTGAGGTCAGACCTTTCCCAGCTCACGGACTTGAAAAGATGGCCTCCCTAGGTGGTGGCTCGTAATGGGCCTGCCAAAGAGGATCTCACACAAAGGAGACCTGATGCCGTTTATTGCCTGCGTGTTGTGCAGTGTACTGAGCTTTGCGGCCGTCCCCGCTCGATCTCCGATTGAGAACGCTGTTTTTCGCCAGGCCGGCACCCACGTAACTATCATCGGCCGTGGGGAGGACTTCGGGAAATCTTTCGCCATAAGTGGCGACGTCCTTGCCGTAACCGATCAAAACACCGATGACCTATACATTTACCAGCTACACGGCGGTGCGTGGAAACGGGCGTTCTCATACCATTGCAATGTTGGTGCGTGCGGAGAAGTCGCAATATCAGGTGGTACGGTCGCACTGACGCTGGACGACTATGGAGTTACATTGTTCTCGGTGGCCCAAGGCCGATGGGCCTTATCTGGGACAGTTGTCGGCACCTCCGCCGAGCAGAACGCGAACCTCGGGGAAGCAATGGCGTTCAACGGGTCGAGCCTTGCCGTAGCGAGCGACCAGACAGTCTACATATTCAGTAAGATCGGAGCAGACTGGGACCAGGTCGGTAGCGTGCCCACTCCCAGTGGACGTGGGGCGCTGAGCCTAGCCCTGTCTGGCCGGTTCTTGGCCGTGGGAGACTCGTTGGCGGGGAACGGCTACGGTGAGGTCAACATCTATGCAGGCTCGGGCGGACAGTGGACAGAGGCCGGTACAATCAATCACCCAGGTGGTCAGTTTGGGTACGAGGACTTTGGCACGGCGTTGACTATGAGCGACAATATCTTAGCAACAGTCGGTACGGACCAGAACGGTGGTTCTAAGGTATTTGTGTACGCTTATACGAATGGCTCCTGGTACTCAATAGACCAGTTGCAGCCGGTCTCTATTCCCTTAAGCTATGCTATCGTCCAGCCGATAGCACTATCTGGGACAACGCTGGCCGTGGTTTCCAACGTGTTGGGTAACAAGAAGGAACCGGCGGGGGTTAGCCGCGTATATATTTGGCAAGAACACGATCTAGTTTACCGAATTGCGGAGGAGCTGACAGTTCCCCTGCCTTCTGACTACCTGTCGGGCGTAGCGATATCCGGTCACATCGTGGTCACGGGAATGATGAGCAAGGACTTCATTGAGCCAGATGGTCTGTGTGTCCTAGACTGGTAGCTTCGGCCGCTGTGCTCACGACCAGCCACGGGCTAGGCCGGCTTCCGGGCGGCTCAGGGCGCACGGTTTTGACAGTGAGAGCGCTGCCCTCTGTCAGATGCTTGGCAAAGACAGGACCACGGGGGAGAGGACCATCCGTTGCGGCGACGGTGGCTACATAGCCAGCCTTTAACGACGGCCAGAGCGCCGGCCCCGACCACGCTCGTAACGATCGCCCAGACGCGCCACCAGTACCTCATCATGACGTCCTCCTTCCGTTATGGCCTAAATGGCGGGCCAAAGTCAGCTAGGACCGTGATCCCGCAAAGAGCAAGGCCGTCGACGACCTCGTGGTCACCAACGAGGGGCAGCACCTCATGGCCCCAGGTGCTGTCCTCATAGGGCAGGTGCTCTGGTTCGACAGTTGTTTGGTCGCCTCCACTCGTGTCGGGTTACTTCGAGCCGCTCGGGGAGCTGGTCCGAAGCTCGCCGGGGCTGATCCTTCCCCGGACCTTGCCGTCCTCGGTGGCAGCTAGCCCAAAACCGAGAGAGCGGAGAAGGCCTTGGGCTGCCTTGTTGGCCGAAGTCGTCTCCGCCACCACCTCATCAGCCCCAGCGGCAGCGGCACGCTCGAGCACCACCGCCACGGCCCGGCGCCCGTAACCCTCGCCCCGTTCGTGCCGGGCGAGCCAGATGCCAGTCTCGAACGTACGAGGATCAGAGTACCCCGACCAGATCCCTGGCTTGCCCGGCGCCGGGTCGTCCGGTGTCGAGCCGTTCCTCAACGAGCCTGGACGACGCATAGAGCGAAAGCATAAACTATGGAGGTGGCCTGGCTATCGCCCCGCACGCGCCCGGAGGAGGTGGCGGTCGTGCTAGGCGCCCGTCGACTGACAGCCATAATCACCGCCACTACTTCGCTGCTCGCAGTCGCGACCCCAGTGCCGGCCAGGTGGCGCCAGGTGGCGGAACTAGTGGGCCGCGACATCGTGGCGTACGACTGGTTCGGTTCGGGAGTGGCAGTCTCTGGCGGGACGATCGTTGCGGGCGCACCCCAAAAAGCTAATTCGGTCGGGCGAGCGTACGTGTTCGAGAATGGCCGTTCTGGCTGGCACCAGGTGGCCGAGCTAGCTCCTTCGGACGGGGCCGAGTACGATAATTTCGGCTCACCGGTTGCTGTCTCGGGCGGGTACGTGGTTGTGGGCGGGGCGAGCGGCGCAGATAAGGTATACATCTTTACTCACGGCGCAAAAGGTTGGCGCCAAGCGGCCGAGCTAAAATGGGGCGAAGACACTGGTTTCGGCTCGACGCTCGGCATTTCGGGCGGGACCCTCGTAGTGGGTACTTTTGGCATACCCGTCGGCGCCTTTGTGTTCAGCGCAGCCAACGGCTGGCACCAGATCGCCGAGCTGATGCCCCGCGACTTGGACGAAGACAGCCAATTTGGTCGGGCAGTCGCGATCTCTGGTGGCACAATTGTCGTCGGAGCGCCAGAGTCGTCGCCAGGTGAGACCGGACGGGCCTACATCTTCACCAGGAGTTCAACCGGTTGGCACCAGGCGGCCGAGATGAGGGGGCCTTACGGGTACAATTTCTACGGCATTTCGGTGGCGGCCTCCGGTAGCACTGTCGCCGTGGGTGACGGCTCGGTGGTCAGGTTATACACGGAAGGTGTTTCGGGCTGGCACCAAGTCGCCGAGCTTTCTAGCGGCGAGCCCTCGTACATAGGGACCGAGGGGGACGTTGCCATGTCGGGCGGGACCGTCGTGTCCGGCACCTACGGCGGCGACTCGGCCATCGTGTTCCAGCGTGGCCCTACCGGCTGGCACCAAGTCGCTGCCGTGGTCGGCAAGAACATGAGCGATGTCGCCGATTTTGGCGGGGATCCAGGGGAGGTCGGCGTCTCCGGGAACACCGTGGTCATCGGTGCCGATGAGGCCGCGGGCCAAGCTGGGCGCGCGTACGTCTTTCAGATAACTAACTGACCTTTGCAGTGCTCGGGGAACTCGTGAGGCCGAAGGTGCTCGGCAGCAACCCGATATCGGTTAACCGGCTGAAGCCGTGCGGCTACGGACAAAGGTGACCAAGGGACCTGGCTCCAGGGCTGCTGGCCCGGCCATGGCCTTCAAGCTCATCGAAGCCGCTCAAGACCGTTGGCGTTGTGCCAACGGTCCCAACCTCGTCGCCTTGGTCCGCGCCGGCGCTGTCTTCAAAGCGGGCAAGCTGGTCGAGACCGCAGAGATGGCAGCATGAACCGCCAGGTCGAACAGCTCGCTCGAGCCCTGGACGACCTTGGGGAGCAGCTCCCGGCCTGGGACGATGCCACTGGGCCTGCCGACATCTCCGCCGACAAGATCATCGACCAGGCATTACAGCCCGCACCCGGGGGCTTGGGCGCCCTCGGCGAGGCGGTCAATAGCCGCCGCAGGAGACTGCTCTACCGGCTAAGCGTGCGCGCCGCGTCCCGGGCGACGAGCACTGGCGATCCCGGCCGCTGCAAAGCCGCCCTCGGCGCGGCGATCATCGCCGAATCCAAAGAGGGTGACTGGCGCGACCTCATGGTCAACCTCGCTCCCCACCGCGTCGCCGCCACCCGGGTCACCGGCAACGCCCAACCTCTTTTCGACTGGGCCGCCGATCAGGCAGGTACCGCCAACGCCGAAACCCTCCGCACCTTCGGCACACGCACCGACGTGACGCTCGAAGCCTTTGCCTGGAAGGAGGTAACCAACTCAAGCGGGACATGGTTCGTACTTAACTGGTAAGGAAGACGCCGCGTCCTCGTCCACAGCTCTTGACTATTTCGCTGGGAGTAGACGCCGAGCCGAGCGTAGCAGGTCACGTCCGACCTACCAATGGCCGCCTCGACGCACATTGAGACGCAAGCGTCGCTGAGCTGTTCGTCGGCCGAACCCGCCCCCTCCAGCCTTGAGGAGCCAGTGCCCTACACGAGCGTGGCGCCGAGCTGTTCGGCGATGGCGGCCACGAGAGGCAGTGCCGCTGTGGACGAGAGGTCGTCGTAGCGCCGCTCTGCCGCGTAGTAAGCCGGATCTGTCGTTGGTAGCTGGTCGCCAAAGAGCACAAAGACCTCTTCGGGGCGACCCGGTAACAGGTCCGCCAGCAGGAGCGAGTCGCCCCTTGCCAGCTCGGCCACCCGAGAGTTCCAGAGTAGGCCGACCGGACGCGTCCCGCCCGGGCCTTTGCGGGCATGCAGTGCTTCGGCCCACTCTCGGGTGCATGGGTAGTGGGCCCGGGTCGTGGACACGAGCTGGTCCCGTCTGAGGCCGAGCTGCACCAGCGCATCGTCTCGCAGGTCCCAGAGCACGAGCCGGTCTGGTAGCTCGAAATCGACCAGGTTGCGCCCAGCCCTGTCCCCGTGGGTTATGAGACGAGAGCCGACCGACCCATGGACATCGTGGAAGACAGCTTCGAGTAGAGCGGCTGTCTGCGAGCGAGCGCCATACACCGTCGGGACTACCGTTCCACCTGTTGTGAGTGGCGAGAACCGGCTGTTGCCGTGGCGCGAGGCGTTGAAAAGCAGTGGCCAGTACTTGGCCCAAGATGACGTGTGGTACCCGGGGCCGGCTACAAGGGCCACGGTGCGCAGGTGGCGTAGGTCTAGCGCGGAAGGGCTGGGGACCGGGCAGGTGCTTGGAAATAGGCAGCCCGAAGCCGTCACGCGGCGTTGTCAGCGCGTTGAAGCGCAGCGGCTAGGACGACCTCGGGTTCGTTGAACAGGAGGGCACCTGGAACCGCTCCGTCCAGTCCCGGGGTCGGGTAAACGAGCCAGGCCCAGAGGCCCCAGCCATCCTCTCCGGCCTCGGTCAACACCTGGATCACGGCCCGGAACTGCGGCCGGGGCGAAAGATCGGCGTCTAGCAGGAGGGCCGGCACGAGCGTCTCGTTGTCGTGCTCGACGGTGAAGAGGTCGCACCGCTCCCTAGCCCGGCGCACCCACTGGCGCACAGCCGGCCCGCTCATGGCTCGACCTGCGGCCAGCGCCCGGTAGGTATACGCCCCCGAAGCGAGCAGCTCGGTCCGCAGCGCCGCCCGGCGCTGAGCTTGTTGGACCATGGCATAAGGGACTGGGTCCAATTCGACAAGGGCCGGCATGAGATGGCCGACCAAGGCGTCGAAGCTAGAGGCGACCCGCTCGCGGTGCCCCGGCGCCGCCCAAGCCGTAAACCCCGGCGAGGCGGCGTCCAGGCCCCGCACCTGCATCCTGGGCTCGGCGGAGGAGGCAGGGCCCGCTGAAATAGAGGAACCACCAATAAGGCCCACGCCTTCCGCAGCGACCTGGGGGAGCTGTTGGAATGTGGACGCCTGCCCTTGTACTGCCGGCACCAGGGTGCTTTGGCCGGGGTCGTGACGCGCCTCCTTCCTCGTCCTAGTCTTCCCGACCGAAACATCGGTCGTCCGCGTCCTGCCCGCTGCCGTCGATTGTGCTGCCTTAGCCGCTGCCGATGCAGGTGGGTTCTTCACGTCACTAGCGTAGCAGGCACTCTGACCAATAGTCGCATGTGACAAAGGCACGATCTGGGGCGTGGAGCTCCCTCTCGCCGCCAGCGACCGCACTCTTGCATAAGCCACGTTTGCGCGTAACGGTAAGCCGCCAGGCCGTCTCGAGGCCGATCACCGACGACATTCTGCACTCGCGCCACGACGCACCCTGGACGCGACGGCGAAGTCGGGCTGCCTTGCCAGCACAGTCCGTGGTCGGATGCACTGTCGTTCCGCGCCCACGCGGGCAGGCGGCGGGGGTTGTCTCGGCTCCTGTCAGGTGCCGTTCGACTGCAATGCCGAACCCGACCCTTTAGGCTTGTCGAGTCCCGTCGACGAGAGGACGAAGCATGGAGGGCAGCCCCCTGCGGTGGGGAATACTCGGCACGGGTGGGATCGCGCGTACATTCGTTGCCGATCTCCGGCTCGGCGGTTCCGGTGTTGCGACCGCCGTCGGGTCGCGACGCCAAGGGTCCGCGGACGGTTTCGCGGACGAGTTTGGCATCGCGAACCGGCATGCCAGTTACGAGTCGCTCGTGGCCGACCCCGACGTCGACGTGGTCTACGTTGCGACGCCGCACCCGATGCACCATGACAACGCGATCCTTGCGCTGCGGGCGGGCAAGCACGTGCTGGTCGAGAAGCCGTTCACGGTGAACGCTTTGGAGGCCCGCGAGGTCGTCCAGGTGGCGCGGGAGAACGGGCGCTTCGCCATGGAGGCGATGTGGACCCGGTTCTTGCCGCACGTAGGCGTGGTCCGGGACTGGCTGGCGCGGGGTCTGCTCGGCGACATCGTTACCGTGACCGCGGACCATGGCCAGTGGTTCGCCGAGGATCCCGAGTTCCGCCTGTTCGCACCTGGACTGGGCGGCGGCGCCCTGCTCGACCTCGGCGTGTACCCGGTGTCGTTCGCGTCGATGGTCCTCGGCACACCGAGCTCAATCGTGTCGATGAGCGACCCGGCCTTCACGGGCGTAGACGCGCAGACGTCTATGTTGTTCGGTTATGACAGCGGCGCCCAAGCCGTGCTCACGTGCACTCTGCGTGCGAAGAGCGCACGAGGGCGTCCATCGTCGGGACCGAGGCCAGGATCGAGATCGATGGCGACTTCTACGCTCCGACGAGGGTGACGCTCGTCCCGAGGAACGGCGACCCGACCTCGATAGCGTCGGCGCATGAGGGTCGGGGCCTGCGCCACCAGGCCGACGAGGTCGCCCGCCGGATCGCTGCCGGCGACATGGAGAGCTCCGAGATGCCACTGGACGAGACGATCTCGATCATGGAGACAATGGACACCGTGCGGGCGCAGGCACGGCAGAAAGCATGAACGACGACGGCTCGGGTTTTCGGCGCCGGCACCTGGGGCCCCGGACGCAGCGAGGTGGCCCGTCGCCGCGGGGCCGGCCAGCTACTCAAGCCCACCCGCAAGGTCACCGGGTGCCCCGAGTGGGCCCGGTGTTCCCTTCCCGGGTCACCGCGCCCTGTTCGACTCCGGGCCGGGTGACGGGCAAAAGTACACCGAACAACCGATTATGCGTTGTCCAGAGACCGTGGGGGCCGAATCGTGGCCCCCAGACCGACGGGAGTGCGTGCTTGTAGCCGAGTCCCCGATTGCGCAGAATGGCCGGGTGTCAGGGCACCGCCCGACAGACTGTCCTACCACCTGTGCTACCATTGACGCATGCCCCAACGTGACAAGCGGTCAGTCTCTTTCCCACCCGACCTAGCCGCGGCAATCGATCAGGAAGCCGCAAAGACGGGGTCGACGTTCAGTGCCTGGGTCGCCGAGACGGCGTCCCGCCGGCTCAAGCTTGATGCTGGCCTGCGCGGGGTGGCCGAATGGGAAGCCGAGCAAGGGCCACTGACTGAACGGGAGCTTGCCGATGGATTGGCCCGCGCTCGGGCGCTCCTTGGCAGGTCCAGGGTGGAGAGGTCGGCCTAATGGCCGGTGTCACCTACGACACCGGCGCCCTCATCGCTAGCGAACGCAATGACCGCAGGATGTGGGCCCTGCACCTGGGTTTCATGGCCGAAGAAGTCGTCCCAGTCGTCCCCGCCCCCGTGGTTGCAGAAGCCTGGCGAGGCGGCGCTCGTCAAGCGAGCCTGGCTCGGTTACTGGCTGGGTGCAACGTCGAGCCGATGATGGCCGACCAGGCGCGACTCGTCGGTGAGCTTGCCGGGCAAGCCGGCCACGAAGACATAGTCGATGTCACGGTGGTCGAAGGTGCCCTCAGGCGGGAAGACGATGTCGTCGTGACCTCCAACGCGTCTCACATCCAAAAGATCGTTGGCTCGACCGGCAGGTCAATCAGAGTCGAAGCCGTCTAGTCCTACGCCAGAACGCCCTAATCTGGTCGTGTCGAAAAGGCTTTGACCTACAACAGGACCAGCGCGTAACGACGGTTACCGCGGCCCTCGTGCTCCGAAAACTCCAAGGTGTACCACGGTTCTCTAACACATAACGTCGCGCCATAACGCCGGCTCGCTGGAACGCCCATAATATCGAGCTTTTCCCGCCGTCGCGTCAGCGGTATGCCCTCCATAACCGGCGATATCGCCTGACTGTCACGACGTTTGTTGGCGCATCGCTCTCCCAGGGGGCCCCCTTACTGCTCGCGCATCGTAACCGCAACCTGGACCGTGACGACCTCGGCTCGGTCACGACGATGCAGCCGGGCGGTGTCCGGCATGCCAGCACCGGGGATTACGGCTGTCTGTCGGTTCGCCACAATGCCAATCTGTAACCTTCCAGACGCGAAGACCGTCACCATCAGCGGATCGGGACGCCTGACCCTGCCCGCCGAAGTTCGCCGAGCGCTGGGGCTCGAGGGGCGAGACGGAGATGGAGGTCGAGGTCGATGCTGCCAACGATGCCGTGATACTGCGGGCCGCCGTCGTCCTAAGACGCGAGGACGCGTGGGCGTACACCTCAGAGCACCGTGAACTTCTGGCTCGCGCCCACGACGACTCGACGGCGGCTAGGGTGCGCCAACTGGACGAGGACCAGCTCAAGGAGCTCGCCGGTTAGCCGCTATGGCGGCCGCTCACCGTTCGCCGGACTTCACTGGGACCTTCCTCGAGATCTTCGTCTCGAAAGACCTGACCGCCGCGGACCGCGCCGCCAACTTGAAGGCGCTCAGGCGGCTCGATGAGGACGAACGCCACCGTTCGCCCCGTGCCCACAAGTTGGAGGGCGACCGCCAGGGTTCCTGGTCAGCGTCGGCGAGCACAACTCTCCGGGCCACCTTCGAACGGCTGGAACGAGGCCGGAAGAGACTGCTCACGTGCTCAAAGCATTACCACGGCTGACGACCTCGAAGCACCCGCGCTGTCGCCCCCCTTGGCGTGACTCAACGTGACTCAACTGTTGCCCGACGGTGCCCCAAGGCGCCCTGCGGTGCAAGTGGCCACCCCACCTGAGCAGGGCATTTTCGCTGACCAGCACGTCGAAAGAGGCGTCTCCGCTACGTTCGCATCGTAGAAGTCGCCGGTTCAAGTCCGGTCACCTCCACAGGAAAAGGGCAGGTCAGGTGGGGTAAGGGCGGCGACTGGCAGTCCGTGACTCAACGTGACTCAATCGCTCTCCCGTATAACTCAGCGAAAAGATCGTTGAACTCTTCGACACCGAGCCAATGATGCCAGAGTGAGGAGCCCTACTTGTGCGCTCCGCGTTTCCTGGCCGCGGCTCTGAAACTACGACCGGGGCTGATGGGAAGGACGGCTCGGCTCAAAACGCGGACGTGTCCATTCTGTGAACAGACGACAGGAGTGCCTCGTGATTGGCCGGGTACGTTGTTCTGACCGCCGCTCGCAGAGTTGAGGAGTTTCCGGCAACTGGAGTGGCCGGGACGTTCGGCGGCTAAGCAGTGGCCGGAAGGATCCGTCAGCAGCAAGCCGCTCGAAGGCTTCGATGAGGGCGCGTCCTTGCGGCCCGGTCGATGGGATCGCCAGCGCATCGGCTCGGTGCCAGCTCCCGCTTGTCCGTCAGCGACTAGCCCTGATGTCAGGTAAGGCTTGCCCGCGTTGCTCCCACTGCATCGAGCACGTAACTGTGGAAACCGGCGAGATGATGCTCCGTGGTCGCCAGGACTCCACCGCCGGCGTAGAGACGAGAAGACATGTTCTTCTGACAGCGTTCACATGCCACGAAGTCCTGGAGGTTAACTCGGTCGAACAGGGCTATCGTGTCATACGGGGCGTACCCCGGAGAGGCCGGCCGGCTCCGCTCGACCAGCCAGTCGCACACGATGACGGACCGGTCGACCGCCACCGGCCGCATACGGTGGACCACGACGTGGTCGGGCAGCAGGTTGACGAACACTTGAGGGAGGAGCGTCATCCCGTAGTACCGGCGGTCATCGTCGGCCGAGAGCCCGGGCAGAAGGCCGAGGCCGCCGCGCCCGCTGAGCGTGAACGCCTCGACTGTGTCGGCGAAGGCCGCGCTCGAGCCGGGCTGGTTCTGGGTGCCGACGCCGGTGCGGAACTCCGGCAGGGTGTTGGTGAGCTCGGGATGGATCGTGGCGCAGTGGTAACACTCCATGAAGTTCTCGATGAGCAGCTTCCAGTTCGCGGCGACCTCGTAGGTCCGCCTGGTCGCCAGCACGAGCTCATCCAGCTCGTAGCGGGCGAGGACGTCCAGGCTCCCGAGGCGGCGCTCGGCTTGGGCCACGACCGACTCGTCGAATGAGGGTGGCTGGGGGTCGAGGCAGCACCAGATCTGGCCCTGCCAGACGCGCGTCGCCACCGGTTCGAGGCCGAACCCCTCCAGGTCGGCCGCCTCCATCGACTTGATACCGGGACCGGCAATGAGGCGACCATCGAGCGCGTACGTCCAGGCGTGGTAGGGACAGCGGATGAACCGCTCCAGTTCCCCGGAGCTTTCAGTGCACAGCCGGGACCCTCGGTGGCGGCACACATTGAAAAATGACCTAACTGCCCCGGAGTGGTCACGCAGCACTAGCAGGCTCTCGCCCGCTAATTCGACCTCAACGAAGCTCCCCTGCACAACATCGGCCGCCAATGCCACCGCGGACCAAGAGCGAGCGAACAGGCGCTCTCGCTCGAGGGCGAAGAACTCCGGGTCACTGTAGGCGCGACCCGGCAGCGTGGGCAGCAATGCTGGGGCTCTCAGGTTGATCGCCATGGCTTGCCCCCGTCCGTCCTCACGGCGTTGGGTGCCCCAACGTCTTCGAAAACCGATCGGGGTCGAACAGCGAGATATCAAAACGCACAGATCCCGAGGTTACGAGGTCTGCCACGAGCTCGCCGATTACCGGCACGAACTTGAAGCCGTGGCCTGAGCACGGCGAGCAGACGACGACACGTTCCTCGCCACGCGGGTAGCCGAGAACGAAGTGCTCGTCGGTCGTCGTGGTGTACATACAGGGCACTGCTCGGATTCTCTCAGGGCCGAGCGCCGGGATGCGTTCCGCGAGGAAGTCGAGCAGCGGGACGGCTTCCTGGTCGGCTACCTCGCGTGTGAGCTTGTCCGCCGCCGTCGGGGTGCCTCGGCGGAAGAAGGCGGCCTTCACGCCATCGGCCGCGGTCCCAAGTGCAGGGAAGCCGTAGACCTGCTCCCCGGCCGCGTCCTCCCAGATGTAGATGGGCTGCCGGTTTGGGGCGAACTGCTCGACAGCTATCTTCGGGCGGAGCCAGAACAGCACGTGTCGCTCGACCCTGAGGGGGATCCCGAAGCCGTCAATGAGTTGCGGCGCCCAGGCCCCGGCTGAGAGCACAAGCCTTGCCGCCCGGTACGTCCCGAGAGGGGTCGTCACCACCACGCCCCCAGAGCCGCTCTCCCAGCCTGTCACCGTCTCGTCGAAGTGCAGTTCGGCACCGCGCGAACGAGCGAGGCCGATGTGGGCTGCCACCGTCGCCTCGGGCCGCACAAAACCCGCATGCTGTTCGTAGAGGCCGACGTCATCCCGGCCAGGGGACAAGGTCGGGAACCTATGGGCGATCTCAGACGAATCGAGGATCTCGTAGGGGAGGTCCCACGTTCGCGCGCTCAACAAGCTGCCGGCGACGGTGCGGCTGCCCTCTGGCCCGATCATCAGACCACCGGTCTCGGTGAGCAGGTCTTCACCGGTGGCGACCTCGAGTTCCCGCCAGAGTTCATAAGCGCGCAGCAACAGCGGCACGTACGCTGGGCTCTCGAAGTACGCCTGGCGGATGACACGGCTCTCGCCGTGGCTCGAACCGCGGTCGTGGGCAGGCCCGAAACGCTCGATGCCAAGGACTCGGAGGCCCCGTGCCGCCAGTTCGGCGGCCGCCGCGCTGCCCATACCCCCAAGACCCACAATGATCACGTCATGGGAGCTGGGCACCTCCGAGGTCCCCCTACTTGCAGGCGATGGCGACGGGCCTGTCATGTCAGGCCCGCACCCGGCTGCCCTCGGGGTCAAAGCATGGTTCGGTCACGACGTGGGCTGAGAGCCGTTCCCCGAAGTACTCGATCTCAATGGGCTCGCCGGGGCGAGCGAGGGCCACCGGCATGAACACGTACGCGATGGTCCGTCCGACGCTGTAGCCATAGGCCGCGCTCGTCACGTAGCCGACCGGGTTGCCGTGGGAAAAGACCGGCTCTTTGCCCATGACGATGGCGGTGTCGTCATCGAGCGTGCAACAACACAGCACGTCCTGTACTGACGCGGCCGTCCGCTGCTCCCACGCCGACCGGCCGATGAAGTCGTGGTCCCCCAGATGGACGGCGAAAGACAGCCCGACCTCGTCGGGATGGTGCTCGCCGGTTACGTCACGGCCGTAGGAACGGTACCCTTTCTCGATACGCATCCCCTCGAAGGCCCCTCGACCGGCGGCGAGGATGCCGAGGTCCTGTCCTGCGCCGTAGAGCAGGTCCCACAGGTGCAGACCGTAATCGGCCGATGTGTAGAGCTCGTAGCCGGCCTCCCCTACGTAGGACAGCTGCATGGCGGTGACTGGGGCCCCGCCGACATTGATCTCGCGGCAGCGGAAATAGCGCAAGGTCCCGTCGTCCAGGTCGGCCGAGCTAAGCCGCGCCAGCAACGTCTTAGCCGCCGGGCCCCACAGCCCGGCACAGCAGGTCCCGCCGGTTATGTCCCGGACCGTAACGCTCCCGTCTCCCGGCACGTGGCGCACCATCCACGCCTCGTCGCACGGGCTGTTGGTGCCCACCTGGAAGCGGGAAGCACCGAGTCTGGCGATGGTGACGTCCGACAGCACGTGGGCACCATCGTCGAGCATGAGAGCGTAGACGACGCTACTGGGGGCTCGGTCGACCCGTCCCGTCGTGACCTGCTCGAGGAACCTGAGTGCGCCGGGCCCGCTGACCTCCAGCCGGCGGAGCGGTGTCATGTCGAACAGAGCTACGCGGTGGCGCGCCGCTTGGTGCTCGGCGCCCACGATGGGAGACCAGAACCGCGCGGACCAGCCCTGGCGGGAGGGGATCCGCCACCTTGCCACCTCGCTGGCGTTGGCCTCGTACCACTGCGGCCGCTCCCAGCCGTTCGCCTCGGTCATTTCCGCTCCCAGAGCGGCCTGGCGGCTGGCGAAGGGGCTCGTGCGCACCCCGCGGGGCTCGGCGATGGGCTGGAGTGGGTGGATGACGTCGTAGACCTCGACGAAGGAGCGGATGGCGCGGGGCATGAAGTACTCCTTGGCCCGCAGGGGACGTTCGAAACGCCCGAGGTCGCACTCGTGCAGGTCGAGGCCCGAGGCCTGGCCCCTGACCATCGCCGCCGCGGCGCGCGCAACACCGAAAGCGTGGGTGATCCACACCGCTTCGGCGACAAAAAGGCCGCGGACCGCCTCTGTTTCACCCACAAGGGGGAAGCCGTCTGCAGTGAATGAGAACAGGCCCTTCATAACGTCCTCTAACTTGGTCTGGCCGAGCGGTGGGAGCAGCGCTACGGCGTCGTTGAACGACGCTGCGAAGTCCTCCTCGGTGCACGGCAGTACCGAAGGCATCCGGCTGCCCCGGCTCAGCTCGTCGATAGCGGCGGGCTCGACTGGCTCCGGGGGGTGCGAGTACGAGCCGATGCCGACGCGGTCCCCGTGCGTTCGGAAGTACAGCGCTCGCTCCTGGTGGCGCAGGATCGGGTACCCCGGGCCGGGGGCCACGGTGGGTTCGGCCAGGGCGGCGAGTGGTGAGGTCGTCGCGTACAGGTGGGCCATGGGTTGGAGCGGGAGGTCGACGCCAGCCATGCGGGCGACGACCGGGCCCCAGATGCCCGCACATAGCACCATCGCGTCCGCCCCAAAACTGCCCGCCGTGGTGGACACGCCGCGCAGGCGGCCGTCCTGGACGTCCACGCCGGTCACCTCGGTCGAACTCAGCACCGAGACGCCCCGGGTGACCAGCACCTCGAGCAGCGCGGCGATGGCGACGGTCGGGTGAGCCAGGCCATCGGATGGCACGTGCAGGCCGGCCAGCACGGCCGAGCGGTCAATGATGGGGAAGCGTCTGACAACGTCGTCGCGGTCGATGACCCGCGACTCGATGCCCCAAGCGGTGGCGAAACCGTGGCGCCGGCGAATGTCGGCGAGACGCTCCTCTGTCGTTGCCACCTCGATGCTGCCGACCGGGCTGAAACCGTCGGTCCCACGGTGGGACAGCTCACGATAGCGGCGTACGGAGTACTTCGCGAACTGGCTGAGGGTGCGCGAGGGGTTTGTTTGGAACACCAGCCCTGGCGCATGCGAAGTCGACCCGCCGGCGCACGGCAGAGCCCCCTTTTCGACCAGGGTCACGCCGATCGCAGGGTCGCGCGTCAGCTCCTCGGCGACCGCGCAGCCGACAATCCCGCCTCCGACTACGACGACCGATTTCCTGCTGCTCACTGATCCTCGCAGTCCTGGTCCACCATTGCTCAAGTTGAAAACCACCTAAGATAGCTAGTTCTTGAGCAACCACCGTGACCGTACTGCGGCGCCCGGCATGCTGTCAACGAGCCCCCTCCATGGTCGTCCCGGCCAATATCGGAGGGCCAACATCGGGGCCCGGTACCGGGTACATGATTGAGCAGGCGCTCCCTTTTATTGCGGGGTCGTGGAGAAAGACGCTGTCGCAGAAGATAGCCCCTTCTTTAAACCCGTCGACAGGCGGTGTGCTCGGGAGCTATGTGCTGGGCACACCTGAGGACATCGACGACGCGGTAACTGCCGCAGGCCGCGCCCAGTTTGCCTGGGCGCGGGTAAGCGCGTTTGAACGAGCCGCAGCGTGCGAGCGGGTCGCGTCAGAGATCGTCGCCCGCCGTGGCGAGCTGGCGCTGTTGCTCAGCCTCGACCAGGGAAAACCCTTGCACGCCGAGGCTTATGACGAGGTTGACGAGCTCGTCGTCTATTTTTCCATGGCTGCCGCTGATGCCACCCGTGGCGGGGGAACGATGCCACCGTCGACGTCAGCGGCCCGCCGCGTGCTTTCCTATCGGGTCCCCGTTGGGATTGTTGGGGCCATTACGCCTTGGAACTGGCCGTACACCATGGCGGCTGAACTACTGGCGCCCGCCCTGGCTTCCGGCAATGCCGTTGTATGGGTCCCGGCCCCCACGACAGCGCTCTGTTCGGCGCTCCTCGCCGGGATCATCGGTGAAGAGCTGCCGCCCGGCGTGTTCAACTTCGTGCCCGGGGCCGGGCAGGTCGTGGGTGCGGCCCTCTGCCGGCACGCCAAGGTCGCCGCCATCGGCTTTATCGGGTCGGTTGCCTCGGGCGCCGAGGTCGCCCGTAACGCCGCCGGCAAGCGACAAATCCTGGAGCTCGGGGGGAACGGCCCCATGGTCATCCTCGACGATGCCGACCTCGAGGTCGCCGTCCGGGCGAGCACCGAGGCGGCTTTCCTGTGCGCCGGGCAGAGTTGCACCGCGGGCGAGCTCTTCCTTGTCCACGAGGCGGTGCACGAGGAATACCTCGACCTATTGCTCTCCGTGACGGCGTCGTCGGTGCGCCTCGGCGACCCTCTCGACCCGATGACGACCATGGGCCCGCTGAACAACGGGGCCGTCGCCGACAAAGTCGCTTCGCACGTCGCCGAAGCCAAGACGGCTGGGGCCGGCGTTCTCATGGGAGGTTCGCGTGCGACCGGCTTCGCCACGGACCTGTTCTACGAGCCGACGGTCCTCGACGGCGTTCGGCCCGGCATGGCCATAGTCGACGAGGAGACCTTCGGGCCCGTCGTCCCGGTCCTGAAAGTTGCCACGGAGGCCGAGGCCCTCGAGCTGCTGAACAGCTCTCTGTACGGTTTGACCGCGGCGGTGTTCACTCGAGATCTAGCCCGGGGGCTCGCTTTCGCCGAGCGTGCCGAGGTTGGCTGGGTGAACATCAACGCCTCGACCAACCTTTGGGAGTCCCATGTCCCCTTTGGCGGCCGGGCGGGCTCGGCCAGTGGAATCGGCCGGGTCGGCGGGACGAGCACCCATGAGGCTTTCACCGAGCCGAAAACCGTCACCTTTGTCTTGGAGCAGCCGTGATCGCTCACGACTTCATCATCGTCGGGGGCGGCTCGGCGGGGTGCTGCCTGGCAAATCGGTTAAGCGCTGACCGATCGACGAGCGTGCTCGTCCTCGAAGCCGGCCGCCCTGATTATGCCTTCGACGTTTTCATCCACATGCCGGCTGCGCTCACGTTCCCCATTGGGAACCGCTTCTATGACTGGAAGTACGAGTCGGAGCCGGAGCCTCACATGAAGGGGCGGCGGATCTACCATGCCCGGGGAAAGGTGCTCGGCGGGTCGAGCTCGATCAACGGCATGATCTTCCAGCGGGGCAACCCGCTCGACTACGAGCGCTGGGCCGCTGACCCCGGTATGACCGCATGGGATTATGCCCATTGCCTGCCCTACTTCAAGAGGATGGAGACCTCTCTCGTGGGTGACGACGACTTCCGCGGGAGGAGCGGCCCACTTGTGCTCGAGCGCGGGCCGGCCACCAACCCTCTGTTTGGGGCGTTTTTGGGCGCCGTCGTGCAGGCGGGGCTTACCCTCACCGACGACGTCAACGGCTACCGCCAGGAGGGGTTCGCCCCTTTTGACAGGAACATCCACCGCGGCCGGCGCCTGAGCGCGGCGCGAGCCTACCTCCATCCTGCGATGGGCCGTCCCAACCTGGAAGTCAGGGCCCGAGCCTTCGTTACGCGGGTCCTGTTCGAGCATGGCCGCGCCGTAGGGGTCGAGTACGTTTCGAGAGGCCGCCGGGAGCAGGCACGCGCTGGCGAGGTGATCTGCTGTGGTGGTTCGATCAACTCACCTCAGCTTCTCCAGCTTTCCGGCGTCGGCGACGCAGGCGACCTCGCTGCCCTCGGCATCACCCCGGTGGTCGACCTGCCCGGTGTTGGGGAGAACCTTCAGGACCACCTCGAGGTCTATATCCAATATGCATGTACAAAGCCGGTCTCGGTCACTCCGGCTCTCAAGTGGCGCAACCGTCCTATGGTGGCGCTCGAGTGGGTTCTGTTCCGCAAAGGGCCGGGGGCCACGAACCACTTCGAGGCGGGTGGCTTCGCCCGTAGCAATGACGACGTCGTCTACCCGAACCTCATGTTCCACTTCCTGCCGATCGCGGTACGCTATGACGGCTCAGCGCCGTCGGCTGGCCACGGTTACCAGATCCACATCGGGCCGATGTACTCAGACGCCCGCGGCTCGGTGAAGGTCCGCTCGACCGACCCCACCATGCACCCGGCGATCCGGTTCAACTACATTTCGACTGTCCGAGACAGGCGGGAGTGGGTGGAGGCAGTGCGCCTCGGTCGTCGCATCCTAAGCCAGCCGGCCATGGACGAGTTCAACGGCGGGGAGCTCTCGCCCGGTCCGGACGTCCAGACGGACGAGGAGATCCTCGACTGGGTAGCCCGCGACGGCGAAACGGCACTACACCCGTCCTGCACCTGCAAGATGGGAAGCGGGGAGGACGCTGTCGTCGACCCGAGCACGATGCGAG
>DATJST010000116.1:0-6286 GCA_035503975.1 Acidimicrobiales bacterium | reverse complement strand
CATGTGGGTTTTTGGATCCCGTTACCACCATTCCATAGGCGGGTGCAGGAGCATCCACCATTTCTGCTTTAGCGCGGGCTACGGTCGGATAAAGGATCCTCAGTTGTCCGAGGAGTTGTTGTATGGGTACTGAGCTTCTGGTCGCGGGCCTTTGGGGCATTGTTTTGGTCTATTGGTTCTGGTCACGGCGGCCGGCCGCTACGGGGGACACGGTGGGAGTTTTCCAGAACGTCATGAGCGTGCTCGAGGAGGCGACCCCGGCGCGCGTGGCGCCGGCGAACACGCGCACCGGCGGCGCGCCAGGCGCTACCCCGGCTCCCAAGGTCACCCCCTCTGCGGCGCCCTTCGCGGCGGCTGCTACGGCCAGGCACAAGCGGATGGTCGTGCGTCGGCGGCGCCGCGACGTCCTGCTCGTGCTCAGCCTCCTGGCCGTCCTGAGCGCCGTGACCTGGGTTTTTAGCGGCTCGCGCTACGCCTTGGCGCTCCAGGTCATGTCCGACGTCTTCCTCGTCGGCTACCTGTTGTTGCTGGTCATGACCACCCGGGCAAGGAACGGCGGGCGGGTGGCCGAGCCCGCACGCCGCCCAGCGCGTCCGCTTGCACCACCAACCGTGCCGGCCCCCGCGCCCGTCCGCGCCGGTGCCGGCACCCGTCCCCGCGCACGCGTGCCCGCTCCTGCGTTGGCCCCCCGGCAGGGCCTTGGCCCGCAGCCTTGGGCCGACGAGTGGCTGCGGGGCGAGGCCGAGGCGCCAATGTGGCCGCCGGCGCTCGCGGTGCCAGCCCCCGAGGACGACGCGCGGCCCGAGCAACGGCTCCGGCCCGAATACGAGCCCCCCTTGGCTCCCGCCTACGTGCCGGCCCATGCCTTGCGCCGGGCGGCACCCTGGCTTGGCGACGGTGATGGGGGCAGCGAGAGCTACGGCGACTTCGAGAGTTACGCCAGCCTGGCGTTGGCGAGCGCCCGCTAAGACCGCCCCCGTCCCTCGGTCTGGCCGCGGCGGGCCTCTGCCCCGTCTGGCAACCAGCAGCGCGTGCGTAGCTTGTCATGGCTCACCCCGTGCGGTCCGGGCCGTGGGCCGTTTTCGCGCGCCGTTGCCACACGCGCCCAGAGCGCTGAGCAGTTGTGCATCATAGGGATGCGTAACTTGTCAGCGCTCAGAGCGAGCGCGCAAAAAGTGTACCCAGCTCTCCCCTTTTCAGGGCAGCGGGTAACAGGTTCCGCGCGCCCGGTGCCGCCCAGCGGCAACCGGCCTTATGGGCAGCGGCCGAGGTAGCAGACTGTGAGTGATGGTAGCCACAGTTACGCGGGGTGCCGGGCCGGTCGGAGCTCCCGGCGCGCCCCTGCTCAAGGCGCGCGGCCTGTACGTCGCGTACGGCGACCTCCACGTGCTGAACGGGGTCGACTTCGAGGTGGGAGCTGGGCAGCTGGTCGCCCTGGCGGGGGAGAACGGCGCCGGTAAGTCGACGCTGGTGCGCTGCATAGCCGGGGACATACTCCCCGACGCGGGAGATGTGCTGGTCAACGGGGCACGGGTACGCTCGCACGGCAACGCAGCCGCGGCCGGTCTCGCGGTGGTCTGGCAAGACGCTGCCCTGTGCGACAACCTGGACGTGGCCAGCAACCTGTTCCTCGGGCGTGAGATGGGCCGGTGGTTCACCTCCGATGCACGGGCCACGGTGGCCGCCAACGCCATCGTCGCCTCCTACGGGATAAGGGTCGACAGCTCCCGGCCGGTACGTTCGTTGTCGGCGGGCCAGCGCCAGCTGATCGCCGTCGCCAGGGCTATGCAGTCCCGGCCCAGGCTCCTCGTCCTCGATGAGCCGACAGCGTCGCTCGGCGTCCACGAGACGCGCCAGGTCGAAGAGCTCATAATGAAATTGAACGCCGGCGGGACGACCATCCTCCTGGTCTCCCACGACGTCGACCAGGTCTTTCATATGGCCGACCGGATCCTCGTGCTCCACAGGGGGCTCGTTGCCGCAGACTTGGCCCCCTCGGAGACTCACCCCGAGGACGTTGTGGCGATCATGTCGGGCCACACCCTCGACGACAGCGCGCGGCACCAGCTCACCCGCCTGCAAACCCTGGTCGACCAGCTGGCTTCGGCGAAGCCCAATTCGAGCCTTCCCCTGGTCCTGTCGGCCCTGGCCTCGGCCCTGAGCATCGAGCAGCTGTGCATCCACCTCCTCGACGAACGTTCTCTGCGCCTTGTGGCCAGCACCGGCTTCCCGTCCCCGATCCTGCTTGCGTGGGCGTCCTTGCCGGTGGGCGCCGAGGGCGGCCCGATGGGCATGGTCGCCGAGACCGGCCGCAACGTGCTCGACGAGGACATCGACGCCAGCGCGCCGTGGTCGCGCTTTGCTGCGCTCGGGCGCAGTGCCGGGGTGCGGAGCTCGTGGTCGGTGCCGCTGATCGGGCAGACGGGGCTCATCGGGGTCATCACCGGCTGCCAGCCCTTCGCCGGGCGGCCCCAGCGCGACCAGATGGACCTGGTTTCTCTCTACGCGGGTTACGCCGCGGGAGCCATCGAGCGTGACCGTTTGTTCGGCGAGGTAACAGCCCGCAACCGGGTGCTCGAGACTATTCGTGAGGTGCTGGAAACCCTGGCCGGCCCAGAACAGGTGGCAAAAGGCCTCCTCCAGGCCTTGCAGTCGTTGCACCGGGGCCTGCGTGCGGAGGAGATCGAGCTGTGGTTGCGCACCACCGCCGGCCCACCCCGCTGCGCGGCCTATGTCGACTCGGCCAACCAGCCGCATTGGGAGCCGCCCCGGCGGGACGCCTCGGCGGCCATACGCGCCTTCTCGGGCCCCGCCCCGGTCTTCAGCCCACGCACTCTCAGCACCGGGCCGGCCGGAGACGTCGTGGCCACCACTTTCGACGCCCCCGGAGGACGTGCCACCCTGATCGGGCGCTGGACGGGTGCCGCGCTGCCCGACGACGCCCTCGCCCTGCTCTCAGACGGCGCCCACTCCGTGCGCCTGGCCCTGGAGCGCGACGAAGCCGAGCAGGCCCACCAGCAGGCGGCGGCGCTACGGCGGTCCCATCAGCTGCAGCGCGACTTCCTTTCCCGCTTGAGCCACGAGCTGCGCACGCCGCTCACGGCTATCCGCGGCTATGCCAGCAGCCTGCTGGCGCCCGACGTGACCTGGGACGACGAGTCCAAGTTGCGCTTTTTGAACCGTATCGCCGGCGAGTCAGCCCGCCTCGGCCGCCTGGTCGGCGACCTGCTCGACTTCTCGGCGATCGAGGCGGGCCTGCTGCGCCTGCAGCCGGACTGGTGCGACCTTGCCCTGGTGCTGGAGGCGGCCGTCTCGTGCTTGCCACCGGGGCGGGAGAAAGCGGTCAGCGTCGACTGCGCGCTGTCGCTCGGTCCGGTGTGGGCCGACCACGACCGTCTCGAACAGGTCTTCGTCAACCTCCTCGACAACGCACTCCGCCACAACGACGCCGGCGTGCGGGTGCACGTGACGGTCTCGGCGGGGAGCGACGACACCGTGGCCATCCGGGTGGCCGACGACGGCCGCGGCATCGCTCCCGAGCTGCGCGCCCTATTGTTCGATTCCCAGGCGCGGGGCCCGACCAGCGCAACCGGCGCCGGCCTGGGGTTGTCGATCGCCCGCGGTATCGTGACCGCCCACGGTGGCCACATAGGGCTGGAAGGTTCCGAACGGGGAGCGTGCTTTTTGATCGTGCTGCCCGTCGAGGGCCCAGGAGAGAACGTGGCATGACACCATGACAGTCACGGAGAGGCGCACCAAGGCACTGCTGGTCGAGGACGACCCGAACATCGTCGACCTGATCCGCAGCAACCTCATCGTGCGCGGGTTTGACACCTGTGTGTCGCCCGACGGCTCGCGCGCCCTGCAGATGCTCGAGACCGAGGCGCCCGACGTGGTGCTGCTGGATCTGATGCTGCCCGATGCAGACGGGTTCGAGCTGTGCCGCCAGATGCGCGAACGCTCCGGGGTCGGCATCATCGTCGTCTCCGCCCGGGGCGGCCAGCACGACAAGGTGGCGGCGCTCAATTTCGGGGCCGACGACTACATGACCAAGCCGTTCGGGATCGAGGAGCTGTTGGCCCGGATCACCGCCACGCTGCGGCGCACGCGCCCGGCCGAGCCGGTGGAGGTCTCGCCGTTGCGCATCGAGGTCGGAGATCTCGTGGTCGACCTGGAGATGCGGCTGGTAACCCGCGGCGGCGAGGTCGTCCACCTCACCCCGACCGAGTTCGCCCTGCTCCGCGAGCTCGCCGTCAACCGGGGCAAGCTGCTCACCCACGCCCAGCTCCAGCGCCGGGTGTGGGGCCCGGGCTACGCCACCGAGACAGAGTACGTGCGCGTCTACGTCCGCCGGTTGCGGGCCAAGTTGGAGAGCAACGGGGGGCCGCCGGTCATCATTACCCAGCCGCGAGCCGGCTACCGGCTCGTGCCGGGCTGATCACGGCTGATTTAACCAATTCTTCACACTTTATTAATGTTGGGCGCTCTTCTTTCACGTTTGCGTTCACGATGCCCGACCTACCGTCGGGCACGCCGGAGCCAACCGACAACCACTCCGGCCGGTCCGCCGGGACTGCACACCATCCGTACGGGGTGCGGCGGTTCCCATCGGCGTCTTCAACCGATGGCGACCGTTCCCGGGCGTGCACGGACAAATCGGACAAATTGGCAACCCGCTCCACATTCTTCCTGATGGACAAAGGGGAACAGAGTATGAATATTTCACGCAAGGTCCGGACGGTAGGCGCGGCCACGGTCACCCTGGCCGCGACGCTCGCGGCCTTCGGTGTCCAGGTGGCACCTTCTGCCTCGGCCGCACCCATGGGCATTACGGCAACCAGCTTCAACCGCAATTTCACGACCATGGCGCTGCTCAAGCCCATCGTCGCCAAGGGCTCGGGTGGCATAACGGCCATCCTTCCCGACACCGTTTCCTCGACCCGCTACGTCGAGTTCGACGCGCCGTTCCTGAACGAGGCCATGCAAAAAGCCGGCCTCCCCCCGACCGACATCTACGTCGAGAACGCTGACGGCAGCGATGCCACAGAACTGGCCATGGACGAGGCTGCCGTGACGGCGGGCGACAAGGTCGTCATCATGGACCCGTTGGACTCCGGCGTAGGCGCCAAGATCGAGTCCTACAACGCCGCCCACGGTGTTGCGACCATCGACTACGACCGCTTGACCCTCGGTGGCCAGCGCAAGTACTACGACAGCTTCAACAACGTGGTGGTCGGGACCCTGCTCGGTAACGGGCTGGTCAGCTGCATCACCTCTTGGGGCGTCAGCAAGCCGGTCGTCCTTGTGATGCACGGCGCCGACACCGACAACAACGCCACGCTGTTCGCCGACGGGTACGACGCAGTCCTCCAGCCTTACTTCAGCTCGGGCAAGTACACCCTCGTGGGCAAGCTCCAGCCCAACGAGGTGCCCGCAGGCACGTGGACGCCGTCTCAGGCCCTCAGCGAGTTCCAGGGCATTTACACGTCCCACTCTGACATCAACGCGGTGCTCACACCCAATGACGAGAATGCCGCCCCGATCATCCACTACCTGGTCACGAGCAAGGGGCTCAAGCCCCACACCTTGCCCTTCACGGGCCAGGACGCCACGCTCCAGGGCTTGGCCAATGTCCTCCTCGGGTACCAATGCGGCACGGTTTACAAGCCGATCTACCTCGAGGCGCAAGCGGCCGTGGCTCTTGCTGTGTACGCCCGTGCCCACATGACCCCGCCGGCAGCGCTGCTCAACGGCAAGACGCTTGACTCCGTCGAGCACAAGGAAGTCTCGTCGGTGCTCTTGTCGCCCGAATGGGTGACGGCCAAGAACATGGGCTCGACGGTTATCGCCGACAACTTCGTTCCTGCCTCCACCCTGTGCGCATCTCCGTACGCCACCGCCTCCGCGTGCAAGGCGGCGGGTATCAACCCGTAGCCTTCTAGCTTGTTGGTTGTGCGCAAGGCGCCTGGGTCGAGTTCCGGCCCAGGCGCCTGCGCCGTTGCGCTGCGGTCCCTAGGACAAGGACTGTCCATCTGGGGTCGTGCTTATGGGGTGCGGCCCGACTAGGAGGGCAGGGCTGCCGGAAGGAGGGCTTGAGCTAGGTATGGCTGTTTCTGTTCAGGGTGGGGCGCAGGCCATCGACCTGCTACCCCGGGGGGCGCCCCTGCTCGAGCTGCGGGGGATCCAGAAAAGCTTCGGTCCCGTGCGAGCTCTGAGTGGGGTAGACCTAGTGGTCGCGGCGGGCAAGGTCACCGCCCTATGTGGGGACAATGGCGCAGGTAAGAGC
>DATJST010000115.1:0-2280 GCA_035503975.1 Acidimicrobiales bacterium | reverse complement strand
ACGAACCACGGCATGCCTTCACTGCCCGTCCCGTTGATGATGTAGCCGTCACCCACCCGTCCGCTCTTGTCGATGGCAACGGGATAATCAAGGGAGCTGGGCAATTGGCTGAGGAACGCATGGAGCGCCGTCGCGGAAGGCTCAGTTGTCGCCTCGTCCACCGCAGTCAGCGCCGGCAGACCCTCTTCATGGGCAGACGCCTCGTACGAGTCGAGCTGGTCGAGCTGGCCGGCCAGACTGGTGTCCTCCTTGTTCCATGTGGCGAAGAACAGCACCAGCCGAGGCGCTCCCGGCCCCAGTTCGGCCGTCCGGCCCCCCACGCGGGGAAGGTGTACGACGGACGTGGGGCTGATCGCAGGGATGTAGGTGTAGGAGAGGTGCGAGTTCACCGGCGGATGGTCTGGGAGCAGTGCCGAAGCATCCTGGGCGAGCAGCTGTCCGAGTTGTCCGACGGCGGCGTAGGACTGCTGCGTGAGGAAAAGGATCCGTTCTCTGCCGTCGGGACCGATGACGTAGAGCGCCGGTGTGTGTGAGATCAGGCCCTGTTGGACCTCGGCGGCCACGCCGTACTCGGCCCATACCCGCTGCAACTGCGACAATGAGCCGGTCAAGAAGCGCCAACTACCCAGCAGGCCGTGAACCGCCGAGTAGGACAGCACGTCCGCGATCGAAATGGCCTTCGGGTTCGCGTCCACGCCCAAGAGCTGCACCTGCGAGCCTGCCGCACCGAGCAAGGACTTGGCCTGCGCCATGGCGCTGGTCGTCAGCGGACAGATGCTCGTGCATTCCGAGTCGTTGAAGGCCAGGAGCACGACCTTCCCCCGGTATTGGCCCAGTGAGACGGACTGGCCGAATTGGTCGGTCAGCCTGAAGTCGGGCGCCGGTCGGGACATCGACTGGCCGGGGCCGAGCGACGGGTTGCGCGCCAGCGCCTGGCCCACGGCCTGGCTGGGGGCCGCATGCGCAACGGTGAAGTAAAACGCGCCGAACGTGACGACCGCGCTCATGGTCAAGCCCACCGCGAATCCCGGTGTCCCCGGGCGCAGCCGTGACAACAACGATCGAGCGCGCGTGCGCAAATTCGTCAGCGGGCCTCGGAGCCCGTGGAGATCGACCCTCAGACGACCACCGAGGACGAACCAGACGGCGAGGGTGACCGCGGCCAGGACCGCCATGGCGCCCAGGAGTGCCGCCGGGTTGAAGCCGCTTGAGGCAGCCGAACGAGCGACGTGCGCGGGTGTCCTTGCGGCGCCTTCGCCACCTTCCTTCGGTCCACCAACTTGGGTGGTCGCCAGGTTGACTCCGGCCGCCGTGGCGAGCTGGCGAACCGCCGTCTCAGTGGCCTGCGCGAGGCCGCTTCCGCCCGGTCCTACGGACACCGCAGAGAGCAGTTGGTCAGCAGCCTGGTTTGAGTGCCCGGGCCAGTTGAAACCGAAGCCGTTCGGCATCACGACGAGCAGGCGTTGCCTGTACGCCAACGACAGCTCTATGCCGAGGAACTCGGCATAGGCCGCCGGTTTCTCCCACAGGGGCGTCACCGCCCCGAGGTCGTCAGGCTGAGCGATAACGGCAACCCGGATTGGAAATCCGCTCTGGTGCGCCGCGTTGAGCAGGTCGTCGATCTGCACTTGCTGGTGGATCGAAACGCCAGCATCGGCGGCAAGGAACAGATCCTGGTTGACCAACACGTCGCTTCCTGGATCGCCGTCCGCGAAGGCGGCTGGGGCGGAGGCGAGCAGGACCGCCGAGAAAACTACGACGAGCACCGATGTGACCACGACCTGCGCGCGTAGGCCCCGCGTGACCGAGGCGAGTGGCTCCCGTTGTGCTTTCGCTTGCGGTCTTCCGGGGATTTCGCGCTCATCGGTCATCGAGGTTCGTACAGGCAATGACAACGGAACGTCCCGGATCTTCTTGGGAGGCGGTTCACAGCCCAGGATGGCCTGGAAGTGGTGGGGCATTGGCTACCTTGAGACGGCGTCGAGGTTGGTCGCCACGGGATCTCTGTGCGTACGTGTACGCAGATGTACTACAGCGTGTAGTAACACCGAGGCAAACCGGGCGCGGGGACGCTGTAGCCCCGCCCTTTGGGCCAGCCAGCGGCCACGGCCCGGCGGGTCCCATTTCTGGGCGAGCGACTAGGAGGCCCACCTCTCCCTCATTTGTGGACCCGCCATCTACCGGTTTGATCGCAGACACCGAGATCTCATGGCGGTCCAAGACATGACCCTCAGCACCAATACGACTATCCTCACCTCGATTTCGGGTCCGGTCACGATC
>DATJST010000114.1:0-7471 GCA_035503975.1 Acidimicrobiales bacterium | reverse complement strand
TTCGCGGCGCGGGCGGCCCGCTACGCGGGACGTCAGTAGCACCACGCGTTCGCCCATGGCGCTCATGCGGCGCCCGACCTGCTCGCAGTAGACCTCGGCCCCACCGACCTGGGGATGGTCCAGGTCTCTCCAGTTCAGGACGACGAGCAAGTCGGGTGTTCGAGCCATGCTTAGGCCCGCTCGGTGATTTGCCGGCGGCGCATCTCGCGCAGCTCGCGGAGCGCATGCAAGCCGTCCGCCACGGGGCGCAGCGTCGAGCCTTCCCTGTTGCTCCAGTCCACCGGCAGCTCCGCAATGCTGAGCCCGGCCCGGTGCGCCTTGGAAAGGATCTCGATGTCGAAGGCAAAACCTTCCAGTCTTGCCTGCGCAAATAAAGCGCGGGCATGGGCCCCGTCAAAGAACTTGAACCCGCATTGGGTGTCCGACACGGGCACGCCCATGCGCCGGGCCAGGGCACGAAAGACAGCGCTCCCCGCCCGGCGCAGCGGCGGTTGGCGGACCAGGGTCCGCGCACCCGGGCAGTAGCGCGAGCCGATGACGACGTCCCACCCCTCGGCCAGGAGCTCCACGGCGCCGTCTACGGTCGCTGGCGAGGTAGCCAGGTCGGCGTCGCAAAACCCGACCCAGCGGGCCGTCGAATAGAGCACGCCCGCCCTCACAGCGGCGCCCTTACCGCGCCGCCGGCAGCCGATCACCTCGACGGCGATGCGTCCCCCCTGTGCCTGGTCGACCACCTCAGAGGTCCCGTCGGCGCTGCCGTTGTCCACGACGATCAAGGCGGCTGACCACGGTTGGCCGGCCAGATGGCTACAAAGGGCATCGATCGTTGGCCCCACGCGGCCTTCTTCGTTGAGGACCGGGACCACGATCTGCAGGTCAGGAGCCGGCTGGTAGGGAGGAGAAAATACCGGGGCCTGAGGGTGCCGCGACCGGATGGGCGCGATCGGGGTGCTGTTCGCCCCGGTCAGGGAAAGCGATTCGCGTGCGCTCATGGCCGCCGCCTGGCCGGCCTGGTCGTCGTTCAGCGTGCTCGTCATCGGCCGCGCCGTGCGGTACTGTCCCGCGCCCCATCGCGCCACGCCGGGCACGCACCCCCGAGCCTGGGGCCGGGCCGCATGGTTGGCCTGGGGTACCTAGGGCCCGTGTGTGAGCTCGGCTGCGGCAGCACGGAGGTCGCTGAAACTGGGGGCGCTATCGGCGTGCGAGGCGCTGCTGCCGACCACTGCCGCTTCGTCAAACCAATCCACGATCACGAGGTGCAGGCGCAAGGCTCGCTTTACCATTAGGTCGAGGTCGGCCTCGTTGCCGCCGCTCGAGCTTTCCCCTCCCAGGCGCAGCACGGTGTGTTTTGCCAGGGAAGCTATGAAGTCCATCGGGTCGACGCCCTCGGCCGTGGAGGAGAACGAGGGTGCGTCCAGATAAGTGGAGTAGGCGACTGACTCGGACGCCCGCGGCAACGAAGCGAGCAGCGCCGACCAATCCGAGCCCTCGTTGAACTCGGGCCGGTCGAGCGTCAAGCGCGACGCTGTCTCGAGGGCGGCAGCGCCTGGGCGTTCGCCCCAGCCTGGGAGCATCACGAGTTCGGGGACGCCAAAATCGGCCCCGACCTGGCTGTCCAACCAGTCGCCGTAGCGGACCAGGTTGTTGTTGTAAGCCGCAAGAAAGAGCGCTGCCTGGCGCGGCGTCCCCGTCCCGGGGACCCATCCCCTCACCGTGGAAGCGGCTTGCGTGCTCTCGTCGTAGGCCCAAAAACAGTTGCTGCGGCCCTGATAAGTGGTGTCGGGGTAGCGAAGCTCGCCCAAGGGACCGCCCCCCACCCGCACGGCCAGGACCGGGCTACCGTGGAGAGCCTTCGCCAGCCAACGCAGGTACGTCGCCTCGGCCGCCCGCACGTTTAGGTCCGTGACCGCGTTTGCTACGTCGTCACCTGAGGCGGCCGGGCCCGTGAACACCTGCCCGTACTGGTCTATGAAGCGGGTCCCCCCGGGCAGGGCGAACACCCACGCCGGCGTGTACTGGAGACCAGGGTCGACCACGACCGCCAAGCCGGCGGCGCGTGCGGCCGCCAGCCGTTGCCGGATGGTGGTCAGATAGGGGGTGGAGTAGCGGCCGGCGACAGGCTCCGCATTGGCCCAGCTGATGTCCACGGTCACAGCCGCGATCCCGTTGGCCTTCTCCGTCGCGTAGTACTTGCCGCTGACGCCGAGCAGGCCAAGCACGGTCGGGTGGCCTGTCTGCAGGCTTGTCACCATGTGGGTGTGGCTGTTTGATAGGGCCGCCTGGGCAGCTCCCGTCAAACCGGGCGCAACAATGGCGGTGGCAGCGACCGCGAAACTAGCGATGGCGCGCCGCGCCCCACAGGACCGCTGCCGCGGCGCGCCACGATGGCGACGCGCCACTACCCGAGCTCCGGTTTTGCTCGCAACGTGTTCACAGCATACGTGCCGGCGCCGACATGCCCGAAAGTATGTCGGATCAAACAGTGAGCGCGCTTTGGCGAAGCCATTTCACCACTGAGGGCGGCCGTGCAGACGCCAAAAGTCCATGTCGCCCTTGCGTACGCAAGATGGCCCGCGGCGAGCGCTCGGGTTGGCGCCCGCTGGAGCCAATCGCAGCGACAATGTAGGGTCGATTGGCGCGCCTTCATGCTCTTGAGCAACCAGACCCTCGCTCCACCTTTAGCCACCCAGGCTGAGGGAACTTTGCCGGCTACCTCAGGGGCAGCGCGGCCGCTCGCGCATTTCCGCCCCCGTGGCACCCGCCTGCTCGCCGGCGGCCTGCTGGTCATTTTTGCGCTGGCCCTGCTGCTGCGCCTTTTAGAGGCCGCGCGGTCCTACGACATTTTCGTGGACGAGATCTCCTACACCAACATCGCCATTAACCTCGCTAATGGCCATGGGTTGGTGCTTTACGGCGAGCCCTTCGCTCTCCATCCCCCCGCTGGTTTTGCCGTGCTGGCAGTCGTGGTCAAGTTGTTCGGCCTCCACGGCGGGACCGAAAGCACTCTTTATGCTCTCCGGTCTGTCACTGCGCTAGCTGGTGCCTTGGTGCCGGCGGCAATCGCCTTTGTCGTGAGCCGTGCCGCGCCTTGGTGGGCCGCGGTCGCGGCCGGGCTTGTCGTGGCCCTCGACCCGTTCGCCATCCTTTATGACAGCCGCGTCATGCTCGAGCCGTTGGCCCAGGCCCCAACGGCCGGCATGGTCGCCTGCCTGGCCGTAGCCTGCCGCCGGCCCGCGTCCCGGCCCAACTGGCTGGCCTTGATGGGGGCGGGAGTACTGGCCGCGACAGCGCTCAGCACCAAGGAGACCTTTGGGCTGGTCGTGCTGGCCACGCTCGTCGTTTTGCTCCTGACTCAGCTGGTCGTGCCCCGCCGGCAGGCCCTGTTGGTGCTGGCTACCGCGGTCGCCGGCTACGGCATTTGCGCCGGGCTCACAATCGCCTCCATGGGGTGGGCGCCCTGGTGGTCCGCGCAAAGCTCCGATGTGCTACGCGGCGTCGGTTCCAAGCAAGTGACCGGCTTCAACGCCCCGACGACTCATGTGTCGCTGTTATCGCGTGCCTTCGCCGACGGCTCCCAGTTCGCCATGACCTACCTGGTCCTTGCGTTCGGGTCCTTGGCGGCCGCGCTGCTCCTTTGGCGGCTGCGGCCTTGGACGCGCGCTGGCGACCCCGGGGCGCACCGGGCCGCGTCGGCTGTGCCCGGCCCGGTTGGCGCCCTCTTGGCCATATGGGGGCTGTGTGCCGCCGCCTACCTGGCGTACGCAACGCTCTTCGGCACCATCGAGGAGCAGATGTACTACATCGCGCTGGCGCCCGCGACGGCGTGCCTCTGCCTGCTTGTCGCGGGTGTGCGGCCGAGCGCCTGGCAGTGGAAAAGAGCAGGCGTCGCCGTGCTGTTATCGGCATTGCTCGTCTTTGACGCCACTGTTTGGGCGGTCGTGCACACCCGCCCCGACGACGAGTACCGGGTGTTCCTAAAATGGGAGGCCAAGCACGTGGCGGCGGGCTCGGTGATATCGGCGACCGAGAACACGGGCGAGTTCCTGATCCACAATGCCGTTTTGGGGCAGTGGGTGACCCTGGCGGCGCTGCGCCGGCACAAGGTGGACTACGTGCTGCTGTCCACCTTGCTCGTCGCGCAGGGCTACGCCGTCGGGAGCCCGGCCTTTTTTCACCTCGTCGAGCACCGCGGTGTGCTCGTGTTTTCGGTGGCGGGCCCGACCGACGGCAAGTTGCAGCTTTACGACGTGCGCGAGCTATGGAAAAGGAGCGAAGTCGGGAAGAAAAGGCCGCCACGGCTAGCACAGCCGCGCAAGCCGAGCCCGCTCCTGCGCTACAGGAAGGTCGGCGTCGGGGTCGCGCCACGTAGCGCCTCAGGAACGCCGCAGGGTTAGGGCCAAAGGGGGGCGTGGACGGCGGCGGGTAGCACCGTTCACGAGGGCGGGGCTACCGGCAACACGGCGACGACGGCTACCGCGCGATGGTCGCTGCCTGGGACCCGCTCGGCGGAGGCGCGCCGCACGACTATTCCAGGGCCGGCCAGGACGTGGTCGAGCCCGAGGAACGGTGGGCACCACCACCTGTTGGCCGGCCAGGTGGCGTGCCAGCCCGGGGGTGCGCCGTGGGACGCGTCCGCCAGGCCTCTCGCGGTGAGCCGAGCCAGGCTGCGGTGCTGCACGGTCGCATTGAGGTCGCCGACCACCAGGGCCCCGGCTGCGGTCTCGGCCCCGGCTGTGGGGCCGCTCCTGTGCTCCTGCGTGGTGGGTGAGCCGGCTCCGCCTGGGATCGGCGGGCTGCTCGCCCGGGCCCCGATCTCGTCCAGCTGGGCCCGCCAGCGCCTTAGGGCTGGCGCGCTCACCGGTGCCCACGTGTGCACCGCGAGCAGCCGGAACCTTCGCCCGCCCCGGGTGCGCACGACCACGTCCAGCTCGGGGTGGTCCTGGCTTGTCCAGGTCCGGGCGTTCTCCAGTGGCGTGCGGCTGAGCACTGCCATGCCCGTCGTCCTGGGACCGGGCATCGCCACCAACCGCCCGGGGAACTCGCTCGGCGGGAAGAAGCGCTCGATGGCGGCTGCGTGAGCATGGGTGACTTCAGCCAATGCCACCACGTCGTTGTCCGGGACGGCCAGGCTGGCGAAGGCACTCTCGATATGGCGGTTGGAGTAAAGGATATTGGCAAACACAACCCGCACCGGCTCGCCTTCGCTGTTCCGCCAGGCGTTAGCACGGTTTTTGCGCGGGACGCGAGAGGAGTAAAGGTGGTACCCGGCCAGCGCGGCGGAGAACAAAGCGAGGCGGCGCTGCCGGGCGCCGACAGCAGCGACGAGCACGAGCCAGGACGGGGCCAGGAGCACTGGAGCAGCTGCAGTCACAGCGACGTCGAGGACCGAGCGTTCGGGCCGCACTGCGCGCACGAGCGCGGCCGCCGAGAGAGCCGAGGCCAGGCCCCAGCCGGCGGAGCTGACCGCCCGCGCGAGCTTCAAATACCGGTGCCGCTGCGCATGCCGGCGCTGGCCCGCCCCACGGCCAGGTAGCGGAACCCGCTTGCCTCGACCTTGGCCGGGTCGAGGGCGTTGCGCCCGTCGAACAGGACGTCCCCCCGGCACACGGCGCGGATCTCGGCCAGGTCCATGGAGGTGAAATGGGGCCAGTCAGTGGCAAGGACGACCGCGTCGGCACCAGTGCAGGCCGCTAGGGCGCTGTCCTGGATCCGCAGGCCGTCCGGCCACTCCACCTCCCGCACCAAGGGGTCGTAGGCGGACACCACGGCGCCGGCGTCGATGAGCCGGGCGGCCACGCCGATGGCGGGCGAGTCGCGCGTGTCGTCGGTGCCCGGCTTGAACGCCAGGCCGAGGAGCCCAACCCGGGCACCCCGCAAAGTCTTCAGGTGCGCGAGCAGTTGCTCGACGACGAAGGACCGCTGGTCCTCGTTGACGGCGATCGTGGCCTCGAGGATGCTCGCCTGGTAGCCGTAGTCCTTGGCGGCGCGCAAGAGGGCGGCCAGGTCCTTGCCAAAACAGGAGCCACCCCAACCGATACCGGCGCTCAGGAACTGCGGGCCGATCCGCTGGTCGAGGCCCATGGCGTTGGTGACCTCGGTCACGTCGGCGCCGATGGAATGACAAATCCGCGCCATCTGGTTGGCGAAGGAGATCTTCGTCGCCAGGAACGAGTTCGAGGCGTACTTGACCATTTCCGCCGTGACCGAATTGGTCCTGACCAAGGGCACCGATGGCCGCCGCGAGGGGAAGCGGGGTACGCGTTGCTCGATGATCGGGCGGTACACGTCGGCCACGGCGTCGAGCGCGGCGGGGGAGTCGCCCCCGATCACCACGCGGTCCGGGAGCAGGAAGTCCAGTACCGCGCTGCCTTCGCGGAGGAACTCGGGGTTGGACACCACGTCGATCAGGTCGTCGGCCCGGCCCGGCGGCGCCACCGAGTCCTCGATGACCGTGCGCACCCAGCGGCTGGTGCCCACCGGCACCGTGCTCTTGGTGACGATCACGTGGTGCGAGCTGAGGTGCGCCCCGATCTCGCGCGCCACCTCTTTCATCGCGGTCATGTCGGGCTGGCCGTCGACCCCGGGGGGCGTGCCAACACATATGAACACGATGTCGGACTCGTGCATGGCGAGCGCAAAGTCGTCGGTGATGCGCAGGTTGCCTGCCCGCAGCCCTTCGCAGAGCAGTTCGTCGAGGCCGGGCTCGTGGACGGGCGCCACGCCGGAGCGGAGCGCGCCCAGCCGTTGCGGGTCGGACTCTACCGCCGTCACGCGGTGGCCTATGTGGGCCAGGCAGGCGGCGACGACAGTGCCGACATAACCGCTCCCTATGACTGCCAATCCAGAGGCCACTACGGCAATCCTTTCGCCACGGACTGACCGATGTTAGCTTCCCCGGCCCCGCTCTTAGCGAGGAGGGCCACGATCCGTACCCGGGGGAGTGCTCACCGACGCCGTCCGCAGGCGCCGGGCTGGGACCGAAGGAGCGGCCCGCACCTTGCCTACACAGGGCATTGGCCGCGACGAGCCGAGCGGGCCGACGAGAGATGCCTGTACGGTGAGACTGTGCCTAAGCCGGCCGGTGCCTCGGTTGAGCGAGCCCATCCGAGGGTGAGCCAGACCGGCACCACGGGTACTGACGAGCGTGCTGTTGCACCAGTCCGCCAGGATGGCGGGCCAACTTGGACGGCGCGGCTGCTAGGTCTTCAGCGCACGGTTGGGAACCGGGCTCTCGTAGGCATGCTTGGCGCAGGGCTCGGGGGGCTCGGGGAGCTGGCGTCGCGTAGGGACATTGCCAATGCTCAGGTCGCGACCGTGCAACGGCTCAGGATAGCGATCGCGCCCCGGTACCTGCCACACCCAGCCCCGGACCCGGGCTCGGGGGATGCGCAGCCCGCCCCAGTTGTCCTCGACACCCAGACGATGACCCGGGCACAGCTGCACCAGCTGAGGGCTCGCTTCCTCGAGATAT